>NZ_JBVHVF010000035.1:0-82460 GCF_055564955.1 Streptomyces sp. NPDC028910 | reverse complement strand
GCCGATCTGGCGGAGCCCCAGGAAACCCGGCTCCGCCGGGCACCGGGCTCCGCCCGGACCCGCGCCTCAAACGCCGGCGAGGCTGGTTCGGCCCGGCCGAGGCCGAACGTACGGCGGGCGGCTAGCCGTGCTGGGGCCGCGCGCCCCACGGGGTCTTGCGGATCGCCCGCCGCAACCGCCGCGCCCGCAGCCCCGTCACCCGGTCCGCGTACACCGTCCCGTCCAGGTGATCGCACTCGTGCTGCAAGCAACGGGCGAAGAACCCCGTACCCGAGACCCGCACCGGCGCGCCGTCGGACCTGACGCCCTCGACGACCGCGTGGTCGTACCGCACGGTGCCCGCCTCCAGCCCCGGCAGCGAGAGACAGCCCTCCGGCCCGCGGAACTCGTCCCCGTCGGCCGTCACCAGCCGCGGGTTGACGATGTGCCCGACGTGGCGGACGTCCTCGTCGTCGGGGCAGTCGTACACGAACACCCGCTGCCCGACGCCGATCTGGTTCGCCGCGAGACCGACCCCCTCGGCGGCGTACATCGTCGCGAACATGTCCTCGATGAGCCGGTCGAGGGCCGGACCGAATTCCGTGACCTCCGCGCAAGCGGAGTGGAGCACCGGATCACCCAGCAGGCTCATGGTGCGGACGAGGCCGGTGGTACCGGGGATGGGGCGCTGTCGCATGGCCGTAAGCGTACGACGGGCGACTATATGAGGAGATCCGCGGCGGGCCGGGGGCGCCGCGGTCAAGGCCCCGGCCGGTACTGGATAGGCTGGGGCCGACCGACGCAAGGAGGACAAGGGACGATGGCAGGCAACACGGAGCCGCTTTCGCCGCGGGCCAAGCTGGCCGTGACGGCGGGCAAGGCCGCGGCGGCGGTGTCGCGGGCCGCGGGACGCGGAAGCGGATCGGTGATCGGTGGCAAGGTCGCACTCAGGCTCGACCCCGATCTCCTCGGCGCGCTGGCGCAACATCTCGACGTCGTCCTCGTCTCCGCGACGAACGGCAAGACCACGACGACCCGGCTGATCGCGGAGGCCCTGCGGGCCAGCGGTCCGGTCGTCTCCAACGCGCTCGGCGCCAACATGCCGGCCGGCATCACCTCGGCGCTGGCGGGCGGCTCGGACGCCAAGTACGGCGTCATCGAGGTCGACGAGAAGTACCTCGCCGGAGTGGCCCGGGACGTCACCCCCAAGGTGATCGCCCTGCTCAACCTCTCCCGCGACCAGCTGGACCGCGCCGCCGAGACCCGCATGCTCGCGGAGAAGTGGCGCGAGGGCCTCTCGGGCTCCAAGGCCGTCATCGTCGCGAACTGCGACGACCCGCTGATCGTCTGGTCCGCATCCTCCTCGCAGAACGTGGTGTGGGTGGCGGCCGGCCAGGAGTGGAAGGACGACGCCTGGTCGTGCCCCTCCTGCGGCGGTGTCATGCAGCGCCCGGGCGACGACTGGTTCTGCGGCGAGTGCGGCTTCCGGCGTCCCACCCCGAGCTGGGTGCTCTCCGGCGACCACGTCCTGGACCCGCACGGCTCGGCCTGGCCGATCCACCTCCAGCTGCCCGGCCGCGCCAACAAGGCCAACGCCGCCACGTCGGCCGCCGTGGCCGCCGTCTTCGGCGTCCCGCCGCAGGTCGCGCTGGAGCGGATGTACCAGGTGCAGGCCGTGGCAGGCCGCTACGACGTCGTCACCTTCCAGGGCCGTGAGCTGCGGCTGCTGCTCGCGAAGAACCCGGCGGGCTGGCTCGAAACGTTTTCGCTGATCGATCCCCCGCCGACCCCGGTGGTCCTCTCGGTGAACGCGCGCGGCGCCGACGGCACCGACACCTCCTGGCTGTGGGACGTGGACTACCCGCGCCTGGCCGGCCACCCGATCTTCGTGATCGGTGACCGCAAGCTGGACCTCGCGGTCCGCCTCGAGGTCGCGGGCCTGGACTTCCGGGTGTGCGAGACCCTCGACGAGGCCGTGCAGCTCGCGCCGCCCGGGCAGATCGAGCTGATCGCCAACTACACCGCCTTCCAGGACGTGCGCCGCCGCGTCGGCAACTAGTACCCATAAAGGACAAGAGCATGAGCGACAACAGCCTGCGTCTGGTGTGGGTCTACCCCGACCTGCTGAGCACGTACGGAGACCAGGGCAACGCCCTCGTGGTGGAGCGCCGGGCGCGCCAGCGCGGCCTGGACGTGCAGCGCGTGGACGTGCGCAGCGACCAGCCGATCCCCACCTCGGGCGACATCTACCTGATCGGCGGCGGTGAGGACCGGCCGCAGCGGCTGGCGGCGGAGCGCCTGCTGCGCGACGGCGGTCTGGAGCGCGCCGTCGCGAACGGGGCGATCGTCTTCTCCGTCTGCGCCGGGTACCAGATCCTCGGCCAGGAGTTCGTCAACGACCAGGGCCAGCGCCAGGAGGGCCTCGGCCTGCTGGACGTCGTCACCGTGCGCGGTGAGGGCGAGCGGTGCGTCGGCGACGTCCTCGCCGACATCGACCCGCGCCTGGGCCTGCCGCAGCTGACGGGCTTCGAGAACCACCAGGGCGTCACGCACCTCGGCCCGACGGCGAAGCCGTTCGCCCGGGTGTCCATGGGCCGTGGCAACGGCACCGGTGACGGCACCGAAGGCGCGTACAACGACACGGTGTTCGGCACGTACATGCACGGCCCGGTGATGGCGCGCAACCCGCAGGTCGCGGACCTGCTGCTGAAGCTGGCCCTCGATGTGAACGCGCTGCCGGCCCTTGACGACCGGTGGTACGAGGCGCTGCGCGCGGAGCGCATCGCGGCGGCCACGCAGCCCGCGTAGGGCGGCGCGGCACAGCGCCGCAAGCAGACGTCCGGCCCGGATTCCCCTGGTGGGAACCGGGCCGACGTGCGTTCGCACCACGGAGGGGACCAGCATGTGGAGGATGGTTCAGCCCACCCGTCTTCCGCTTGTAGGGTGACGTGTAGTTCCCACCGGACGACGTGGTCCGGTCGTCGGCCACGTTGCAAAGGTCTTTCCTGCCATGCGCATAGGTGTGCTCACTTCCGGTGGCGACTGCCCCGGCCTCAACGCCGTCATCCGCTCCGTCGTGCACCGCGCCGTCGTCGACCACGGCGACGAGGTGATCGGCTTCCACGACGGCTGGAAGGGCCTGCTGGAGGCGGACTACCGCAAGCTCGACCTCGACGCCGTAGCCGGCATCCTCGCCCGCGGCGGCACCATCCTCGGCTCCTCCCGGGTCCAGCCCGCGCACCTGCGCGACGGCGTGGAGCGCGCCCGCGGGCACGTCGCCGACCTGGGTCTCGACGCCATCATCCCGATCGGCGGCGAGGGCACCCTGAAGGCGGCGAACCTGCTCGCGCAGGCCGGTCTGCCGATCGTCGGCGTCCCGAAGACCATCGACAACGACATCGCCTCCACCGACGTCACCTTCGGCTTCGACACCGCCGTCGGGGTGGCCACCGAGGCGCTGGACCGGCTGAAGACCACCGCCGAGTCCCACCAGCGCGTGATGGTCGTGGAGGTCATGGGCCGCCACACCGGGTGGATCGCCCTGCACTCGGGCGTGGCGGCAGGCGCTCACGCGATCGTCGTACCGGAACGCCCGTTCGACATCGAGGAGCTGACGGCGATCGTCGGCGAGCGCTTCTCCGCGGGCAAGCGGTTCGCGATCGTCGTGGTCGCCGAGGGCGCCAAGCCGCGCCCCGGCTCGATGGACTTCGAGGAGGGCGGCACGGACATGTACGGCCACGAGCGGTTCGCCGGCATCGGCAACCTGCTCGCCGTCGAGCTGGAGCACCGTCTGGGCAAGGAGGCCCGGCCGGTGATCCTGGGCCACGTCCAGCGCGGCGGCACGCCGACCGCGTACGACCGGGTCCTCGCCACCCGCTTCGGCTGGCACGCCGTGGAGGCGGCGCACCGGGGCGAGTTCGGCATGCTGACCGCGCTGCGCGGCACGGACATCGTGATGGTGCCGCTCGCCGAGGCGGTGCAGACCCTCAAGACGGTTCCGGTCGAGCGGTACGACGAGGCCCAGACGGTTCTGTAACACCCTTTCGTACGCCCCTTTTGTCCTGGGCCGCCCCCGCGCGCACGAGCGTCCGGGGGCGGCACTACTGTGGTGGGGCACCACGTCAAGGGAGTGAACAGATGGACCACAGCGGGCACGGCACGGACATGAACATGGACCTGCCGCCGTTCACTCTCGGACGCGGGCTGGAGTTCTCCTTCGACGCCTTCTTCCTCATCGGCTCCCTGCTGGGGCTCGCCCTGTACGGGTGGGGCGTGCTGCGGCTGCGCCGGCGCGGGGACTCCTGGCCGCTGGGCCGGAGCATCGCGTTCACCCTGGGCGTGCTGAGCGTGATCCTGGTGACGTGCACCATGCTGAGCGACTACGGCATGGTCATGTTCAGCGTGCACATGGTCCAGCACATGGTGATCAGCATGATCACCCCGATCCTGCTGCTGCTGGGCGCTCCGGTGACGCTGGCGCTGCGCGCGCTCGCTCCCGCCGCCCGTGGCCACAAGGGACCGCGCGAGCTGCTGCTGATGCTGCTGCACAGCCGGTACATGAAGGTGATCACCCACCCGGCCTTCACGATCCCGATGTTCATCGCGAGCCTCTACGCCCTGTACTTCACCCCGCTCTTCGACTTCCTGATGGGCAGCCGCACCGGGCACATCGCGATGATGGTCCACTTTCTCGCCGTCGGCCTCATCTTCTTCTGGCCGATCATGGGCATCGACCCCGGTCCGCACCGGCCGGGCTACGTGATGCGGATGCTGGAGCTCTTCGCGGGCATGCCCTTCCACGCCTTCTTCGGCATCGCCCTGATGATGGGCAGCCAGCCGATGATCAAGACGTACGCGAACCCGCCCGCCTCCCTCGGCATCGATCCGCTGCTCGACCAGCAGTGGGGCGGCGGCATCGCCTGGGCCTTCAGCGAGATCCCCTCGGTGCTGGTCCTGATCGCCCTCGTCTACCAGTGGTACCACTCCGAGCAGCGGGCCGCGAAGCGCTCCGACCGGGCCGAGGACCGCAACGGCGACAGGGAGCTGGAGGCGTACAACTCGTATCTCGCCTCGCTCCGAGCGCGTGGCCAGTAGCGGAAGACCGCCTTCGCGCGCCACCATGAGGCATGACCGGATCCGTTAAGGCGATGGCTGTCATGACCTTCGCCGCACTGGTGGCCGTCGCCACGTATTCCGTGGTCCTCGGCAGCAACGGCTGGCTGTGGTTCGGCTGGGTGGTTCTGGGGTTGCTGACCGCCGGGATGGCCGCCGCGCGCAATGTCTGAGGAAGACTCCGGCCGCCCCCCTCCAGCCCGTGGCTCACTGTTCGTAAAATGGCGGTGACAACGGGATATCGACAGGAGCGGCCTGGTGTTCTACCACTTGCTCAAGCACGTGTTGCTCGGCCCCCTGCTGCGGCTGCTGTTCAGGCCTCGGATCGAGGGCCTGGAGAACATCCCGGCGGAGGGTGCGGCGATCGTCGCGGGCAATCACCTGTCGTTCTCCGACCACTTCCTGATGCCCGCGATCCTGAAGCGGCGGATCACTTTCCTCGCGAAGGCCGAGTACTTCACCGGCCCCGGGATCAAGGGCCGGCTCACCGCCGCCTTCTTCCGCAGCGCCGGGCAGATCCCCGTGGACCGCTCCGGCAAGGACGCCGGACAGGCGGCCCTGCGCGAGGGGCTGGCGGTGCTGGCCAAGGACGAGCTGCTGGGCATCTACCCGGAGGGGACGCGCTCGCACGACGGACGGCTCTACAAGGGCAAGGTGGGCGTGGCCGCGATGGCCCTGGGCGCCGGGGTGCCCGTGGTGCCCTGCGCGATGGTCGGCACCTTCGAGATCCAGCCGCCCGGGAAGCGGATCCCGAAAATCCGGCGGGTGACGATCCGCTTCGGCCGGCCGCTGGACTTCTCCCGGTACGCCGGGATGGAGGGCGAGCGGGCGGTCCTGCGGGCGGTCACCGACGAGATCATGTACGCGATCCTCGAACTGTCCGGCCAGGAGTACGTCGACCGGTACGCGGCCGAGGTCAAGGCCGAGGAGGAGGCGGAGCGGAAGAAGGCCCGGCGCACCTCGCGCTGAGCCTTCTCCCCCACGCGGCGTCCGCGGCCCAGTGCCGCGACCGGAAAGGTTCACCTCTACCTCGTCCTGTGTTCACCGGTGGTAGGTACGACACGCCGCGTCGAGCAGCTCCCGCAGCCGCAGGGCGTCCGGGGCCAGGGCCGTCACCAGGACGGCGGGACCGGCCAGCGGCGTGACCACGGCGAATTCCCCCAGCACCTGCGCCGCGGGCGGATGCTCGGCGAAGGCGGGGTCCACGACGAGGAGTTGGCCGAGCGCCCGGTGGCCGGCCAGGCCCGCCGGGCCGTCCCAGCCACCGGGTGCGCCGGGTCCGCAGGCGAGCTCCTGGTCCAGCAGCGGACGGCCGCCGCGGGTGACGCTGAGGCGGCTGCGCAGCAGGCCCGGAGCCTCCCCGCAGCGTCCCAGCACCTGCTCTTCGCGCAGCAGCAGGCGGCCCGTCGGGGCCAGTCGGACCCGGGTGCGCACCCGTAGGTCGCTGCCGCGCACCGACACCAGCGGCTCCGGCAGCCACCGCACGGACGCCCCGTCCTCCACGGTCAGGCCCACGTCGTACCGCGCGGATTCGCCGCCCCGGCCGGGCAGCGCCAGGGTGGCCGCCGCCGACGCCAGGGCGAGGCTCGCCCCCGGGCCGGCAGTGGCCTCGACGGTGAGGTGGTCGCCGCCCAGCGGGGCGCTCATCGCGCCGACCAGCACGACCCCGGCCTCGGCCCCCGATCCCCGGGTGCGGCGCAGCGCGAGTGGGCCCTCGCCGGCCAGCACCGGCAGGGCGGTCCCGCCCCGCCCGTCGGCCACGGCGTGGATGCGGGCGGTGGCCCGCAGGCCCGTCGGGGACACCGGGGACGCCTGCGTGGCGGCCGCGGTGGTGGCCGCGCTGGTCACCGTACGGCCCAGGCGGCGATCCGCTCGCGCACCCAGGCGGCCACCGGGGCCACTCCTTCGGGGCCGCGCAGGGACTGGAAGGCGACGGGCAGTTCGCCGCGCTGCTCGGCCGCGTCGCGGGCCATCCGGCCGAGGTCGGAGCCGACGTACGGGGCGAGGTCGGTCTTGTTGACGACGAGGAGGTCGGCGGTGGTGACGCCGGGGCCGCCCTTGCGCGGGATGTCGTCCCCGCCGGCCACGTCGATGACGAAGATCTGCGCGTCGACGAGTCCCCGGGAGAAGGTGGCGGTGAGGTTGTCCCCGCCGGACTCGACGAGGATCAGGTCGAGCGGGCCGCTCTCCCGGAAGGTCTCCTCCAGTTCTTCGACGGCCTCCAGGTTGGCGGAGATGTCGTCGCGGATGGCCGTGTGCGGACAGGCCCCGGTCTCGACGGCGGTGATCCGTTCGGGCGGCAGGACGGCCTCGCGGAGCAGGAACTCGGCGTCCTCGCGGGTGTAGATGTCATTGGTGACGACGGCCATGGAGAGCTCGGTGCGCAGCGCGCGGCACAGGGCGGCGACGGTGGCGGTCTTGCCGGAGCCGACGGGTCCGCCGAGCCCGATGCGCAGGGCGCGCCGGGTGCCGTCGGGCCGTAGGGGCTCGGCGCTTCGGGTGTGCCGGTGGGGGTAGGTCACGGCGTGGTCCAGATGCATCGGGGGTTCTCCTTGGGGGTGGTCCGGATGACCGGTCGGGGGGCGCTCAGGAGGCGAAGAGGCGTACCGGCCAGTCGGCATGCGTCTGCGCCGAGATGTCCAGCAGCGGCGAGGAGGCGGCGGGCAGCGCGTCCAGGCCCTCGGAGCGGGCGCGCAGCGCGGCCTGCTCGGCCTCGGCGGCGACGGCGTCGAGGTCGGGGGCGAGCCGGGCCAGCACCCCGCTCGCCTCGAAGGGGTCCAGGCCGAGCAGCCGTACGGTCGCGGTGGCCGGCCCGCCGACGCTCTCGTACGCCGCCACGTGCGCGGCGGCCCGCGGCCCGAGCCCGGCCGCCCGGGCGGTGACTCCGAGCACGACGGGCTGGTGGGCCCCGCGCGGGAACGCCGCGGCCAGCTCCTCCAGTTCGGCGGCGGGCCAGGTGGCCCGGGCGGCGCGCAGCAGCTGGCGGCCCAGCCGCCGGGCCGCGGTGCGCAGCGCCGGCGACGGGGTGCGGGCGTCGGCGGCGGCGTCGAGCCCGGCCGGGTCGAGCCCGAGGGCGGCGGCCGCGGCGAGCGCGGCCGCGGTGAGGCCGGCGGTGTGCAGCCGGCCCCGGCAGAAGTCCTCCAGGGTGGCGGCGTCGTGGATCCGGCCCGCCTTGCAGGCGGCCTCGGCCCCGCCGGAGTGGGCGTGGCCCCCGGCGGGGAAGCGGCCGTCGGCGAGGACGAGCAGCGCGGCGAGGCTCATGTGGCTGCGCCCATCGGAAGCGGCCCTTTCAAAAGAGGAAGTATCTCTGTGCCATGGGCAGTTCCGTCGCGGGCGCCGGTTCCACGGCCTCCCCGTCGATGGTGACCGTGAAGGTGTCGGCGTCGACCTCGACCCTCGGCATGGCGTCGTTGCCCCGCATGTCGGCCTTGCTCACCTTGCGGGTGCTCTCGATGGCCACGAACTGCTTGCCGAGCCCGAGCCGTTCGGGCAGTCCGTCGTCGAGCGCGGCCTGTGCGGTGAAGTTCAGCGAGTTCAGGGCGGGCGCGCGCCCGTGGCTGCCGAACATCGGCCGGGGCAGGACGGGCTGTGGGGTGGGGATGGAGGCGTTGGCGTCGCCCATCTGCGCGTAGGCGATCTGCCCGCCCTTGAGGACGAGTGCGGGCTTGACGCCGAAGAAGGCGGGGCTCCACAGCACCAGGTCGGCGAGTTTGCCGGTCTCGACCGAGCCGATCTCGCGGGACAGGCCCTGGGCGACCGCGGGGTTGATCGTGTACTTGGCGACGTAGCGGCGGGCGCGGTGGTTGTCGGCGGGTCCGTCGCCGGGGAGGAAGCCGCGCCGCTTCTTCATCACGTGGGCGGTCTGCCAGGTGCGCAGGACGACCTCGCCGACCCGGCCCATGGCCTGGGAGTCGGAGGAGATGATCGAGATGGCTCCGAGGTCGTGCAGGATGTCCTCGGCCGCGATGGTCGAGGGGCGGATCCTGGACTCGGCGAAGGCGAGGTCCTCGGGGACGGACGGGTTGAGGTGGTGGCAGACCATCAGCATGTCGAGGTGTTCCTCGACGGTGTTGACGGTGTGCGGCCGGGTCGGATTGGTCGAGCTGGGCAGGACGTTGGGCTCGGAGACCACCGTGATGATGTCGGGCGCGTGCCCGCCGCCCGCGCCCTCGGTGTGGTAGGCGTGGATGGTCCGACCCGCGATGGCCCCGAGGGTGTCGCCCACGAAACCGGCCTCGTTGAGGGTGTCGGTGTGGATGGCGAGCTGGGCGCCGGTCTCGTCGCACACGCTCAGGCAGGCGTCGATGACGGCCGGGGTGGCGCCCCAGTCCTCGTGGATCTTGAAGCCGAGGGCGCCGCCGCGCAGCTGGGAGTGCATGGCCTCGCGGGACATGGTGTTGCCCTTGCCGAGGAGGCCGATGTTGACGGGGTAGGCCTCCAGCGCCGCGAACATCCGGGCCATGTGCCAGGGTCCGGGGGTGATGGTGGTGGCCTTGGTGCCCTCGGCCGGTCCGGTGCCGCCACCGACGAGGGTGGTGATGCCGGAGGCCAGGGCCTCCTCGATGATGGTCGGGGAGATGAAGTGCACGTGGGCGTCGATGGCGCCCGCCGTGACGATCTTCCCGTTGCCCGCGATGATCTCGGTCTCCGGACCGATGACGAGTGTGGGCTCCACCCCGTCCATGGTGTCGGGGTTGCCGGCCTTGCCGATGCCGCAGATCCGGCCGTCGCGGATGCCGAGGTCGGCCTTGACGATGCCCCAGTGGTCGAGGACGACGACCCCGGTGATCACGGTGTCGGGGGCACCCTCCGCCCGGGTGGTGCGGGCCTGCCCCATGGATTCGCGGATCACCTTGCCGCCGCCGAAGACGGCCTCGTCGCCGGCCCGGCCGGGGCCGCCGCTGAGGTCCTGTTCGATCTCGACGAAGAGGTCGGTGTCGGCGAGCCGGATCCGGTCACCGGCCGTCGGCCCGAAGAGGTCGGCGTACACCTGGCGGGAGATCTCAGCCATCGAGCGGCCCTCCGGTCTCCCCGCGCAGTCCCGGTACGGTGCGCAGGCCCCCGAGCGGTACGAGTTCCACCGCGACCGGGATGCCCGGCTCGAAGCGGACGGCCGTACCGGCGGGGATGTCGAGCCGGAGCCCGCGGGCGGCGGAGCGGTCGAAGTCGAGGCCGGGATTGGCCTCGGCGAAGTGGTAGTGGGAGCCGACCTGGACCGGACGGTCGGCGGCGTTGAGCACGGTGAGGCGGGTGACGGGTCGGCCCTCGTTGAGGAGTACCGGGCCGTCCCCGTGGAGGATCTCGCCGGGGATCATGCGGGTGGCACTCCTTTTCAGACGATCGGGTCGTGGACCGTGACGAGTTTGGTGCCGTCCGGGAAGGTGGCCTCGACCTGGACGTCGTGGATCATCTCGGGGATGCCCTCCATGACCTCCTCGCGCCCCAGGACGGCGCGGCCGGAGGCCATCAGCTCGGCCACGGTCCGGCCGTCGCGGGCCCCCTCGAGGATGTGCGAGGTGATCAGCGCGATCGCCTCGGGATGGTTGAGGCGCAGCCCGCGCGCCCTTCGCCTCTCGGCCACGTCCGCGGCCACGTGGATGAGCAGTCTCTCCTGCTCGTGCGGTGTCAGTTGCACACGTATCACCAAGTTTCCGGGACAAGATCAACATCGTGCCGGGGCGACCCTAACGGTCGTCAACACTCTGTTGACCTGCGCATATCCGAGCCAAGCATGATCTTGCCCAACACAGAGAAAGGCTTTCCGTCCCGACCACCGCAGCTTTACCGGATCATGGGTGATCATTGGCGGTCGAACGTGGCCGCCACGCTAGGCGCCGCGCTTTTCCGTTGAGTTAACCCACGTTTCGGGCAGGCACCTGGTTCGACTCCACGACCTCGTCAGCCCGGTTCCGTATACGGATCCGCGTCCGGATCCCTCACCGAGGAGACACATGTTCGTCAACCCCGTCCGCCACATCACCTTCGACGCCCTCGACCCCTACCGGGTGGCCGAGTTCTGGTCGGCGGTGACCGGCTTCCCGATCCACCCCGACGACGTGGAGGGTGACGACGAGGTCCTGCTGGAGCCGGGCCGGCCCGAGGTGCCCGGACTGCTGTTCATCCGGGTGCCGGACACCAAGTCCGTGAAGAACCGGGTCCACTTGGACATCCAGCCCGCCACCGGCACCCGGGACGAGACCGTCGAGCGCCTGATCGGGCTCGGCGCGAAGGTCGTGGACGACCGCCGCGCGCCGGACGGCGTCATGGGCTGGGTCGTGCTCGCCGACCCGGAGGGCAATGAACTGTGCATCGAGCGCAGCGCGGTGGAGCGCGGCCTCGTCTGAGACCTCGGCCTCGCGTCCGGGTTCGCGCCCTCGTCTCCGAGCTCGCGCCCTGGCCTTCCGGGCCCGCGGCCCGGCCCGATCCGCAGGACGGGTGCCGCGGGTCAGCAGCCCGTGACGCTCCTCGCGGGCGCCGCGACGGTCCAGGGCAGCGCGATCCACACCGTCTTGCCGCCGTCCTCGGTCGGGGTGACCGAGAGCCGCCCGCCCGCCTCCGCCGTGAGCCAGCGGATGATGACCATGCCCCGGCCGTTGTCCTGCTGGACGGCGGCCGGGAGCCGCTTGGGCCAGCGCGGGTGGCTGTCGGTGACGCCGACCCGCAGCCACTCCTGGCGCTCCAGCCGGACGTCGACGGTGAAGGTGGGCGACTGGCCGAAGGTGTGCTGTACGGCGTTGGTGGCGAGTTCCGAGACGATCAGCCGGACGCTGTCGGCGGTGTCGGCGTCATCGGGGAGTCCCCATTCACTCAGCACCTCCGCGACATAGCGTCGGGCGGCAGCCACCGAGGCGGGATCGCTCGGCAGAGTGACGGATGCTTCCTGGTGGTCTGCCATGGCGACGGTCCCTTTCCCACCGGGGCGAAATGCCCCGGATCTGTGCTGGACGCCAGAGTGCCACCCATCGTGCCGCCGGATCCGCCGTTCCCCCAAGATATGCATATATCTGTCGCTCGATGCGGTGAACTCTGCTACGGAAGAGCGTATTTGGACGGCAGACTGGTGCGAGCTGTGCCGGTGGAAGGAGGCGGGTGTGCAGCACGGTCCCGCGGTGCGTCGGCGCAAGCTCGGCGAGGAACTGCGTGCCCTGCGTGACCGGTCCGGACTCACCAGCGGTGAGGCGGCCCGGATCATGGGATGGCACCAGTCGAAAATCAGCCGCATCGAGACAGGCCGCAGCGGCGTGAAACCGGAGGACATCCGGCTGCTCCTCGACGCCTACGGGGAGATCGTGAGCCCGGAGCAGCGCGCGCTGCTGGAGGCGCTGTCGGCCTCGGCCGCCGGACCCGGACCGGGCGGCGACACCGGGCGGGGCCGCCAGTGGTGGCACGACTACCGGGGGCTGCTCCCCCAGGAGTACCGGGACTTCATCAGCCTGGAGGCGGGGGCCCGGTCGGCCCGCACGGTGGAACTGTCCGTGGTGCCGGGACTCTTGCAGACCCCCGAGTACGCGCGGGCCGTGACCCGGGCGGCGCTGGGCGGGCTGCCGGAGCCGAAGGTGGACGCGCTGGTCGACGTACGGCTGGCCCGGCAGTCGGTGCTGCGGGCCGATCCGCCGCTGGAGTTGAGCGCGGTCCTGGACGAGGCGGTGCTGCGCCGGCAGATCGGCGGGCCCGGGGTGATGGCGGAGCAGTTGCGGCACCTCGTGCAGGTGGCGCGGCTGCCACAAGTACGACTCCAGGTCCTGCCGTTCAGTGTGGGGGGACATCTCGGCCTCACTGGACCGTTCGTCATTTTCTCATTTCCGAACATCGCCGATCTGGATGTGGTGGTACTCGACCATTTGACGAGTAGCCTCTATCTGGAGCGGAAGGAAGACCTAGAGGCGTACAGCGCCGCGTTCCGCACCATCCAGGCGCACGCCCTCCCGCCCCAGGACTCGTCGGAACTCATCAGCTCACTCGCTGACGACGCGTAAGGAGGCACCCCCGTGTCCGCAACCCCCTTAAGCACGAGCGGACTTCTGATCAGAGCGCGGTGGCGGCGCAGCAGCCGCAGCACCGGAATGAACAACTGCGTGGAAGCGGCCGTGCTCGATGACGGCCTGCTGGCGGTCCGCGACTCCAAGCGGACGGACGGCCCGGCCGTGCTCTTCACCGGGCCGGCCTGGGGCGGCTTCCTCGCCTCCGTACGGGCGAACGCGCACGCGTGATTGCGCCTAGCGGTCCGTGGCTCCGGCGGGCGCGGTCCCGAGGATCGTCCTGACCGCCCGATCGATCTCCTCCCCCGTGAGATCGGCCCGGGCGGTCAGCCGCAGCCGGGAGATGCCGTCCGGCACCGACGGCGGACGGAAGCACCCCACGGACAGACCTGCCTCGCGGCAGTCGGCGGCCCAGCGCAGTGCCGCCGACGCCGACGGGGCCCGAACCGACACCACGGCCGCGTCCGGCCGGGCCGCGGTCAGGCCGGACGCGGTGAGCCGCTCGTACAGCTGGGCGGCCACCTCCCGGGCGCGGGCCGCGCGCTCCGGCTCGCTGCGGAGCAGGCGCAGGCTCGCCAGCGCCGCGCCCGCGGCGGCCGGGGCCAGGCCGGTGTCGAAGATGAAGGTGCGGGCCGTGTTGATCAGGTGCCCGATCACCTTGGCCGGGCCGAGAACGGCTCCGCCCTGGCTGCCGAGGGACTTCGAGAGGGTCAGGGTGGCGACCACGTAGGGCGCGCCCGCGAGCCCGGCGGCGTGCAGCGCGCCGCGGCCGCCCTCGCCCAGCACGCCCAGCCCGTGGGCGTCGTCCACGATCAGGGCCGCACCCTCGTCCCGGCACGCGGCGGCGTACCCGGCGAGCGGGGCGGCGTCCCCGTCCACGGAGAACACCGAGTCGCTGACCAGCAGTGCCCGTCCCTCGTGCGCGGCCAGCGTCTTGCGCGCGGTGTCCGGGTCCGAGTGCGGGACCACGGCGGTCTCGGCGCGCGAGAGCCGGCAGCCGTCGACGATCGAGGCGTGGTTCCCGGCGTCGGAGACGACCAGCGTGCCCCAGTCGCTGAGCGCGGTGACGGCCGCGAGGTTGGCCGCGTAGCCCGAGGACAGGACCAGCGCGGCCTCGAAACCGCAGAAGGCGGCGAGCTCCCGCTCGAGCTCGGCGTGGAGCTCGGTCGTACCCGTGACGAGACGGGAACCGGTGGCTCCGGCGCCCCAGCACGCGGCCGCCTCCTGTGCCCCGCGGATGGTCTCGGGGTGCCGGGACAGGCCGAGGTAGTCGTTGCTCGCGAGGTCCAGCAGCGCCGACACCGGCGGCCGGGGGCGGAGCGTGCGGACCAGTCCGGCCCGCTCGCGCGCGCTGTGCGCGGCATCGATCCAGGCGAAGACATCCTCGGGGTCGGGAGTGTGCTGGGGCATCGGCATGTCCTCGGTTTTGTCGGCAGTCCACAGACCTGCCCGACCCTAGCGGCCGTGACTTGTGCGCCAGGTGTGGTGATACACACACACCCATCCGGCCATGTTGTGCGATCTCTCCTTGGCCGGGAGTGGTCGTGTGGTCCAGGATCGGGTCCATGGACCTGCTGAACACCCTGGTGGACAAGGGGCTGCGGCGCGAGCTGCCGACCCGCGAAGAAGCGCTCGCCGTACTGGCGACTTCTGACGACGAACTGCTCGACGTGGTGGCCGCGGCCGGCAAGGTGCGCCGCCAGTGGTTCGGGCGTCGGGTCAAGCTGAACTACCTGGTCAACCTGAAGTCGGGCCTGTGCCCGGAGGACTGCTCCTACTGCTCCCAGCGTCTGGGGTCGAAGGCCGAGATCCTCAAGTACACGTGGCTGAAGCCGGAGGAGGCCTCCCAGGCCGCCGCCGCCGGCGTCGCGGGCGGCGCGAAGCGGGTCTGCCTGGTCGCGAGCGGCCGCGGGCCGACGGACCGGGACGTGGACCGCGTCGGCAAGACGATCGCCGCGATCAAGGAGCAGAACGAGGGCATCGAGGTCTGCGCGTGCCTCGGCCTGCTCTCGGACGGCCAGGCGGAGAAGCTGCGGGACGCGGGCGCGGACGCCTACAACCACAACCTCAACACCTCCGAGGCGACGTACGGGCAGATCACCAAGACCCACACCTACGCGGACCGGGTCGACACCGTGCAGAAGGCGCACGCCGCCGGCCTGTCCGCGTGCTCCGGTCTGATCGCGGGCATGGGCGAGAGCGACGAGGACCTGGTCGACGTCGTCTTCTCGCTGCGCGAGCTGGACGCGGACTCGGTCCCGGTCAACTTCCTGATCCCCTTTGAGGGCACCCCGCTGGCCAAGGAGTGGAACCTCACCCCGCAGCGCTGCCTGCGGATCCTGGCGATGGCCCGGTTCGTCTGCCCCGACGTCGAGGTCCGGCTCGCGGGCGGGCGCGAGGTGCACCTGCGCTCGATGCAGCCGCTGGCCCTGCACCTGGTCAACTCGATCTTCCTGGGCGACTACCTGACCAGTGAGGGCCAGGCCGGTCAGGCCGACCTCGACATGATCGCGGACGCCGGTTTCGAGGTGGAGGGCGCCGGTACGACGACCCTCCCCGCGCACCGCTCCGACGCGGCGGCCGCGGCCGCCTCCGGGGGCTGCGGTTCGAACGGCGGCGCCTCGCTCTGCGGTTCGGGCGCGGCCGCGGCCGAGGACGCCCCCGCCGCGGGCTGCGGCTCGGCGTGCGGTGGCTGCTCCGGGCACGGGCCCGCGGAGGCGACGCCCGTACCGGCTCAGGCCGAGGCCGGCGAGGTCCGGTCGGACCTGGTGGCGGTACGCCGCCGCGGCGCGGGGACGGACATCGCCCCCAATGCCTGATCAGCTCCACCCGCTGTCGGCCGGCGCGGAACTGCTCGCACTGGACCGCCGGCACGTCTGGCACCCGTACGGTCCGATGCCCGGGCGGCAGGAGCCGCTGGTCATCGCCTCCGCCTCGGGGGTCCGGCTGCGGCTCGCCGACCCGGCCCAGGGCGAAGGCGGCCACGAGGAGCTGGTCGACGGCATGTCCTCCTGGTGGTCGGCGATCCACGGCTACAACCACCCGGTGCTCAACGAGGCAGCGACCGCGCAGCTGGGGCGGATGTCGCACGTGATGTTCGGCGGGCTCACGCACGAGCCCGCCGTCCGGCTCGCCGAGAGGCTCGTCGAGATCACCCCGCCGGGGCTGGAGCACGTCTTCCTCTCCGACTCGGGCTCGGTCTCGGTCGAGGTCGCGGTCAAGATGTGCCTCCAGTACTGGCGTTCGCTCGGCCACACCGGCAAGACCCGCCTCCTCACCTGGCGCGGCGGCTACCACGGGGACACCTGGCAGCCGATGGCCGTGTGCGACCCCGAGGGCGGCATGCACGAGCTGTGGCAGGGTCACCTGCCGCGGCAGGTCTTCGCGGACGCCCCGCCCGGCGGCTTCGACACGCCCGTGGACCCGGCGTACGCCGACCACCTGCGCTCCCTGATCGCCGCGCACGCGGACGAGCTGGCCGCCGTCATCGTGGAGCCGGTGGTCCAGGGCGCGGGCGGCATGCGCTTCCACAACCCGGCCTACCTCCGGGTGCTGCGCGACCTGTGCGACGAGTACGGCGTGCTCCTCGTCCTGGACGAGATCGCCACGGGCTTCGGCCGTACGGGCGCACTCTTCGCCGCCGACCACGCGGGGATCACCCCGGACGTGATGTGCCTGGGCAAGTCCCTGACCGGCGGCTACCTCACGCTGGCGGCGACGCTGTGCACGGAGCGGGTGGCGGACGGGATCTCCCAGGGCGAGGTTCCGGTGCTCGCGCACGGGCCGACCTTCATGGGCAACCCCCTCGCGACGGCCGTGGCACTCGCCTCGGTCGACCTCCTCCTCGGCCAGGACTGGGCGAAGGAGGTCGAGCGGATCGAGGCGGGGCTGCGCGAGGGCCTGGCGCCGGCGGCCGAGGTCCCCGGCGTACGGGACGTACGCGTGCTGGGCGCGATCGGCGTGGTCCAGCTGGACCACGAGGTCGACGTGCCGGCGGCCACCCGGGCGGCGGTGCGCGAGGGCGTGTGGCTGCGGCCGTTCCGGGACCTGATCTACGTGATGCCGCCGTTCGTCACCGACGACGAGGACCTGACCCGTATCTGCCGCGCGGTACACGCGGCGGCACAGGAAGGCTAGGACAAGCGCAATGACCCAAACTCTGGAAACATCCGTACTGATGGTGTCCGGGACGGGCACGGAGATCGGCAAGACGGTCGTCACGTCGGCGATCGCGGCCGCGGCGGTGGCGGCCGGCCGCTCGGTGGCGGTGCTCAAGCCCGCACAGACGGGTGTCGGCCCGCAGGAGCCGGGGGACGCCGCGGAAGCGGTCCGCCTGGCCGGACCCTCCGTCACGGCGGTGGAACTGGCGCGCTATCCCGAGCCTTTGGCCCCGGACACGGCGGCCCGCCGCTCGGGGCTCCCGGCGCTCGCCCCGGCGGACATCGCGGAGGCCGCGCGGCAGTTGTCCCTGGACCACGACCTGGTGCTGGTGGAGGGCGCGGGCGGACTGCTGGTCCACTTCGACGAGGCGGGCCACACGCTGGCCGACGCAGCCCGCCTCCTCGACGCCCCGACCCTGATCGTCGCTCCGGCGGGCCTCGGAACCCTCAACTCCACCACCCTCACGGCGGAAGCCCTCCGCGCCCGGAACCTGACCCCGCTGGGCGTGGTGGTCGGCAGCTGGCCCGAAACCCCGGACCTGGCGTCCCGCTGCAACCTGGCCGACCTCACCAAGGCCTCGGGCCTCCCCCTCCTGGGCGCGATCCCGGAGCACTCGGGCACCCTCCCCCCGCCCCACTTCCGCACCACGGCCCCGTCCTGGCTGGCCCCACCCCTCCACGGCACCTGGTCAGCCCACTCCTTCCTGTCCACCTGGTCCCCCCCGCCCTACGCCCGCGCCGGCGTCTGAGCCCTGCCCGCCCCAACCGATCCCCGCCGCACCAATCCAGCCCCGCCGGGCACATCCAGCCCCGCCGGCGTTTGAGGCGCGGGGCCCGGGGCGGAGCCCCGATCTTTCAGCCTCGCCGGCGTTTGAGGCGCGGGGGTCCGGGGGCAGCGCCCCCAGCAACGGCGCCGCACCCGGGAGGCACACCGGAACCCGCACCCCAGGGATGAGCGCCAGCGAAAAGGGCAAGCTGGAGGTACACGACCGCCCCCCACCCGGAGGCCCGTCATGCCCCTGCGCCGCCGCCACCCCGCCCCACCCCGCGACCCCGTCCACCACCCCCTCTTCGCCCGCTTCTACGCCCGCGCCAGCAAAGCCGCAGAGACCCGCGCCGGCATCGCCCCCCTCCGTACCGAACTCCTCCACGGAGTGACCGGCCGCGTCATCGAGATCGGCGCCGGCAACGGCCTGAACTTCCCGCACTACCCCCGCACCGTCTCCGAAGTGGTCGCCGTCGAACCGGAGCGCACCCTCCGCCGGCTCGCCGCCTCCGCCGCCCTCCGCTGCGAGGTCCCCGTGGACGTCGTACCCGGCGCCGCCGAGGCCCTCCCGGTCAAGAGCGAGGCCTTCGACACCGCCGTCGCCTCGTTGGTGCTGTGCTCCGTACGGGACCTGCCCCGCTCCCTCTCCGAACTGCACCGCGTCCTGCGCCCCGGCGCCGAGCTGCGCTTCTTCGAGCACGGCCTCGCGCCCGGCCCCGGTATGGCGGCCGTCCAGCGCACCCTGGACCGGACCGTCTGGCCCCACCTCTTCGGCGGCTGCCACACCGCTCGCGACCCGCTCGCCGCCATCGAGGCCGCCGGCTTCCGGATCGTCCGGCACCGCGGCTTCCGGTTGCCCGAGCGCGGCCCGGCCCTCCCCACCTCTTACTGCGTCATCGGGGCGGCCCGCCGAGCGGCTTGACCCAGCGCGTCCACTGCTCCTCGGGCCGGTACCCCGCCGCGTCCCACACCCGGTGCGCCCGCTCGTTGCGGTCGAGCACCATCGCGTCCCCCCGCCGCCCGCCGAGCGCCACGAAACGTTCCTCGGCGGCGGCCAGCAGCGCGGCCCCGATCCCCTGCCTGCGGTGCCCGGGGTGCACGGCGAGCCGGTACAGGTGACAGCGCCACCCGTCGAAGCCGGCGATCACGGTCCCGACCAGTTCGCCGTCGCGCCGGGCGAGCAGCAGTGCGTCGGGGTCCCGCTCGTGGAGGCGTTCGACCCCGGCGAGGTCGTCACTGATACTCGTTCCCTCGGCGGACGTCTTCCAGAAGTCGAGTACGGCGCCGAGATCCGCGGCCGACGCGGGGTCGATATGAAGATCACTCATGTCCGGATCCCATCACCCGGCCGCACCCCGCCAAAAGAATGATCCGTTCTCTTTGCCCGTCCTTTACCATGTGGGCAAAGGTCCTCTTGATGAACTTGATGAAAGGTGTGAGCGTCCGCCCATGGGCGAGCCTCCCAGTCCACGACATACCCGGTCGCGACATCGCGCGGTACCCCTCCTCCTGTCCGATCATGGGACGGAGGTGAGCGACCGATGACCGAAGTGCTCCTGCTCGTCGTGGCACTGCTGCTCTGCATCGCCTGCGGAGCGTTCGTCGCGGCCGAGTTCTCGCTGACGACCGTCGAGCGCAGCGAACTCGAACGGGCCGTCGAGCGCGGCGAGCGCGGGGCCGACAGCGCCCTGGCGGCCGTCCGCACCCTGACGTTCCAGCTCTCCGGCGCCCAGCTCGGCATCACCGTGACCGGCCTGGTCATCGGCATGATCTCCAAGCCGTCGATCGCCGCCCTGCTCCAGGGCCCGTTCAAGGCCCTCGGCCTGTCGGCCGGCGCCGCGTCCTCCACCGCCCTGGTCCTGAGCACCGTCCTGTCGACCGTCGTCCTGATGGTGATCGGCGAGCTCGTACCGAAGAACTGGGCGATCTCCTCCCCGCTGGCGCTCGCCAAGCGCGTGGCGACCATGCAGCGGGTCTTCAGCCGGGCCTTCAAACCCCTGATCAGCCACCTCAACACCACCGCGAACCACATGGTGCGCCGGCTCGGCATGGAGCCGGCCGAGGAGCTGGCCTCCGCGCGCACCCCGCAGGAGCTGGTCGCCCTGGCGCGCCATTCCGCGAAGGCGGGCGCCCTGGAGAAGGACACCGCCGAGCTGTTCGTCCGGACCCTGAACCTGGCCGACCTGACCGCGGAGAACGTCATGACCCCGCGCGTCCAGGTCACCGCCCTCGACGTGCAGACCACCGCCGAGGACGTGGCGAACGCGACGCTGGCCACCGGCCTGTCCCGCTTCCCCGTCTACCGCGGAAGCCTCGACACCGTCGTCGGCACCGTCCACATCAAGGACGTACTGGCCCTGCCCGCCGAGCAGCGCCGCCGCCACCCGGTGTCACAGCTGCTGCGCGAGCCCCTCCTCGTACCGGAGTCGCTGACCGTGGACCGGCTGCTGGACCGGCTGTCCGGCAAGCAGACGATGGCCGTGGTCATCGACGAGTACGGCGGCACGGCCGGTGTGGCCACGCTGGAGGACATCGTCGAGGAGGTCGTCGGCGAGGTCCGCGACGAGCACGACCCGCACGAGACCCCGGACCTGGCCCCGGCCGGTACGGACGGCTCCGGGCGCCTGCTCTACTCCGCCGACGGCGCGGCGCGCACCGACCAGCTCCAGCGGATCGGACTGCGCGTGCCGGACGGCCCGTACGAGACCCTGGCCGGCCTGATAGCGACCGAGCTGGGCCGGATCCCGGCCGTCGGCGACAGTCTGGAACTGGGTGGCTGGCAGCTGGACGTGGTGGACGCGGGCGGGCGGCGGGCCGCGCGGGTGCTGCTGCACGCCCCGGCCGACCCCGCCGACGGAACGGAGCAGGCCCGATGACCGCCATTCAGCTGCTGATCGGACTGGCGACCCTGGTCGTCAACGCCTTCTTCGTCGGTGCGGAGTTCGCCCTGATCTCGGTCCGGCGCAGCCAGATCGAGCCGTACGCCGAGCGGGGCGACCGGCGGGCCCACTCGGTCCTGTGGGGTCTGGAGCACGTCTCGGCGCTGATGGCCGCGGCCCAGCTGGGCATCACGCTGTGCACGCTGGTGCTGGGCGTGGTGGCCGAACCGGCCATCGCCCATCTGCTGACCCCGCTGTTCGACCTCGTCGGCGTACCGCACGGCGTGACGCACGCCATCTCCTTCGTGGTGGCGCTGGCGCTGGCGACGTACCTGCACATGCTCTTCGGCGAGATGGTGCCGAAGAACGTGGCGCTGTCCGAGCCGGTGCGCACCGCACTGCTGCTGGGGCCGCCGCTGGTGGCCCTCACGCGGGCGCTGCGGCCGGTGATCTTCACGATCAACGCCTTCGCCAACGTGCTGCTGCGACTGCTGCGGGTGGAGGTCAGGGACGAGGTGACGGCGACCTTCTCGGACGACGAGCTGGCACGGATGGTCAAGGACTCCAGTGACGCGGGGCTCCTCGACGACCGGGCGAGAGAGCGCCTGCACGACGCCCTGGAACTGGGCCGGCGTCCCGTGACCGATGTGGTGCTGCCGGCCGACCGGGTGGTTCCGGCCCGCGAGGGGATCACTCCGGCCGCGCTGGAGCGGCTGTCCGCCGAGTCCGGGTACTCCCGGTTCCCGGTGATCGACGCGCAGGACAGGATCCTGGGCTACCTGCACGTCAAGGACGCCCTGGACGCGGCCGGGGAAGCACGGGACGAGCCGTTCCCGGTGTCGGCGCTGCGGCCGATCGCCCAGGTACGGGCGGAGACCCCGCTGGACGACGTGCTGACCGCCATGCGGCGCAGCCGTACGCACCTGGCGGCGGTCCTCGGGGCGAACGGTGCCATGACGGGCCTGGTCACGATGGAGGACGTCCTGCGGGACCTGTTCGGCAGGCCGGCGTCCTCGTAATCCCTCCATCCGTCATCCCTCCATCCCTCCATCCCTCCATCCGTCCATCCGTCCAGAACGCGTGGTCCCCGGCCTGCGGGGCCGGGGGTACCGCGCGGTAACATCACTCCGCCATGGAGATGAATGCCTCGTACACCAGCTTTGTCGCGGTCGGCGACTCCTTCACCGAGGGCATGTCGGACCTGCTTCCGGACGGGTCCTACCGGGGCTGGGCCGACCTGCTGGCCGCCCGCCTCGCGGCGCGGGAGCCGGGCTTCCGTTACGCGAACCTCGCGGTCCGCGGAAAGCTGATCGGGCAGATCGTGGAGGACCAGGTCCCGGTGGCGGCGGCGATGGGCGCCGATGTCGTGACCCTGGTGGGCGGGCTGAACGACGCACTGCGCCCCAAGGTGGACATGGGCCGGGTCCGGGACCACCTGGAGGCGGCCGTGGAACTCCTCGCGCCGTCCTGCAAACAGCTCGTCCTGATGCGCTCCCCGGGGCGCAGAGGGCCGGTGATGGAGCGCTTCCGGCCGCGGATGGAGGAGCTCTTCGCCACCATCGAGGAACTCGCCGCCCGGCACGGCGCCCTGGTGGTGGACCTGTACGGGGCGCCCGTGCTCGGGGACCCCCGGATGTGGGACGTCGACCGGCTGCACCTGACGGCCGAGGGACACCACCGGGTGGCGGAGGCCGTGTGGCAGACGCTGGGCCTGCCCGCCGAGCGGGACTGGCGCACCGGCCTGCCCGCCGCCGCACCCCCCGGGTGGACGGTACGCCGGGCCCAGGACCTGAGCTTCGCCCGCCGGCACCTGCTGCCCTGGATCGGCCGCCGCCTGACGGGCCGCTCCTCCGGGGACGGCCGCCCGGCCAAGCGCGCGGAGCTGCTGCCGTACGAGGACTCGCCGGTCTCGTAGCAAGGCACAATCGACAGCGGTGGCCCTACCTGCGTAAACGCACAGCGGCGGCCCAAGTAGAATCCCTCCACGTGACTGCCAAGCCCCGCATCCCCAATGTCCTGGCCGGCCGCTACGCCTCCGCGGAGCTCGCCGTCCTGTGGTCCCCCGAGTACAAGGTGACGCTGGAGCGGCGGCTGTGGCTCGCCGTGCTGCGCGCCCAGAAGGACCTCGGTATCGAGGTCCCGGACGAGGCCCTCGCCGACTACGAACGCGTCCTGGAGACCGTCGACCTCGCCTCCATCGCCGAGCGCGAGAAGGTCACCCGGCACGACGTGAAGGCCCGCATCGAGGAGTTCAACGCCCTCGCCGGTCACGAGCACGTCCACAAGGGCATGACCTCCCGCGACCTGACCGAGAACGTCGAGCAGCTGCAGATCCGGCTCTCGCTGGAGCTGGCCCGGGACCGTACGGTCGCCGTCCTCTCCCGTCTCGGCAAGCTGGCCGGCGAGCACGCCGAGCTGGTCATGGCCGGCCGCTCTCACAACGTGGCCGCGCAGGCGACCACGCTGGGCAAGCGCTTCGCCACGGCGGCCGACGAGCTGCTGGTGGCCTACGACCGCCTCGAGGACCTGCTGGGCCGCTACCCGCTGCGCGGCATCAAGGGCCCCGTCGGCACCGCCCAGGACATGCTCGACCTGCTTGGCGGCGACGCCGCCAAGCTCGCCGACCTGGAGCAGCGGATCGCCGCCCACCTCGGCTTCGCCCAGGCCTTCACCTCGGTCGGTCAGGTCTACCCGCGCTCGCTCGACTACGACGTGGTCACCGCGCTGGTGCAGCTGGCCGCCGCCCCCTCGTCGATCGCGAAGACGATCCGTCTGATGGCCGGCCACGAGCTGGTCACCGAGGGCTTCAAGCCCGGCCAGGTCGGTTCCTCCGCGATGCCGCACAAGATGAACACCCGCTCCTGTGAGCGTGTGAACGGCCTGATGGTCATCCTGCGCGGCTACGCCTCGATGACCGGCGAGCTGGCCGGCGACCAGTGGAACGAGGGCGACGTCTCCTGCTCCGTGGTCCGCCGCGTGGCCCTGCCGGACGCGTTCTTCGCCTTCGACGGCCTGCTGGAGACCTTCCTGACGGTCCTCGACGAGTTCGGCGCCTTCCCGGCCGTCGTCGCCCGCGAACTGGACCGCTACCTGCCCTTCCTCGCGACCACCAAGGTCCTGATGGGCGCGGTGCGGGCCGGCGTGGGCCGCGAGGCCGCCCACGAGGTCATCAAGGAGCACGCGGTCGCCTCCGCGCTCGCCATGCGCGAGCAGGGCGCCGAACGCAACGAGCTGCTGGACAAGCTGGCCGCGGACGAGCGGATGCCGCTGGACCGGGCCCAGCTCGACGCCCTGATGGCCGACAAGCTGTCCTTCACCGGCGCCGCGGGCGACCAGGTCGCGGCCGTGGTCTCCCGTATCGAGGCGATCGCCAAGCAGCACCCGGAGGCCGCCGGGTACGCGCCGGGGTCGATCCTCTGACCCCCGACGAGCTGAACGCCGCCCGCGACCGCGTCCTCCCGGACGTGGTCGCGGGCGGTCTGCGTGTGCTCTTTTGCGGGATCAATCCGGGACTCCTCTCCGCCGCGACGGGCCACCACTTCGCCCGCCCCGGCAACCGGTTCTGGCCCGTCCTGCACCTCTCGGGCTTCACCCCGCGCCGGCTGGCCCCCGCGGAGCAGGAGGAGCTGCTGACCTACCGTCTCGGCATCACCAACGTCGTGGCCCGTGCCACGGCACGCGCCGACGAGCTGAGCGCCGAGGAGTTCCGCGAGGGCGGCCGGCTCCTGACGGCCAAGGTGGACCTGCTGCGCCCCCAGTGGCTGGCGGTGGTCGGAGTCACCGCCTACCGCACCGCCTTCGGCGAACGGAAGGCGCAGATCGGCCCCCAGGAGCGGACCATCGGCTCCACCCGCATCTGGGCCCTGCCCAACCCCAGCGGCCTCAACGCCCACTGGACCGCCGAATCCATGGCCCACGAGTACGCCCGCCTCCGCGCGGCCGCCGGGTCCTCCTAGGGCGGGTCGATGACCGTGACCCCTGCCATCAGCAGGTACGGGGTCTCCGTGTCCCACTGGGCGACATAGGCGACCAGCCACCGGTCCTCGATCCGCCACAGGTGCACGTGGTCGGTGCTGTTGCTCACCTCGTCCCACGGCTCCGGTATCTCCTCCCCGTCAAGGCTCCGGTCCAGCACCGACGCCAGGCTGAAGATCTGCGGCTCCCCCCACCGGTGGCTCACGGCCTGGGCGAGCGCCCCGTACTCGGCCCTGACCTGGTCGACCGCCTCGATCCGGCCCGAGCCGTCGTCGTCCCAGAAGTCCCGCGTCCGAGCGAGCTGGACCAGGTGGAAACCCGGACCGCTGCTGTTTCCGACGGTCCGGACCGGCTCGGGCGGGAACTCCTTCACCCGGAGCCGGTCGATCGTGTCGAGGTGCTCTGCCGTGGTCATACCGTCAGTATCCCGACGCCCACTGACAACTGGCCCGGCGTCACGCGTCCCGGCGGCGCACCGCCAGCCAGCCACCGAACACCGCGGCTCCCGCCCACAACGCCATCACGCCGAGGCCGGTCCAGGGACCGAGACCGTCCTGCGCCTGCGAGTGCATCACCATCTGCCCGGCACGGTCCGGCAGGAACTGGGCCACACCCCCCGAAGCCTCGCCGACGATGAACGAAACCAGCAGGACGAACGGTATGAGCAGGCTCAGCACGGCCGTTCCGCTCCGCAGCACCGCGGCCAGCCCTGCCGCGAACAGCGCCATCAGTGCGAGGTAGAGCCCGCTGCCGACGATGGCACGGTAGGTACCCGGGTCGCCGAGCTCAAGGGCGTAGGGGCCCATGAACGCCTGGCCCGCGACGAAGGTGACCAGCCCGGTGATCTGACCCACGAGCAGGGCCAGTCCCCCCACCATCGCCATCTTCGACAGGTAGAAGCGGGTGCGGTTCGGCACGGCGGCCAGCGAGGTGCGCAGAGCGCCGTTCTGGAACTCGCAGGAGAGGGCGCCCGCTCCGAAGGTCATGGCGGCGATCTGGCCGAAGAGGAGCCCGTAGTAGGCCGCGTAGAGCGGGTCCGATCCCATGCTGCCGGCTTCGGCCTTGCCTATCGCCGCGGCCGTCAGCACCTGGATGCCCGCGGTCGCGGCGAAGACGGCTATCAGTGCCCCGAAGGTGCCGCGCAGGGACCGTATCTTGATCCATTCCGAGTGCAGGGCGGGGACGGTGGGCAGAACGGCGCGCATGGCGGTGCCTCCTGAAGGTCGGAAAAGTCAGCGAGTTGCGGTGAACTGCGCGTGATCGGCGGTGAGGTCGAGGTAGGCCTGCTCCAGCGAGGCGCGCTCATCGGAGAGTTCCAGCATGGGGATGCCCTCGCGGGCGGCCAGGCCGCCGAGCTGTTCGGCCTGCATGCCTTCGACGGTCCATCGCCCGTCGTCCGCCGTCACCAGCTCGAAGCCGTCCCGGGCCAGGGCGGCCCGCAGGCGTATCGGGTCGGAGGTGCGCAGGCGCACCCTCTGGGTGCTGCGGGCGTCGATGAACTCCTTCATCGAGGTGTCGGCCAGCAGCTTGCCGTTGCCGAGCACGACCAGGTGATCGGCGAGCGCCGAGGTCTCCGACATCAGGTGACTGGAGACCAGGACGGTGCGCCCTTCGGCGGCGAAACCGCGCATCAGCTCGCGGATCCAGATGATGCCCTCGGGGTCGAGGCCGTTGGTCGGCTCGTCCAGCAGGAGCACGCCGGGGTCGCCCAGCAGTGCGGCGGCTATGCCGAGGCGCTGGCGCATGCCGAGCGAGAAGGACTTGATCCGCCGCTTGGCCACGGACGCTATGCCGGCCTGCTCCAGGACCTCGTGCACCCGGCTCATCGGCACACGGCCGGCCGCGGCGAGAAAGCGGAGGTGGTCCTGGGCGGTGCGCCCGCCGTGCGCAGCCTGCGCGTCCAGGAGGGCGCCGACCCGGTGCAGCGGGTCCGGGAAGTCCAGATAGCTCCGGCCACCGATGGTGGCGGTGCCCGACGTGGCCCGGTCCAGCCCCAACAGCAGCCGCATCGTGGTGGACTTGCCGGCGCCGTTGGGGCCCAGGAATCCGGTGACCCTCCCGGGCAGGACGTCGAAGGTGAGGGCGTCCACCGCACGGTGGGTGCCGTATTCCTTGGTGAGTTCTCGGATCTCGATCGTGTTCATGCCTCAAGACTCGCCGCCCGCCCACCCCCTTCCCTCCCCCGTGCGGGGGGATCGTCTCCCCCGCACGGGGGAGACGTCGGCCGGCCGCCGACTGTCAGGATGAGGACATGTACCGACTGCTTCGTGCGCCCCTCCGAGGGGTCACGTACACCCGCTGGCTGCACCTGCTGGTCCCGATCCTGATCGTGTCCATCTGGCTCTTCATAGAGCCGGAATGGCCTTGGATGCCCGCCCTGATCGTCGCGCCGTTCGGCCTGGTCCCCTGGGTGCGGCTGGCCGAGGGGCTGCAGGCCCAGTTCCTGCTGACCCCGCACGAGCGCGGCGCACATGACGGGTCCATCAGCACCGCGCCGTCCGCGCGTTGGGGGGACCGCTGGCGGACCGTCGCGTGGCTGGAGATACGCCTCGTGCTGGCCGGGGTGGCCATGATGGCAACGGTATGGCTGCCCATCATGGCGCTGGAGCTCGCCTTCACCGGTGCCGGGCGCTCCCTGGGGGCGGACGACGTCATTCTCCCCTTCACACCACCACGTTGGGCGGCCGTCGTCCTGGTGCCGCTACCGCTGATCCTGCTGTTGGTCGTGGTGGTCCTGCTCGGCGAGGCCGTCACCGCCATCGCCTCCAGACTGCTGGGGCCTTCGGCGGCCGAGCGGCTGACCGCGCTGGAGGCACGCACCGAGCAGCTGCTGGAGCGCAACCGGATCGCGCGGGAGCTGCACGACTCCATCGGGCACGCGCTGACCGTGGCGGTCGTGCAGGCGGGCGCCGCCCGGGCCGCGGGGAACGCGGAGTTCACCGAGCGCGCGCTGTGTGCGATCGAGGAGACGGGACGGGCCGCGCTGGAGGATCTGGAACGGGTGCTGGGGGTGCTGCGGGAGTCGGGACAGCCTCCGTCGCAGCGGCCGACGCTGGCGGAGGCGGACCGGCTGCTGGAATCGGCCCGGGCCTCTGGCTCCGCCGTGGACGCACAACTGACGGGGGCGCTGGAGCAGTTGCCCGGGCCCGTCACCCGGGAGGGGTACCGGATCCTGCAGGAGGCGCTGACCAATGTGCTGCGGCACTGCGGGTCCGTACCGGTCCGCGTGCGGGTGGAGATGACCGCGGGCCGGCTGGACCTGGAGGTGACGAACCCGCTGCCGGAAAGCCCCAGGGTCACGGTCGGCGGCGGCAGCGGGCTGCGCGGGATAAGGGAGCGGGCCGCGCTGCTCGGCGGGGAGGCGGAGACGGGGCCGTACGAGGGCGGCTGGAGAGTGCACGCACGACTTCCGCTGGAGCGAATACGCTGACCGGATGCCGGTTACCGTACTGCTCGTCGACGACGAACCCCTGGTGCGCGCGGGTCTGCGTGCCGTCCTGGATGCCCAGCCCGATATCGAGGTGGTGGGCGAGGCGGCCGATGGCGCCTCCGTGATCCCGCTCGTCCGGCAGCTGCGGCCGGACGTGGTGGCGATGGACGTCAGGATGCCGCTGCTCGACGGGATCGAGGCGACCCGCGCGGTCCTGCGGACGGTGGACTCCCCGCCGAAGATCCTCGTGGTGACCACCTTCGAGAACGACGAGTACGTCTACCAGGCGCTGCGGGCCGGGGCGGACGGGTTCCTCCTGAAGCGCGCCCGGCCTTCGGAGATCGTGCACGCGGTACGGCTGGTGGCAGAGGGCGAGACGCTGCTCTTCCCGGCGGCCGTACGGGCTCTGGCCGCGGAGTACGGGAACCGGCAGGCGCGGGCGGCGCTGGAACGGGCCGCGCTGACCGAGCGGGAGGAGGCGGTCCTGCGGCTCATGGCGCGCGGCTTCACCAACGTGGAGATCGCGGCGGAACTGATCATCGGCACGGAGACGGTCAAGTCCCATGTCAGCGCGATCCTGGCGAAGTTGGGTGCGCGGGACCGTACCCAGGCGGTGATCACGGCGTACGAGTCGGGGTTCGTCTCCCCGGCCTGAAGGGAGGGCTGTTCCGGCCGATGGGGGGCCGCTTCTCGCCGCCGCACCGGGCGGGCAGTACGATCCGGCTGACAAGCTCGCTAGCTGGGAGGACACACGTTGGGGCAGCTGACCGGCGGGGACCCCTCTCTGCTCCGGCGGATCAATTCCGCCGTGGTGCTTCGGGCACTGCGCACGGCCGGATCGGCGACCCTCACCGACCTCACACGGCTGACCGGACTCTCCCGGCCGACCGTCGAAGGTGTGGTGGAGGGGCTGATCGCGACCGGGCTCGTCGTCGAGGCCGATGCGGAGGAAGGCGCGCGACGGCAGGGGCGACCGGCCAGGCGGTTCCGTTTCCGGGTCGAAGCGGGTCACCTGCTCGGCATCGAGATCGGCTCGCACCGGATCGCGGTGCTGCTGTCCGGACTGGACGGCCGCATCATCGGCGCCGGCACCAAGGAGGTCGCGGAGACGGCGTCCGCCGACGAACGGCTGGAGCGGGTGAGAGCGGCCGTCGCCGATCTGCTGCGCCGCGCCGGGGTGCCGCGAGACTCCTTGCGGGCGGTCGGGGTCGCCAGCCCCGGGATCGTGGAGGCGGACGGCACGGTCCGCCTCGGCACCGCGCTGCCCGGCTGGACCGGGCTGCCGCTCGGGGAGCGGCTGCGGCGCTCGTTCCGCTGCCCGGTGCAGGTGGAGAACGACGCCAACGCGGCAGCGCTCGCCGAGCACTGGAAGGGGGCGGCCCGGGACACCGGCGACATGGTGTTCGTGATGGCGGGGCTCAGTCCCGGCGCGGGCTCGCTGATCGGCGGCCGGCTGCACCGGGGCTTCGGCGGGGCGGCCGGCGAGATCGGCGCCCTGCACCTGCTGGGCCGCGAGGTCACGCCCGAGCGGCTGCTGTCGACCACCGGTGAGCCACTGCATCCACTGGACGAGCCGGCCGTCGCCGAGGTCTTCGCGATGGCCAAGCGGGGCGACGAGCGCGCGGTGGCCGCCGTGGAGCGGTTCCTGCAGCGACTGGTGCACGACGTGGCGGCGCTGGTCCTGGCCATGGATCCGGAGCTCGTGGTCGTCGGCGGCTGGGCGGCCGGCCTGGACGGGGTCCTGGAACCCCTCCGCCAGGAACTGGAACGCTACTGCCTGCGCCCGCCGAAGGTGGCCCTGTCCCTGCTCGGCGAGGCCGCCGTGGCGACCGGCGCCCTCCGCCTCGCGCTGGACCACGTCGAGGAGGAACTCTTCGCGGTGGAGAAGACGGTCACGGCCCGCCACCGCTGACCCCGCCCCCGCGCGGCCGGGAACGCGGTACGGCCCGGCCCGGCGACAGCTGGACCGGGCCGTACCCGCACGCTCATGCTCGTGCTCACGCTGCCGCCGTGGTGCCCGCCTCGGGCACCGGGGGGCGCGCCGAGATGCCGGGCGCGCCCTGGCGTCAGGAAGCGACGCGGGGCTCGTGCGTGATCTCGACGTTGCCCGAATCGCCGAACGTGAGGCGGCAGGTGTCGGCGCGGTAGGTGGCCACCGAGACCGCGGCCGTGCCCGCGGTGGTGAAGTAGCGCGTGGTGACCAGGAGCACGGGGGCGCCGGGCAGCCGGTCCAGCTCCTTGGCGTCGTCGGCGCGGGCGGAGCCGAGCTCCACCGAGCGGTCCTGGCCGTCGAGGACCAGCCGCTGGAGCTCACGCAGGACGGCGCGGGCGCGGGCGGGTCCGGACGGGGCCTCGATGGCGGGCACTCCGGGCACCGAGACGACCGGGACGTAGAGCAGTTCGGCGGCGACGACCTGCCCGTGGGAGGTCCGGATCCGGCGCACCGTGTGGACCGGCTGGTCGGCGGCGAAAGCCCCACCGGCACCGAGGAGTTTCAGCACCGCGGCCGACGGCAGGGTCTCGGACGCGTCCAGCGGCTCCCAGCCGTCGACGCTCTCGCCCGGCCAGCTGTGCTGCGCACTGCCGACGGGGACGCCGACGCGCGGCGGGGCGACGGTCGTGCCGACACCGCGGCGACGCTGCAGCCGCCCTTCGAGCTCCAGCTGCTCCAGCGCCTGACGCAGGGTCGCACGGGCGACTCCGAAACGGGCCGCGAGCTCACGCTCGTTGGGCAGGACCTCGCCGACGGCGAAGTCCTGGTCGAGCGCCTCGCTGAGGACGGTCTTGAGGTGCCAGTACTTCGGCTCCGGCACCGTTTCGAGCTGCGTGGTCCCCACCCTGACTCCTCCTGCCATCGCTGCACTCGCCGTGTGTTCCAGCGGCAGTTCTGCGCCCTTGTTTATTAAAGGTTCCTGCACTATCCCTGCGACGATAGGACCGGGCATCCCCTTGGTCAAGACCAATGCTCATGCCTTTGCCGGGCAGATCGGGCATACGTATCAAGCCGTTCACGGGATGTTCTCGTGGGTCCCGAAGGCTTGTAGTCAAGGGCTACCGGACGGTAATCATGGCAGCAGGCATTACTGACAGCCTGTCTCACACGCGTCCAACCGACGAGGAGCAGCATGACCGCCACGGTCTCCTTCACGATCAGTTCGCCGCTCGGCCCCCGCACCGCCACCGTCGCCTACGAGCGCAAGGGCGCCGGCGAACCGCTTCTCCTGCTGCACGGCATCGGTCATCACCTCCAGGCCTGGCACCCGGTCATGGACATCCTGGCCGCCGAGCACGAGGTGATCGCCGTCGACCTGCCCGGCTTCGGCGCCTCGGAGCCACTGCCCCAGGGGGTTCCGTACTCCCTCGGGAGCGTGGCCCCGGCTCTCGGGGCGCTCTGCACGGCCCTCGGCGTCGAGCGCCCGCACGTCGCGGGCAACTCACTCGGCGGGCTGCTCGCCCTCGAAATGGGCCGGAGCGATCTCGTCCGCTCGGTCACCGCCCTCTCCCCCGCCGGGTTCTGGACGGAGGGCGAGCGCCGCTACGCCTTCGCCGCCCTCCTCGCGATGCGCGCCGGCGCCAGGGCGCTGCCCGTCCCCGCCGTGGAGCGGCTCTCGCGCAACGCCGCCGGCCGCGCCGCGCTCACCGGGACCATCTACGCCCGCCCGTCCCGCCGTTCGCCCGAGGCCGTGGTCGCCGAGACCCTCGCCCTGCGCGATGCCACCGGTTTCGAGGAGACCCTGGCCGCGGGCGGTTCCGTACGGTTCACCGACGACGTGCCCGGTCTGCCGGTCACCATCGCCTGGGGAACCCGCGACCGGCTGCTGCTGCGCCGCCAGGGCGTACGCGCCAAGCAGACCGTCCCCGGCGCCCGGCTGGTCCGGCTCCCGGGCTGCGGCCACGTCCCGATGAGCGACGATCCCGCGCTCGTCTCCCGGGTGGTGCTGGACACGGCCCGCAGCGCGAGCCGTACGGCCGCCTGAGGGATACCCCCGGGAACGGCTGAACCGCCCCACAGGCGCCCGGCCGCACAGCTGGGCGCCCGGCCGCACAGCTGGGCGTCCGAGCGCCTGAGCGGCCGATGAGGGGCTAGGCGCCTGAGCGTCCGAACGGATGAGCGGCTGACGGCTGTTCATCCGTGGTTCGCGTGGGCGACGCGGCCGGGCCGGTGTGCAGGGGCACGCTGGTCCGACCCGTTCTCGCCGGCCCCTGGAGACGCACCGATGGCATCGATGCCGCACACCCGACGGTCCCTCATCGGCGGTTCCCTCGCCCTGTCCTCCGCGCTGCTCGCCGCTCCGGCGCTCGCCGCCCCCGCGTTCGCCCGCTCCGGCCGGCCGAACGCGCTCTGGGGCGTCCAGTCCGGCGAGATCACCGCCCACTCGGCCACCGTCTGGACCCGTTCCGACCGCCTCGCGCGGATGTACGTCGAGACCTCCCCGAGCGAGGCGTTCCGTTACGCCGTACGCCGCCACCGCGGCCCGCTGCTCGGCCCGTCCAGCGACTTCACCGGAACCACCGTCCTGCGCGACCTTCCACCCGGGCAGCAGATCCACTACCGGGTCGTCCTGGCCGACCCCGACGAGCCCCGCCGCACCGCCCAGCCGGTCCACGGCACCTTCCGCACCACCCCCGTCTCCCGCCGCCACGACGTGCGCTTCCTGTGGTCCGGCGACCTGGCAGGCCAGGGCTGGGGCATCAACCCGGACCTCGGCGGCTACCGCGTCTTCGAGGAGATGCGCCTGCGCAACCCCGATTTCTTCCTCTTCAGCGGGGACACGATCTACGCCGACGGGCCGATCAAGCCCTCTGTCCCCCTGCGCGACGGCACCCTCTGGCGCAACGTCACCACCGAGGAGAAGGCGAAGGTCGCCGAGACGCTCGCCGAGTTCCGCGGGAACTTCCGCTACAACCTGCTCGATCACAACCTGCTCGGCTTCAACGCCCAGGTCCCGGTCCTCGCCCAGTGGGACGACCACGAGGTGCGCAACAACTGGTACCCGGGCCAGCTGATCGACGACCCCCGCTACACCGTCAAGGCGGCCGACACGCTCGCCGCCCGTGCCCGGCAGGCCTTCGGCGAGTACTTCCCCGTCACCGACCTGCGCGGCGGCCGCGCCGAGGGACGGATGTACCGCGTGATGCGCTACGGCCCGCTGCTCGACGTCTTCGTGCTCGACATGCGCACCTACCGCGGGGTCAACTCCCCCGGCACCCAGACCGAGGACCCCATCGGCATCCTCGGGCCCGAGCAGCTGGGCTGGCTCAAGCGCGAGCTCTCCCGCTCCCGCGCCACCTGGAAGGTCATCGCCGCGGACATGCCGCTGGGCATCGTCGTCCCGGACGGGGCCGCGAACTTCGAGGCCGTCGCCCAGGGCGATCCCGGCGCCCCGCTGGGGCGCGAACTCCAGATCGCCGAACTCCTGCGGCATATCAAGCACCAGCGCATCACCGGCACCCTCTGGCTCACCGCCGACGTGCACTACACCGCAGCGAACCACTACGCGCCCGAGCGGGCCGCCTTCACCGACTTCGCACCCTTCTGGGAGTTCGTGTCCGGCCCGATCGGGGCCGGCGGTTTCCCGGCCGGGCGGCTCGATGCCACCTTCGGCCCCCGCACGGCGTACGTCCAGTCGGCTCCCTTCGCCAACATGGCCCCCTCGGAGCACCCTCCGTACTACGGCGAGGTCGAGATCGACGGCGGCAGCGGAGAACTCACCGTCCGGTTGCGGCGCCAGGGTGGCGGCGTACTGTACGCCACGACGCTCCAGCCCGGGCGCGTGGGCCAGTAGGGCTCCCCCGGCCCCCGCTCTCCCGCTCCCTCGCCCCGCCCGCCCCGCGCCCGCCCCGCGCCCGCCCCGCCCCGCCCCCGGACCGGGATTCCGGAAATGGCCAGGAAAACGGGGTGAAATCGGCCAGATGGACACTTAACCAGTCGGTCACAGACCGTTCGTGATCACGCAACACCCCTACGCCACAGTGGTGTGCATGACTGACCGTAACCCCGCCTCCGCCCACCGTTCCCACCATCACCACTGGCGCCGCGACCTCGTCGAACTCGCCGCACTGTTCTGCGCCGTCGCGGTCGCCGACGCCATCGCCAATCTCGTCGTGCACGGTCCGAGGGGCCCGGTCCTGCTGGTCGCCTCGGCCGTCGCACTCCTGGTGACCGCTGCCTTCCACACCTGGTGGGCACGGCGCCATAGCCATGCGCCGCCGCCGCACAGCACAGCGCCCACCGATCCGACGCCGCTCCCGGCACCGGCCCAAGGCCCCGGCGCGGCCGCCCACACCACCACCCTGTGGCGGATGCGCACGACCGTACGGGACGAGCCCGGCTCCCTGGCCGCCCTCTGCACCGCCCTCGCCCGGAGCGGCGTCGACATCCTGACCCTCCAGACCCATCCGCTCCCCGAGGGCGGCACGGTCGACGAGTTCCTGCTGCGCGCCCCGCAGCAGCTGCCCTCCGCCGACCTCACCCGCGCCATCGCCGGGGCCGGCGGACACAGCACCTGGATCGAGCGCGCCGACGCCCACGACCTGGTCGACACCCCGACCCGGGTCCTCGGCCTGGCCACGCGCACCGCCCTGGACGCCGCCGAGCTGCCCCTCGCACTGCGCCAGTTGCTCGGCCGCTGCACGATCCACTCCATCCCCGCGACCACCCTCTCCGGCCGGCCCAACGTCGGCGCCGACGCCCCGGTCGAAGGTGTCCTGGAGGCCACGGTCATGCGGCTGCGCGACCCCTCGGGCGGTGCGATCACCGTCGAGCGGCCCTACCTGCCCTTCACCCCGACCGAGTTCGCCCGGGCCCGCGCCCTGGTCGAGCTCGACGCCCGGCTCGGCCCCCGCGTCCCGCGCAGCCAGGACGTGCTGACCCTGCCCGAGGGCAACGAGATCACCGTGCGCCGCGCCGACGGCTCCGACCAGGCGGCGGCCCGCGCGATGCACGACCGCTGCTCCGAGCGCACCCTCTCCCTGCGCTACCACGGTCCCGTCGCCGACGCCGACCGCTACCTCGGCCACCTGCTGAGCCCGCGCTTCGGCCGTACCCTCGCCGCCACGACCGCGTCCGGGAAGCTCGTCGCCCTCGGCCACCTGCTGTGGGACGGCGACGAGACCGAGGTCGCCCTGCTCATCGAGGACGACTGGCAGCGCCGCGGCATCGGCTCCGAACTGCTCCGCAGGCTCATCGCGATGGCCGTCGAGGCCGGTTGCGACAGCGTGTACGCCGTCACCCGGGCCTCCAACACCGGCATGGTCGCCGCCATGCGCGGCCTCGGCCTCCCCCTCGACTACCAGATCGAGGAGGGCACCCTGGTGATCACGGCCCGGCTGGACGCGACCCCGGTCAGCTCGCGACCGGCCCACGAGCTCCCGTACGAGCTTCCGTACGGGCTCCCGTACGAGCTTCCCCGCGCCCTGCCCCGCGCGCTCCCGCACGAACACCAGGCTCCGCGCCACCGGCACTAAGCGCACGGTCCGGTCCGGCCCGGCCCCGCGGACCGCCCGCGAGCCGCCGGGCCGGTCCGCCGGACACCACGCCGCCACGAAGCCCCGACGCACAAGCGCAGTCGGTGCTCCCCGACGGGGACGGCAGGACCGGCTCCGGCTCCGGCTCCGGCTCCGGCTCCGGCTCCGGCTCCGGCTGCGGCTCACGTCAGCAGGCTGACAGCGAACGGTGATGACGGGAGCCCGTCTCACATACGAAGATGGCCGTATGTCAGAGATCCTCCACGGCAGCGCACCCCTGCTGCCCCGCCAGGTGGCCGACGCGTACGTCGACGACCTCATCGCCCTCGACCCGATCACGGGCACCTACCTCGGTGTCGCCGAGAGTTCCGGCAAGCTTCCGGACTTCTCCCCGGCGGGGCGCGCGGCCGTCGCCGAGCTCTCCCGTGTCACCCTCGCCCGCCTCGACGCCGCCGAGTCGCTGCCCGGCGCCGACAGCGACGCCGAGCGCCGCTGCGCCCGTCTGCTGCGCGAGCGCCTCACCGCCGAGCTCGCGGTCCACGAGGCCGACGAGGAGCTGTGCACGGTCAGCAACCTCCACAGCCCCGCGCACTCCGTCCGCGAGGTCTTCAACCTGACCCCCGCCGACACCGACGAGGACTGGGCGGCGATCGTCGAACGGCTGCGCGCCGTGCCGGCCGCCTTCGAGAGCTACCGCGAGAGCCTGCGACTCGGCCTGGAACGCGGTCTGTACGGCGGCCCGCGCGCCACCGTCACCATGGTCGGGCAGCTCACCACCTGGGCCGGCCAGGACGGCGCCGACGCCCCCTTCTTCGAGGACTTCGCCTCCCGCGGCCCGCAGTCCCTGCGCGCCGAGCTGGACGCGGCTGCCGCCGGCGCGACCGCCGCCGTGGTCGAACTGCGCGACTGGATGAGCACGGTGTACGCCCCGGCCGTCGAGGGCAGGCCGGACACCGTGGGCCGCGAGCGGTACGCCCGCTGGGCCCGGTACTTCAACGGCACGGACCTGGACCTGGACGAGGCGTACGCCTACGGCTGGTCCGAGTACCACCGGCTGCTCGCCGAGATGAAGACCGAGGCGGGCAGGATCCTCCCGGGCGCCGGTCCCTGGGAGGCGCTGAAGCACCTGGACGAGCACGGCACCCACATCGAGGGGGTGGACGAGGTCCAGGCCTGGCTGCAGGGCCTGATGGACGAGGCCATCGAGAACCTCGACGGCACCCACTTCGAACTCGCCGAACGCGTCCGCCGAGTGGAGTCCCGCATCGCCGCTCCGGGCGGGGCCGCGGCCCCGTACTACACCTCTCCCTCGGAGGACTTCTCCCGCCCGGGCCGCACCTGGCTGCCCACCATGGGCCTGACCCGCTTCCCCGTCTACGACCTGGTGTCGACCTGGTACCACGAGGGCGTCCCGGGCCACCACCTGCAGCTCGCACAGTGGACCCACGTGGCGGACTCCCTCTCCCGCTACCAAGCCACCGTCGGCACGGTCAGCGCCAACTGCGAGGGCTGGGCGCTGTACGCGGAACGGCTGATGGACGAGCTGGGCTACCTCAAGGACGCCGAGCAGCGCCTGGGTTACCTGGACTGCCAGATGATGCGCGCGGTGCGGGTCATCCTGGACATCGGCATGCACCTGGGCCTGGAGATCCCGGCGGACTCCCCGTTCCACCCGGGCGAGACCTGGACGGTGGACCTGGCGCAGGAGTTCTTCGGCCTGCACAGCGGCCGGCCGGCGGAGTACGTCGAGAGCGAGCTGATCCGCTACCTGTCGATGCCGGGGCAGGCGATCGGCTACAAGCTGGGCGAGCGCGCCTGGCTGCTCGGCCGGGAGAACGCGCGGGCCGCGCACGGCGATTCCTTCGACCTGAAGGCCTGGCACATGGCGGCGCTGTCGCAGGGTTCGCTGGGGCTGGACGACCTGGTGGACGAGCTGTCGAAGCTCTGACACGACGGACGGGCCGCTCCTTCCCCCAAGGGGTGAGCGGCCCGTCCGCGTGGACCTCGTACGCCGCGTGGACCTCGTACGGCGTGAGGATCTCGTACGCCGCGCAGCCCTCGTAAGGCGCACACGTCAGCAGCCGCAGTCGTCCGAGTCGGTCGGCGCGGTCAGCGGGTCGGCCTCGGCGCGCTGCTGGCTGCCCTGCCAGGTCTCGACCTCGAAGCCCTCGCGGATCCAGTACTCGATACCGCCGAGCATCTCCTTGACCTGGAAGCCGAGTTCGGCGAGGGCGAGGGCGGAGCGGGTGCCGCCGTTGCAGCCGGGGCCCCAGCAGTACGTCACCACGGGGACGTTCTTGTCGAGGAGCCGCTCGGCCTGCTCGGGGATGAGGGCGGTGGGCAGGTGGATGGCGCCCGGCACGTGGGCCTGGTCCCAGGACGGGGTGGAGCGGGAGTCGATGAGCTGGAAGCCGAGCTCGGCGCCCTGCTCGCGGTGCGCCTTGAAGGCGGAGGCGACGTCCGACACGTCCGCGTGGAAGGCGAGGCTCGCGGCGAAGTACGCGGCGGCCGCGGCCGGGGAGGCCGGAGGCACCCGGAGCACGGGGTTGGCGGTAGCGGTGGCGGGGGCGGAGGAGGCGTTCTGCGTCGTCGTCATGGCAAGAAATCTACGATCTGTTGATCATCACCGGAAGTGGTTTTCCCCGGCCTTTTCCTTGTCCATCCGGGGATTTCCCTGCTAGACCTGCACCATGACCGAGTATTCCCCTGACGCCACTGACTGGCGGATCCTCGAAGCCCTCCAGCGGGACGGGCGCGCCAGTTTCACCGAGCTCGCCCGCTCCGTGTCCATGTCCGCGAGCGCGGTGACCGAGCGGGTCCGCCGGCTGGAGGAGATCGGCATCATCACCGGCTACACGGCGTTGGTGGACCCGGAGAAGCTGGGCAAGTCGATCCTCGCCCTGGTGCGGCTGCGTTATCCGCACGGCAACTACAAGCCGTTCCACGACTTCCTGGACGCCACCTCCGAGATCCTGGAGGCCCATCACGTGACCGGCGACGACTGTTTCGTGCTCAAGGTCGCGGCCCGTTCGATGGCCCACCTGGAGGAGGTCACGGGCCGGATCGCCGGCCTCGGCCCGGTGACGACGAGCATCGTGTACTCCTCGCCGCTGCCCCGCAGGCCACTCAGTCCCTGAAGCCTCGGTCCCTGAAGCCGCGGTCCCAGAAGCCTCGGTCCCTGAAGCCTCGGTCCGCACAGCCCGGTCGCCACAGCCCGGTCCCCGAAGCCTCAGTCCGTCAGCGCCGCTGTCCGGTGGCGCACCACGGAGCCGCCGCGCTGCTTGACGATCTCCAGCTGGGCCTGGACCCGGGTCCGCAGGTCCGCGACGTGACTGACGATGCCGACGCTGCGGTCCCGCTCGCGCAAGGAGTCCAGTACGTCGAGCACCTCGTCCAGCGCCTGGTCGTCGAGGCTGCCGAAGCCCTCGTCGATGAAGAGGGTGTCGAGACGCATGCCGCCCGCCTCGTCGGTGACCACGTCGGCGAGGCCCAGCGCGAGGGCGAGCGAGGCGAAGAAGGTCTCGCCGCCCGAGAGCGTGGCGGTGTCCCGCTCGCTGCCGGTCCAGGCGTCGACCACGTGCAGCCCGAGGCCTGAGCGCCCTCGTCCGCTCGCGCGCGCGTCGGAGTGGACCAGGGTGTAGCGGCCGCCGGACATGCGCAGCAGCCGTACCGTCGCGGCGGCGGCCACCTGCTCCAGGCGGGCGGCCAGTACGTAGGCCTCCAGGCGCATCTTGCGCTCGTTGTCGGCGGAGGTGCCCGCGGTGAGTCCGGCCAGCCGGGCCACCCGCTCGTAGTCCTCCCGCAGCGGGCCGAGTGCGCGCAGTTCCTGCTCCGCCTGGCGGGAGAGGCGGTCCAGCTCCGTGCAGCGCACCCGGGCCGCGTCGGCGGCCGACCCTGCCGTACGAAGCTTCGCCGCGGCCTCGGTCGCGTACGCCTCGGCCGCGTCCGGTGCGGCCGGAGGCAGGGCTGCCGCTTCGGCGGTGCCGGTCTCGCGGCGGCGGTCCGCCAGCGTGGCCTCCTCCGCCTGCCAGGCGTCCAGCTGGTGTTGGAGCGCGGTGCGCTGGTACTCGGGGAGCACCGCTTCCGCGGCGGCCTCGACGGTGTCGAAGCCGGCCTTGAAGGCGGCGTCGGCGAGCTGGTCGTCGGCCTCCTTCAGCCGGGCGGCGGTGGTCTCGGCCCGGCGCACCGAGGCGGCGGCCCCGGAGACCATCCGGACCCGGTCCTCCAGGGTCCGGGCGCGGGCCGCGACGGTGGGCGCGTCGCCCCGTACGAGGGTGAGCTCTGCCTCCAGCGAGGCCTGTTCGCGGTCCAGGGCCTCGCGGCGGGAGGCCCGGGCGGCGGCCAGCGTCTCGGCGTCCAGCCGGGCGGCGCTGCGCGCGGCGTGCTCCCGCTCGGCCCGGGCCAGCCGCTCCCGGGCGGCGTGCAGTCCGGCGGCCGCGGCGTGGGCGGCGGCATGACGGGCGCTCAGGTCCGAGGTCAGGGCGAGGAGTTCCTCGGTGGTGGCGTCCCCGGCGTCCCCCGCGGCGGCAGCGGCCTCGGCGCGGGCCTCCCGGGCGGCGGCGAGCCGGCGTTCGACGACGGCCCGGGCCTGATCGGCCTGCTCGAAGAGGGCGTGCGCGGCGTCCTCGGCCGCGCGGTCGACATGGCCGGGGGCCGGGCGGGCCGGAGCGGGGTGCTCCGCGGATCCGCACACGCTGCACGCCTCCCCCGCCACCAGGGCTTCGGCGAGCTCGGCGGCGATCCCGCGCAGCCGGGCCTCCTTGAGCTCCAGCCAGCGCTCCCGGGCGGCGGTCGACTCCTCGCGCAGGGTCAGCAGTTCGCCTGCGGCGCGCTCGGCGTCGGCGGCGAACTCGTCCCGTCGGCGGGCGGCGTTCAGGTGCATCCGGGCCGGTTCCAGCCGACCCGCGAGCTGCTCGGCCAGGGTCGCGGCCTGCTGGGCGGCGTCCACGCGCTCCTGCAGGGCGGCCCGGGTCGCCTCCCAGCGCTCCAGCCACTCGGCGGACTCCTGGTGCTGCTCCTCGGCGGCCCGGGACTCGCGTTCCAGATCGGCCCGCTCGCGGCCGATCTCGGCACTGCGCTGCTCGGCCCGGTGGGCGGCGCTCAGCGCGCCCAGGTCCTCGCGCAGCCGCTGCTCGACGGCGGCCAGCTGCTCGGCGCCCGCCTCCTTGAGCGGGGGCGGGAGTTCGGCCCGGGCGGCCGCCTCGGCGTGCGCGGCGGCGAGGTGCGCGGCGCAGGCCGCTCCGCGCAGCTCCAGGGCGGGGGCCACCAGGGCGCCCCGCCGGGCCCGGTCCAGCAGGCCGCTGACCCGCTCGCGCTCGGGCGCCGCCCCGGCGAGCAGGGCGGCCCGGCGGGCGGTCTCCGCGTGCCGGCGCTGGAGCCGGTCCAGTTCCCGCGCGTCCTCGGCGGCCCGCCGGGCGGCGGCGTACCGGCCCTCGACCGCGGCCAGCGCGTACTCTGCGACCTCCAGCCGCTCCCGGGCCGCGCACCGGGCGACGGCCGCCCAGGCCCGGACCGCCTCGGCGAGCCCCGGGTCTCCCGGCTGGCGCGCGGGCAGCGGCCAGTCACGCAGGTCGGCGCTGTCCCCGGCGGCCTGGGCGAGGCGCTGCGCGGTGTGGAGCACCTTCTCGTCGCCGGCCCGGACCTTCGCCTCGGCGGCCCGGCGGCGTTCCCCGAGCAGGGCCTCGACGGCGGCGAAGCGGCGGGTGTCGAAGAGCCGGCCGAGCAGCCGGCCGCGCGCCGCCTCGTCGGCGCGCAGGAACCGCGCGAACTCTCCCTGCGGCAGGAGCACCACCTGGCAGAACTGCTCCCGGCTCATGCCGAGGAGCTGCTCGACCTCCTCGCCGATCTCCTGATGGGAACGGCTGAGGGCGAGCCACCGTTCCCCGTCGTGTTCGCGCAGCCAGCTCTGTGCCTTGTCCTTGGTGGTGCCAGTCCCGCGCTTCTTCGGGCGCTCCTGTTCGGGGCGCCGGGTGATCTCCAGGCGGCGGCCGCCGGCGGTGAGTTCGAGGGTGACTTCCGTCGGGGTACCGGCGGAGGCGTGGTCGCTGCGCAGGCTGGTGCCGGGGGCCTGGCGGGGGCCGGGCACGGACCCGTAGAGCGCGTAGCAGACGGCGTCGAGCACGGAGGTCTTGCCCGCGCCGGTGGGCCCGTGGAGCAGGAAGATCCCGGCGCCGGACAGTGCGTCGAAATCGATCTCCTGCGGCTCGGCGAACGGCCCGAAGGCGGTGACGGCCAGCCGGTGCAGCCTCATCGGTGGGTCTCCTGGCGGCTGTCGTCGGCCCGTACGTCGTCGAAGGCGCCCTGCAGGACGGCCCGTTCGGCCTCGTCCGGGTGGCCGCCGCCGCGTACGTGGGCGACGAAGTCCTCGGCGATCTCCTGGTCGGTGCGGCCCCTGAGCCGCTGGGCGTAGGAGGCGCCGGTCTCCTCCTCGCGGCCCTGGGGGTCGAAGGCGAGGCTGAGGGTGTGCGGGAAGCGGGCGGCGAGCCGGGCCATGGGGTCCTCGGGGCGCACGGGGTCGGTGAGGGTGGCCTCGACCCAGGCGTCCTCGTGCACCGCGTACGCCGGGTCCTCCAGCAGGTCCTCCAGCGGTCCGCGCAGCCGCGCGAGGGCCCGCGGCACGGGGGTCTCGATCCGCTCGGCGCCGGCGATCTCCCCCTGCGCGCCCAGCTCGATCAGCCACATGGTCTTGCGGTGGTCGGCCTCGGAGAAGGAGTAGGCGAGCGGGGAACCGGAGTAGCGGATGCGTTCGTTGATGGTCTGACAGCCGTGGAGGTGGCCGAGGGCGGCGTAGTCCACCCCGTCGAAGACGGAGGCGGGCACGGCCTCGACCCCGCCGACGGTGATGTCGCGCTCACTGTCGCTGGCCTGCCCGCCGGTGACGAATGCGTGCGCCAGGACGATGGAGCGGGTGCCGGGCGCGCGGGTCGCCAGGTCGGCCCGGATCCGGTCCATGGCCACGCCCAGCACGGCCTCGTGGCTCACCTTGTCCGCGCCGAAATCGCCCCTCACCAGGGCCGGTTCGAGGTACGGCAGCCCGTACAGCGCCACCTCTCCGTGTACGTCGGCCAGTACCACGGGGTCGGCGCAGCCGGCCGGGTCGGTCCGCAGGTGGATCCCGGCCCGGCCGATCAGCCCCGCGCCGACGCCGAGCCGGCGGGCGGAGTCGTGGTTGCCGGAGATCATGACGGTGGGGACGCCGAGCCCGGCGAGCCGGTGCAGGGCCCGGTCGTACAGCTCGACGGCGGGCAGCGGGGGCACGGCCCGGTCGTAGATGTCACCCGCGACGAGGACGGCGTCGACCTCGTGCTCGCGGACGGTCTCGACGAGGTGGTCGATGAAGGCCGCCTGGGCGCCGAGCAGGTTCACGCGGTGGAAGGCCCGGCCGAGGTGCCAGTCGGAGGTGTGCAGGAACTTCACTCGCCGGCCCCGCCGCGCATGCCGTCTCCCCCTGGTCGTCTCCCGCTCGCTGAACCCCTCTACGCTAACCCGTCCCCGGGGGCGCTCAGGGCGCGTACGTCTCTCCGCCGAGGGTGAGGGCGGCCGTGCCCGCCGTGCTGTCGGCGAGCCAGGCCTCGAAGGCGGGCAGGTCCGCCTCCGGGAGCGCGACCTCGATCTCCACCGCCGACCCGTAGCGCAGGTCGACCACGGTCCGGCCGGCGGACCGCAGATCGTTCTGGGTCCTGCCGGCCCGCTGGTGGTCGACGGTGACGGTGGCCAGCCGGTAGCGGCGCCGGGTGACGGTGCCGAGCTCGTCGAGGGCCTCGCCGACGACCCCGCCGTAGGCCCGGATCAGCCCACCGGCGCCGAGCTTCACGCCGCCGTAGTACCGGGTCACCACGGCGACCGCGTAGCGGATGTCGCGGCGCATGAGCATCTGCAGCATGGGTACCCCGGCGGTGCCGCCGGGTTCGCCGTCGTCGCTGGCCTTCTGGACGGAGGCGTCGGCGCCGATGACGTAGGCGAAGCAGTTGTGCGTGGCGGTGGGGTGCTCCTTGCGGACGCGCGCGACGAAGTCCTGCGCCTCCTGCTCGGTCGCGGCGGGCGCGAGCGAGCACAGGAAGCGCGAGCGGTTGATCTCGGACTCGTGCACGCCCTCACGGGCCACCGTCACGTACTGGTCTGCCTTCACCGCTCCACCCTACGGGGAATCGGACAGGTGTCCTTTCGGTTGATCCGGCAGAGCGGCAACCCGGAACGTCGGTCCCGAGCGGCGGACGAGAACACCGGGCCCGGACCACAGGAGGCGGCACACGTGTACGGCGACCCGGCAACCATCCGCAAGATCCTCACCGAGCTCGGCAACACCTGGGCCGTGGTGGGCCTCTCGAACAACCAGGACCGCGCGGCCTACGGGGTGGCCCGCGTGCTCCAGCGGTTCGGCAAGCGCGTGGTTCCCGTACATCCCAAGGCCGAGACCGTGCACGGCGAGCCCGGGTACGCCTCGCTGGCGGAGATTCCGTTCAAGGTGGACGTGGTGGACGTCTTCGTGAACAGCGCGCTGGCCGGACCGGTGGCCGACCAGGCGGCTGCCGTCGGCGCCGACGCCGTGTGGTTCCAGCTCGGCGTGATCGACGAGGCCGCCTTCGACCGCACCCGCGAGGCCGGGCTGAGCATGGTCATGGACCGCTGCCCGGCGATCGAGATCCCCGCGCTCTAGTGCTGTGGCCGGAAAGGTTCACCGGGTCACAGCACTAGGCGGTGTCCGCGGTCGTACGGCCGTGCGCGTGGGCGGCCGCCGGGAGCGGCGCCGACACCGGGGGGACCGACACCGCGAGGGTCATCTCCATCGGCACCGATCCGTCGTTGCGGTAGGAATGCGGAAGGTTGGCCTCGAAGGTGGCCGCGGCCCCGGCCGGTACGCGGAACTCCTCCGCGCCGACCACCAGGGTCAGCTCCCCTGCCGTGACGTGCAGCATCTCGATGGTGCCGGAGGGGTGCGGGGCGGATTCCGTGCCCTCGCCCGGCACCAGGTGCCAGGTCCACAGCTCCATCGGCCCCCGCTCGTCGGTCCCGATCAGCATGGTCGTCGAACTGCCCGCCGCGCTCGACCAGATCCGGACGACCTGGTCCGGCGGGACGATCCGGACCTGCGGGCCACGGTCGTAGTCGAGGAGCGTGGAGATGCTGACGCCCAGCGCGTCCGCCAGCCTGACCGTGGTGCCCACGCTGGGGTTCGTACGGGCCTGCTCGATCTGGATGATCATCCCTCGGCTCACTCCCGCGCGGGCCGCCAGGGAGTCCAGCGTGAAACCGCGCTCTCCGCGCCACCTCTTGAGGTTCCGGGCGAGCGCCAGGGTGAGCTGTTCGAGATCCGACACCATTGCGTCCAATATCATGGATGACACGGTCCAACAGAGTGCACTACCGTGCGGTGTATTCGATGCTGCACTCCGACGTTCACCGCACTGTACTGCGAGGCCCCGCCATGACCGCCCTCTTCGCCCTGGCCACAGCCGTGCTGTGGGGCCTCGCCGACTTCGGCGGCGGGCTGCTGACCCGCCGGATACCGGCGCTCACGGTGGTCGTCGTCTCGCAGATCGTCGCCGTCCTCGTGCTGGGCGCGGTGGTGCTGGGCACCGGCGCCTGGCGGGAGGCCGGGCCGCAGCTGTGGTTCGCGGTCGGCGCGGGCCTGGTCGGGCCGGTCGCCATGCTCAGCTTCTACAAGGCGCTGGCCATGGGACCGATGGGCGTGGTCTCACCGCTGGGTTCCCTCGGTGTGGTCGTGCCCGTCACCGCGGGCCTGATGCTGGGCGAACGGCCCGGCCTCGGCCAGGTCGCGGGGATCGCGGTGGCCGTCGTCGGCATCGTCCTCGCGGGCGGCCCGGAGCTGCGCGGTGCGCCCGTCCAGCGCCGGGCCGTCATCCTGACCCTGGTCGCGGCGTTCGGTTTCGGCGCGGTGATGGCGCTGATCGCCGAGGCGTCCACCACCCTCACCGGGCTGTTCCTCGCCCTGTTCGTACAGCGGGTCACCAACGTCGCCGTGGGCGGCGCCGCCCTCTGGGCCCAGACCCGGCGCGGCATCCCGGCCCTGCCGTCCGGCACCGGCCCGCGGATCCTGTGGGGGCTGCTGCCGGCCCTGGCCTTCGTCGGCCTCGCGGACGTCGCGGCGAACGGCACGTACTCCATCGCCGCCCAGAACGGCCCGGTCACCATGGCCGCCGTACTGTCCTCGCTCTACCCGGTGGTCACCGCAATCGCCGCGTTCGCCGTGCTCAAGGAGCGGCTGCGCACGATTCAGGCGGCGGGCGCAGGCCTGGCCCTCGCAGGAACGGTTCTTCTGGCGGCGGGCTGAGCGGCCCTACGCCTGCTCCGCCTCCGCGAGCCCGGCGACTTCCGCCAGCTCGGCCAGCCCGCGCAGCTGCTCCGGGGTCATCCCGTCGGGGATCGGCACCGGCGCCGGTGTGCGCAGCGGCGGCTGCCAGCCCGTCTCGGGCTCCCAGCGCCGTACGATGCGCGCCGGCGCCCCCGCCACCACGGCATGGTCGGGTACGTCGCCCCGTACGACGGCCCCCGCGGCCACCACGACGTTGCGGCCGAGCCGGGCCCCCGGCAGGATCACCGCGCCGGTGCCGAGCCAGCACCCCGGCCCGATCTCCACCGGCGCACTGCGCGGCCACTGCCGGCCGACGGGCTGGTGCGGGTCGTCGTAGCTGTGGTTCGTGGACGTGATGTAGACCCCGGGACCACAGAAGGTGTTCGCCTCGATGGTGATCCGGGCGTCGGCGATGACATGGCTGCCCCGGCCGATGACCACCCCGTCGCCGAGCACCAGCATCGGCTCCGCGCCCAGGTCGAGGTCGGGCATCATCCCGGCGGTGAGGGTGACCTGTTCCCCGATGATGCAGTGCTCGCCGAGTCGGATCCACGGCTCACCGAAGACCGTGCCCTGCGGGAAGGCCAGCCGGGTGCCGTGCCCGATCGCACCGAACCGCAGCCGCCCCGGAGTCTGCGCGGTGACCGCTCCGGCCCGCTGCATCCAGCCCCAGCCGGCGTGGACCACGCGGCTCGCCAGCCGGCGGCGCAGGGCCGTCAGCGATGAGAACGTGTTCTGTTTCTTCGGCACCCGGCCACGGTAGTGCGCTCGGCGCCCGTCGTCCGGACCACGATCCTGTGATCTTCACCCCATCGCGGGGACACCCGGTCGCGTGCCCTACGGTGCCGTTAGCGCGGCATCGGACAGCAGGTGGCAGATCACAGATGACAGACCACGGACGGCAGAGGAAGAGAACATGACGCACCAGGCGGCCCAGGCACTCGTGGCGGGTGTCGGCGGCAAGAACCCGGACATCGACCCGACGGCCTTCACGGCGCCCACCTCGGTCGTGGTCGGCGATGTCACCCTCGCCGCCGGCGCGAGCATCTGGTACTCGGCGGTGCTGCGCGCCGACTGCGGCCCGATCACGCTCGGCGCCGACAGCAACGTGCAGGACAACTGCACGGTCCACGTGGACCCGGGCTTCCCGGTCTCGATCGGCGCGCGCGTCTCCATCGGCCACAACGCCGTCGTACACGGCTGCACGGTCGAGGACGACTGCCTGATCGGCATGGGCGCGACCGTGCTGAACGGCGCGGTGATCGGCGCCGGTTCCCTGGTGGCCGCGCAGGCGCTGGTCCCGCAGGGCATGGTGGTCCCGCCCGGCTCGCTGGTCGCGGGCGTGCCCGCCAAGGTGCGCCGGGAGCTGACCGACGAGGAGCGCGAGGGCATCAAGGTCAACGCCCTGATGTACGCGGAGCTGTCCAAGCAGCACCGCGCTTCGGTGACTCCCGGGCAGTAGCGGTCCGAGGCTGCGCGTCAATCCGAGGCGACGGCCGCGGCCGTCGCCTCGGCCGGTGCCGCAGCCGGCCCGGCGGCGGGACCGGCCGGTCCGGCCGGTCCGGCCGGCGCGGGCACGGAGACCGCCTTCGCCGCCTTCTTCATCCGGCTGCGCACCACCAGCGTGACCGCGAGCCCGAACACCACGGCGAGGCCCAGCGCCAGCCAGGAGAACCGCTTCAGCCACGGCTCCGCGACGACCCCGACCGAGTAGATGACGGCGGTGGTGCCGCCGGCCCAGAGGATGCCGCCGAGGACGTTGGCCACCAGGAACCGCCAGTACGGCATCTGCAGCACACCCGCCAGCGGCCCGGCGAAGATCCGCAGCAGGGCCACGAACCGCCCGAAGAAGACGGCCCACATGCCCCACTTCTCGAAGGAGCGTTCCGCCAGCGCCACCTGCTGCGGCCCGAAGTGCTTCGGGAAGCGGCGGCCGAGCTTCTCCAGCAGCGGCTTGCCGCCCCGGCGCCCGATCGCGTAGCCGATCGAGTCGCCCACGATCGCCCCGGTGATCGCGCAGAGACCGAGCACCACGGGGTCGATCTCACCGTGCTGCGAGGCCAGCAGCGCCGAGCTGACCAGGACGATCTCACCCGGCAGCGGGATGCCGAGGCTCTCCAGTCCGATGACCAGACCCACCAGGAGATAGATACTGACCGCCGGAATCGTCTCCAGCCATTCCCGGATGTCCACCGGTACGTCCTCCCGAGTCGTCCCCGCGCGCCTCCTGTGACACGCCACGCCGAGCGGGCAGCCTATCGGCTCCCCACCACCACCTTTGACCTCAGCGCAAGATCGCGTGACGAACGGCCCACGAAGACCTCCCGGCGGCCGGAACCCAGTACCCAGGCATGCTGCTCGGGGTCCCAGGACGACAGCGCCCGGGCGTCGACGTCGACGGTGACCCGCTGGGCCTCGCCCGGCGCCAGGGTGAGCCGCCGGTAGCCGGCCAGCGCGCGCACCGGCTGGTCGAGCCGCAGCTCCGCGGACGGGCCGACGTACACCTGCGCCACCTCGGTGCCCTTGCGGCGGCCGGTGTTGCGGACGGTGAACTCCACGCGCAGCCCGCCCCGGCCGCCGGGAGCGACGCCCGGCCCGACGGTGAGCCTTTCGTACTCCCAGGTCGTGTACGAGAGCCCGTGCCCGAAGGGGAACAGCGGGCCCACCTGCTGAGCGTCGTACCAGCGGTGGCCGACGTGGACGCCCTCGGAGTACTCCTGGCGGCCGCCCACTCCCGGGTAGCGCCGGGGATCGCCGCCGACCGGGGTCGCCCGCTCGTCCGCGGGGAAGGTCTGGGTGAGCCGGCCGCCGGGATCCACGTCGCCGAAGAGGATGTCGGCGGTGGCTCCCGCCCCCTCCTGGCCCGGGTAGTACATCTGGAGGACCGCCCCGGTACGGGAGAGCCACGGCATGGTCGTACTGGAGGAGGTGTTGAGCACGACCGTCGTACGGGGGTTCGCGGCGGCCACCGCCTCGATCAGCCGCTCCTGCCCGCCCGGGAGGGCGAGGGAGGTCCGGTCCGTGCCCTCGGTGGCGTCCTCGTAGGCGAACAGGACCACGCTGCGGGCCTCCTTCGCGGTCTGCACCGCCTCGGCGAGATCCGCGGCCCGGATCGCCCCGGTGGTGTGCCGGAGCCGGAAGCGCTGGCCCTTGTAGCCGCCCTGGGCAGACACGGCGAGCCGGTGGGTGCCCGCCTTGAGGGTGAGGGTGCGGCGGCGGACAGCCATCCCGTCGGGTGCGGAGCCGAGCAGTCCGCCGGCGAAGTACTCGGCGACGCCCTCCCGGACGGGGAACAGCTCCTCCCCGTCGAGGCGCACGCTGGGCCGCAGCCCGGTGTAGTGGACGAGCAGGGTCCATTCGTCGTCCGCCGCGAGAGTGAACCGGCCCTCGTGGCTCCAGCCTCGCCCCGCGTCCACGTGCCGGTCCTCCAGGTCGGCGGCCGGGCTCAGCAGCTTCGCCGGGAGCGGGCGCCCGTACAGGTCCTCGCCGAGGGCGTAGCGCACGGTGGAGCCGCTTCCGGCCCGCCGGCGGATGGCGGTGAGGGGGGCGGCCGCCCCGTCGGGAACCACGTGCGCGCTGCCACCGCCGCCGACGAAGGGCACCTGGCCGGTGGGCCCGATCACCGCGATCGAGCGGGCGGCCGCACCGGTCAGGGGCAGGGTGTCCTGTTCGTTGCGCAGCAGCACCGCTCCGGCCGTCGCGACCTTGCGCGCGAGCCGGGCCCCGGCGGCGGCATCGCGCGGGGGCCGGGCGGCGGGCCGGGCCGCCAGCAGCCCGAAGCGGTCCATGGTGGTCAGGATCCGGTGGACGGCGAGGTCGACGGCGGCCTCCGGTACGGAGCCGCCGCGCACCGCCTCGCGCAGCGGGCGGCCGAAGTGGGTGCCGTCGGGCATCTCCATGTCGAGACCGGCGCCGATGGCGGCGACCGTGCTGTGGGTGGCGTCCCAGTCGGACATCACCCAGCCGTCGAACCCCCAGCGGCCGCGCAGCAGTTCGTCGAGCAGCGGCTCGCTCTCGCAGGCGTAGACGCCGTTGACCTTGTTGTGCGCGCCCATCACGGCGCCCGCGTCGGCGGCCACGGCGGCCTCGAAGCCACGGAGCTCGGTCTCGTGCAGTGTCTGCTCGGCGGCGATCACGTCGACGGTGTCGCGGCCCTGTTCCTGGTTGTTGAGGGCGAAGTGCTTGACGGCGGCGATGAGTCCCTCGTCCTGGATGCCGCGGATCATCTCGCCGACCAGGTCGGCGGTGAGGCGGGGGTCCTCGGCGAAGGTCTCGAAGTTCCGGCCGGCATACGGGGTGCGGATGAGGTTGGCCCTGGGCGACAGCACGACGTCCTGGCCGAGTGCCCGGCCCTCGCGGCCGATGACCCGCCCGTACTCGCGGGCCAGCGCCGGGTCGAAGGCGGAGGCGAGCAGGACCGGCGCGGGCAGTGCGGTGGCGGGTTCGGCGACCCGTACCCCGGCGGGCCCGTGGGCGAGGCGCAACGCCGGGATGCCCAAGCGCGGTACGCCGGGGACGTAGCCGGCCTGGCCGAGGGAGGCGGGGTCCCCGGCGCCGTGCAGCAGGGAGGTCTTCTCCTCGAGGGTGAGCCGCTCCAGCAGGGCGTCGATCCGGGCGGCGCTCCCGGGCCCGGCGGCGGCCGGCGGCGCGGCGGTTGCGGCGGGTGCGGCCCTACGGAGCCCGGCGCCCGGCGGCACGGTGGGCGCGCAGCCGCCCGCCCCGAGGCCCACGCCCATGCCCACGGCGCCCACCGCTCCGAGGAGCCGCATCGCGGAACGTCTGGACACGGCCTCGCTCATGGGGGCTCCCTGCGGCGTCGGTCGGCGGGAGCGGCCCGCGCCGGACCGCTCCCCCTCCCACTGTGCGACCGCCCGGCCGCGGGGCCCGCCGGGACGCGCCACCACCGAGCCCAGGTTCAGCCCTCCGGCAGCGGCGGCGCGCTGTCGGCGCTGCGCCGGGGCTCGTCCTGTCGCTGGACCCGCGCCTCGGTGCGGTGCCCGCGCGCGATGTAGTCCCGTACGACGGCCTCCACCGCGTCCTGCGGCGATCCGACCCCGGCGAGCACCATCACCTCCACCACGAGCTCGGCATCGAGGCTGATGTTGACCTTGGCCACGGGCGCTCCCTCTATCGTCGTGCGACGGACTCTAGCCGCCGCCCCACTACGGATTCCCCAGTTCCGCGTACCTGGGCGCCGGGGCCGGGAGCGCGCCTACGCGTTGGGGCGCAGGGTCCAGACGACGGTCATTTCGCCCGTCACGGCCTCGTCCTCGCGCTGGATGGCGATGGTGACCGGGAACTCGGGGCGGCCGCCCGCGTCGAGTTCGGCGACGACCTCGGCCGCCGGGCGGCCGAGCGTGGCGGTGGCGGTCACGACGCCCTTGGCGAGCTTCTTGTAGCCGATCTCGGCCTTCACGGCGAGGGGCACGGCCCGCGAGAGCTGGTCGCCGAAGGCGGCCAGGACGATCGCGCCGCTCGCGGATTCGGCGAGGGTGAACATGGCGCCGGCGTGCGGCCCGCCGACGTGGTTGTGGTAGTCGGGCTGGTCCGGAAGCCGGACGACCGCGCGCTCGGGGGTGGTCTCCAGGAACTGGAGGTTCAGGGTCCGGGCCATCGGCACGGTCGCGGCGAGCAGTTCGCCCACGTTCATCTGGTCTGCGCTCATGAAGCGCGATGTTACCCGCGAGTAGACGCACTTGGCCAGAGGCCGCAAGGGGGCGGCCGTGGCTCCGGGGGGCCGCTCCCACTATCGTTACCGGCCATGTGGCCAGGACAGCAGCAGCCGCCCGGGGGCGAGCAGAACCCTCAGGACGCGCATCAGAACCCGTACCAGCAGCAGCAGCCGGGACAGCCGAACCCGTACCAGCAGCAGCCCGGTTACGGATACCCGCAGCCGCCGGGCTACCAGCAGCCCCCGACCGTTCCGGGCCAGCAGTGGGGTCAGCCCCAGCAGCCTCAGCAGCTCCAGGGCGGCGGCGGGAGCCCCTACTCGACCAAGACCGTGGCCATCGTCGCGGCGGCCGCGGTCGTCGTGGCGCTCGCCGCGACGGGCGCGTTCGTCCTGACCCGGGACGACAAGAAGACCGACGAGGCGGACGACAAGCCCACCGCCCCCGTCTCGGCGCCCGTGGCGCCCGCCCCGGGCGGCAGCAGCCCGAACCCGCGGGCCGAAGGCGACGTGAAGCCGACGGTGCCGGGGTGGAAGGTGGTCATCAACCCCAAGCACGGCACGGCCTTCGAGGTCCCGCCGGAGTGGAACGTGCTCGGCTCCGGCATGTCCGTGGGCTTCGAGGACGAGACCAAGAAGGACGGCTCGGCCTTCGTCATGATGTCCGCACCGGCCTACCTCAAGGAGGAGTGGTGCAAGGTCGACTCCAACGCGGACGGCCGCGAGGAGAAGACCTCGCTGGCCGGCACCGGCACCAAGGGCGGCCAGGGCGCGAAGGACACCGCTGAGCTCTCGCGCAACGCGGCCGGCAGCTGGGCGTACGGCGGGTACGGGCAGCCGCATCCCATCGAGGTCACCAAGATCTCCGAGGCCAAGGAGTACACCACACTCTCCGGCCTCAAGGGGCACGTGGCGACGGCGACGGTGAGCGGCCTGCCGAAGAAGACCAAGTGCAACTCCGACGGCAGGTCCATCGGCTTCGCCTTCAAGAACGCCAAGGGTGACTTCGCCAGCTGGATCCTCTACAGCGCCGCCGGAGTCCCGGACGAGGTCAGCAAGGAGACGATGGAGAAGATCCTCAGCACGGTCCGCCTGTCCGGCGGCTGATCTCCCTTCCCCCCGCCCCCCGGGCCGGAAATCCGTTTGGATTATCGGCCCGGGGCGGGGATAGTCCGGGGGTGAGTTCTCCCTCCGCCGCACCGCCCCGTACGCCCGCACGCCGTCACCGGCCGGCCTGGGCGGGCCGCAACTACACCCTCCTCACGGGCGCTGCGGTGGTCACCAACCTCGGCAGCCACGGAGCGCTCATCGCGGCCGCCTTCGCGGTACTGGAGGCCGGCGGATCCGGCGGGGACGTCGGCCTGGTGGCGGCCGCCCGCACGCTGCCGCTCGTACTCTTCCTGCTCATCGGCGGCGCCATGGCCGACCGGTTGCCGCGCCACCGCGTGATGGTCGCCGCCAACGCCCTCAACTGCCTCTCGCAGGCCGCCTTCGCGCTGCTCGTCCTCGCCGGTGAGCCGCAGCTGTGGCAGATGATGCTGCTGACCGCCCTGTGCGGCACCGGTACGGCCTTCTTCAACCCGGCGGCCGAGGGCATGCTGATGTCCACGGTCTCCGGCGAACACGCCAACCGCGCCTTCGCGCTCTTCCGCATGGCGATGAACGGCGCCGGCATCGGCGGCGCTGCCCTCGGCGGCGCGATGATCGCCGCGATGGGCCCGGGCTGGGTGCTGGCCGTGGACGCGGCGGCCTTCGCGATCGCGGGCGCCCTGCGCGCCTTCCTCGACGTCAGCCACGTCACCGACCGGGCGCCCGGCGGCGGCCTGCTGGCCGATCTGCGCGAGGGCTGGGTGGAGGTCCGCACCCGCCCCTGGCTGTGGAGCATCGTGCTCCAGTTCTCCGTCGTCGTCGCCGTCGTCGGCGCCGCGGAGGCGGTCTACGGTCCGCTGGTCGCCCGGGACCGGCTGGGCGGGCCGGCGCCCTGGGGCCTGGCACTGGCCCTCTTCGGGGTCGGCACCATCGCCGGGGCCGTCCTGATGGTGGCGTGGAAACCGCGCCGGCTGCTGCTGGTCGGCACGCTGTGCGTGTTCCCGCTGGCGCTGCCGTCGGCGGGACTGGCCGTGCCGCTGCCCGTGTGGGCGCTGTGCGCGGTGATGTTCGTCAGCGGAGCCGCGATCGAGGTCTTCGGCGTGAACTGGATGACCACGATGCATCAGGAGATCCCGGAGGAGAAGTTCTCCCGGGTCTCCGCCTACGACTGGTTCGGCTCGGTGTCGATGCTGCCGCTGGCCACCGCCCTGGCCGGCCCGGCCGAATCGGCCTTCGGCCGCACCCCGGCCCTGTGGGGCTGCGCAACGCTGGTCGTCCTAGTCACCGCCCTGGTCCTGCTGGTCCCGGACGTCCGCCGAATGACCCGTAAGCCCGCGCCGAAGTCCCCGGCCCTCCCGCGCGAGACCGCGTCCGGCCCAGCCGTTCCCGGCCCTGCGGAATCCCGCCCCGCCGGCGTTTGAGCCCCGGCGGCGCGTCGGGGATGCCGCTCCACGGGGCGGTCCCCCTATCCGCCCATCCATCGTTCCCCGGGCTCTGCCCGGCCCCCGCGCCTCAAACGCCGGCGGGGCTGGATGGTTCAGCCGACCGCTCACCCCAGACTGAACGCACCCTCCGGCGGAGCCGGGGAAGGAGCCGCGTCCGCGTCGGCCACCACCTGAGCCCCTTTCATGAACCGGGCCAGCGCATCCCCGTACTCGACCCGCGCGGGAAACGCGTCGGCGGCGCACCGCCGGGCCAACGCCGCCACCGGAAGCTCCGCGTCGGAAGCCAGCAGCACCGCGTTCCCGAACCGCCGCCCCCGCAGCACCGCCGGCTCGGCGATCAGCACCAGCTCCCCGAAGGCCGCGCCGAAATTCGCCAGCTGCGCCCTCAGGAAGTCGAACGGCGCCCCGTCGGCCAGATTCGCCGCGTACAGCCCACCGGGCCTCAGCACCCGCGCGGCCGCCCGCGCGTACTCCACCGAGGTCAGCTGCGCCGGCACCCGCGAGCCGCCGAACACATCGGCCACCACCACGTCCGCGCTCGCCGCTGGCGCCGCCTCCAGCCAGGCCCGCGCGTCGGCCGTGTGCACGGTGACATCGGCTCCCTCCGGCAGCGGCAGGTGCTCCGCGACCAGCTCGACCAGGCCCGCGTCGAATTCGACGACGGCCTGCCGCGATCCCGCCCGGGTCACCGCGGCATAGCGCGGCAGGGTGAGCGCGCCCCCGCCCAGGTGCAGGAGGGCCAGCGGGACCCCCGGCTCCGCCGCGCAGTCCAGGACGTGGCCGAGGCGGCGCGCGTACTCGAATTCCAGGTGCCGCGGATCGTCCAGGTCCACGTACGACTGCGGGGCCCCGTCGACGGTCAGCAGCCAGGCCCGCTCCCCGTCCACGTCCGGCATCAGCTTGGCGGTGCCCTGGCCCACGTCCCGGATCACCGGGATCTGCTCGTCGCTCACGCCTCCATTGTCCGTTGTCCCTATCCGTCCCCTGTCCGTCCCCTGTCCGCCCGCTGTCCGGCAGGCCTCAGGCCGACCCGCCCGACCACACCGCCGCCGCCTCGGCGGCGTGCTCCGCGGCCTGCGCCAGGCCCGCCCGCGCGGCCGGGTCCCGCCGGGCCGGGTCCAGGACGTTGCGCCCGAAGGCCTTGCGGGCCGCCGCCGACGGGGTGATCAGCAGCACCCGCGCCCCCGCCTCCCGCAGCCGGGCGGCCTGCGCCGACGGCGAGGGGACGAGCCCGGAGCCGAGTGACATGGGGGCGATGACCACCACGCGCGCGTAGCCGGCGGCGAGGTCGGCATTGGTGGCGGAGCGGATTCCGCCGTCGATGAACCGGCGCTCGCCGACCGTCACCGGCGGCCACACCCCGGGCACCGCACAGCTCGCCGAGACCGCGTCGACCAGCCCGCCCCCGCTCTCCCGGTCGAACGCCTTGAGCTCACCGCTGTGCGCGTCCACCGCGGTGACGACCAGCCTGCGGTCGGGCCACTCGTGCGAGACCAGCCGGGCCGCCAGCACCTTGCGCCGCTCCGCCTCCGCCCCGGTGTCCGCGGCCAGCGCGAGGGCGCCGACCCGCTGCCGGTAGGCCGTGGCGTCGCGCGAGCGCGCCATCGCGACGGCGTACCGGGCGATGAGGCCGGCCCCCAGTTTCGCCGCGATCTCCCCGGCGGGATCGCCGAGCTGGCGCTCGTACAGCTCCTGCGCGGTGAGCAGTCCGGAGGTGAGCTGGGCGCCGACCACCGAACCCGCTGAGGTGCCGACGACCAGGTCCGCGGTGGTGAGGTCCACGCCCGCGCGGGCGAGCCCGTAGAGGATTCCGCATTCCCAGCCGATGCCGGTCAGTCCCCCGCCGCCGAGCACCAGTGCCGTGTCGCCGCCCATCTCCGCCCGCCCCTCCGCGCATGCCTGTGGTGACGGCAGTCTGGCGCAGCCGTTCCGCCGTCACCACAGAGGGGTCCCGGATCAGACCGGTCCGGTCACCCCAGCACCGCCGTCACCGTCCCCGCGCCGACGGTCCGCCCGCCTTCGCGGATCGCGAAGCCGAGCCCCGACTCCAGCGGGACGTCCCGCCCGAGCTCCACGGTCATTTCGACCGTCTGCCCGGGCCGGGCCGCTCCCGCCTCGCCCAGGTCCACGTCCCCCACCACGTCGGCGGTGCGGATGTAGAACTGCGGCCGGTAGCCGGTGGCGACCGGTGTCGTACGCCCGCCCTCGCGCCCGGAGAGCACGTACACCTGTGCGGTGAAGCGCCGCTTCGGCGTCACGCTGCCGGGAGCGGCCACCACGTGCCCGCGGCGCACGCCGTCGCGGGGCACGCCGCGCAGCAGCAGCGCGACGTTGTCCCCGGCCTCGGCGGACTCCATCGGCTTGCCGAAGGTCTCCAGCCCGGTGACGACGGTCAGGGCCGGCTCGCCGTCGCCGCCCAGGACCGCGACGCGGTCGCCGAGGCGTACGCTCCCGCGCTCGACGGCGCCGGTCACGACGGTCCCGCGCCCGGTGATGGTCAGTACGTTCTCCACCGGCAGCAGGAACGGCGCGTCCGTGTACCGCACCGGCGTCGGCACGTACGTGTCCACCGCGTCCAGCAGCGCCTCGATCGCCCCGGTCCACCGCGGGTCGCCTTCCAGCGCCCCGAGCCCGGAGACCCGTACGACCGGCGCACCGTCACCGCCGTAGCCGTGCGCGGTGAGCAGCTCGCGGACCTCCAGCTCGACCAGGTCGGTCAGCTCGGGGTCCCCGGCGTCGGCCTTGTTGAGCGCCACCACGATGTGGTCGACGCCGACCTGCCGGGCGAGGAGCACGTGCTCGGCGGTCTGTGGCATGACCCCGTCGAGCGCGGAGACCACGAGGATCGCCCCGTCGAGCTGCGCGGCGCCGGTGACCATGTTCTTGATGTAGTCCGCGTGACCGGGCATGTCCACGTGGGCGTAGTGCCGGGTGTCGGTCTCGTACTCGACGTGCGTGAGGTTGATGGTGATGCCGCGCCGGGCCTCCTCGGGGGCCCGGTCGATGCGGTCGAACGGCACGAAGGAGGCGCCGCCGCGCTCGGCGAGGACCTTGGTGATGGCGGCGGTGAGGGTGGTCTTGCCGTGGTCGACGTGACCCATGGTGCCGATGTTGAGGTGCGGCTTGGTGCGCACGAAGGCCGTCTTGGCCATGATTCTTTCCCGTGGCTGGAAGCTGGAACGGGACCCCTGAACCGAGCCGACCCTCCCCCTGCGGGGTCCGCCGGACGATCCGGGAAGGGTCAGCTTCGTGCGCCGTCGAATGCGGTGAAGGCCTCTGCGGGAAAGACGGACGCGGCAGCCTTCGGCGCGTCCGCGACTGCGGACGGCGCTGCGGGGAAGGCGAACCGGGACATGCCCCTGATCCTGCCGGACCGCCCCGGGCCCGTCGAATGAATTTCCGCGCGGTCAGAGGTTCTTGAGCGCCTCGCGCACGGACAGCGGGGACAGGGAGGCGCGTTCGGCCTCGACGAAGGCGCGCACCGCGCCGGGGTCCGTCTTCGCGTACTCCCGCAGGGACCAGCCGATGGCCTTGCGCACGAAGAAGTCCGGGTGGCCGGCCCGGCGCCGGCAGTAGGCGAAGAGCCGCCCGGTGTCGGTGGCCGCCTTGTAGCGGAGCTGGTGGAGGAGGGCGGTGCGGGCGAGCCAGAGGTCCTCGTCCTCGATCCACTCGTCCATCACCCGCGCCAGCTCCGGGTCCGCGGCCACCAGCGGGCCGACGGTGTGCGCGGCCAGCAGGTCGACCGTGTCCCACCAGGGGACGGTGACGATCAGGTGCCGGACCACCGGCAGGAAGCCGGAGGAGCAGCGGGAGCCGTGGCGGCGCAGGTAGTCCACCGCGAAGTACTGGTACTCGCGCTCCGGAAGCCGCCAGCAGCGCAGCGCGAGGGCCGCGCAGTCCGCCTCCGACGGCCGGGGAGTGTCCTTGGTCACCGCCTTCGACAGTTCCCTGCGCAGCGGGGTGGGGATGCCGAGGAAGGGTGCGACGTCCTTCATGTACGCGGCCATGGCCTTGGCCCGCACGGGATCGGCCGCAGCCGCGTACGTCCCGGTCAGCCGCTCCAGCAGGGTGTCCGCGAGGGCACTGCGGGGAACGCTCGGGGGTCGCCGGTCGTTCGACAGCATGAGGCCCAGATTACGGCGCGACGCCGCATAGGTCGGCTAGTCTCCCGGGATGTCCCTCCTCCTCGCGCCGTGGACCCGGCTGTCGCTGCTCGTCGTGCTGCTCGTGGCGGCAGGCGTGTGCGTGCTGCTGTACGAGCCCCAGCGCTTCCTCTCGGAGGGCTGGCCCCCGGGGCTCCCGGTGGGCACGGCGGTCGTGCTGTTCGCAGCCGCGTACGGTGTGTGCGCGGCGGCCTTCGTGCCGCGCCCCCTGCTCAATCTGGCCGCGGGAGCCGTCTTCGGCACCCAGTTCGGCCTCGTCGCGGCGGTCGGCGGCACCGTCCTCGGCGCCGGGATCGCCTTCGGCCTCGGCCGGCTCATGGGCCAGGACGCGGTGCGACCGCTGCTGCGCGGCCGCTGGCTGGAGGCGGCCGACGGCCAGCTCAGCCGGCACGGTTTCCGCTCGATGCTCGCCGTGCGGCTCTTTCCCGGGGTGCCGTTCGCGGCGGCCAACTACTGTGCGGCGGTGTCCCGCTGCGGCTGGGGCTCCTTCCTCCTCGCCACGGCGGTCGGCGTCGTCCCGAACACGACGGCGTACGTGATCGCGGGGGCCAGCGCCTCCTCCCCCGGTTCGCCCGCCTTCCTCGTCTCGTTCGGCTTCATCGTCGTCTCCCTGGCTGCGGCCGGGACGGTCGCCTGGCGCAAGCGGCACCGCCTGGCACCCCCTCGAACCAAGGGATCGGCGTACGAACTGACGCCCCAGCACCCCCCTGTGGTCAGCGGCGCTTCGCACGGGCCCTAGCATCGGACGCGAACTGCCCGACGATCACAAGGACGAGCGCACCCCGACATGAGCTGGTTCGAATCCCTAATCCTCGGTCTCGTCCAGGGGCTTACGGAGTTCCTCCCGATCTCCTCCAGCGCCCACCTGCGGCTGACCGCGGCGTTCGCCGGCTGGCACGACCCAGGAGCGGCCTTCACCGCCATCACCCAGATCGGCACCGAGGCTGCCGTCCTGATCTACTTCCGCAAGGACATCGCGCGGATCGTCTCGACCTGGTTCCGCTCGCTCTTCACCCCGGCGCTGCGCTCCGAGCAGGACGCCAAGATGGGGTGGCTCGTGATCGTCGGCTCGATCCCGATCGGTGTCCTCGGTCTCACCTTCAAGGAGCAGATCGAGGGCCCGTTCCGCGATCTGCGCCTGACCGCCACCACCCTCATCGTGATGGGCATCGTGCTGGGCGTCGCCGACCGGCTGGCCGCACGCGACGAGGAGGGCGGCCGGCACCGCGCCGTCCGGGAGCGCAAGACGCTGAAGGAACTCAGCGTCAAGGACGGCCTGATCTTCGGTCTCTGCCAGGCCATGGCCCTGATCCCCGGCGTCTCCCGGTCCGGTGCGACGATCTCCGGCGGTCTGCTGCTGGGCTTCACCCGCGAGGCGGCGGCCCGCTACTCCTTCCTCCTCGCCATTCCGGCCGTGCTGGCCTCGGGCGTCTTCGAGATCAAGGACGTGGTCGAGAACCCGGGCCACATCTCCTGGGGCCCGACGATCTTCGCCACGGTCATCGCCTTCTTCGTGGGCTACGTCGTCATCGCGTGGTTCATGAAGTTCATCTCCACCAAGAGCTTCATGCCCTTCGTGATCTACCGGATCGTGCTGGGCGTCGCTCTGTTCGTCCTGGTCGGCACGGACGTGCTGAGCCCGCACGCCGGCGAGTCCGGCCAGTAGCCCACCGGGCTCCTCACCGCTTCGCGTGAACCGGAAGCCGCTCGGGAACGTTCCCGGGCGGCTTCCGCGTCGTTGTGCCTGAAGAGACCTGAAGAGACCGGAAGGCAAAGAGCAGGGGTGTCCCATGGGTCGAGTGGTGTTGGAGCGGTTTCCGGCCGGAAGTCCGAGGGGGAGCTGGCCCGCCGAGGAGTACGCGGCGCAGCGGATGCGCGAGGGTGTACCGGCCGAGGTGGTCATGGATCTGGACAGCGACGCCTTCCTCGTCGTGGTCCGGCAACGGGAGGCCCGTTCCGGTCACTGACCGCCCGCAAGAAGATCCGGTCGGCGCGCGCCCCTTGGCCTCGCGCCCGCGCAGCCCCACACTGACCCGATGACGCAGCGTGTGGACCTGGCGACGGTAATGGACCGGCTGGCGATCGACGAGGTGGTCACGGGCTACGCGGTGGCCGTCGACGACGGCGACTGGGCGGCCTACCGCGCCCTGTTCACCGCCGACGGGAGGGCCGACTACAGCTCGGCGGGCGGGATCGAGGGGCCGGTGGGAGAGGTCGCGGACTGGCTCGCGGAGACCATGAAGCTGTTCCCCGTGCGCCAGCACCTGATCGTCAACCGGTTGATCCGGATCGAGGACCTGGCCGGTTCACCCGGCGACAGCGCCGAGGTGCGGGCGGACTTCCTCAATCCGATGCGGCTGGAAGGGCCGCGGTCCGACGGTACGGTCACCTCCCCCAACTTCGTCGCCGCCGGCCGCTACGCCTTCACCCTGGCCCGCACCCGTGACGGCTGGCGGCTCACCCGCGTCACCGTGCACGAGAAGTGGCGGCACATGTCAGCCTGAGCCTGTCCTGCCCTGCCTGTCCCAGCCTGTCCCTGCCGCACGCGGCCCGGTCCGGCCCGGTCGTCCGGCACTGCCACACTGGAAGCGGAGGCGCGCCATGGTCTCGATGCGGAATCGGTCGGTCCCTCGGTGGCGTGCGCCCGCCGCGGTCGCCGCCGGGGCGCTGCCCGCCCTCGCCTTCCCCGCCCCCGCGCTCTGGTGGTTCGCCTACGTCGCCCTCGTGCCCTGGATGCTGCTGCTGAGGTCGGCCCCCAGGGCGCGGCGGGCGGCCCTGGAGGGCTGGCTCGGGGGCGCCGGCTTCATCCTGGCCGTCCACCACTGGCTGCTGCCCAGCCTGCACGTGTTCCTGATCCCGGTGGCGGCGCTGGTGGGGCTGCTCTGGATCCCCTGGGCACTCCTGGTGCGGGAGTTGCTCGGCGGGGTCCCGCCGGCGGGCCGGGCGCTGTCCGCGCTGGTCCTCGTACCGGCGGGCTGGCTGTTGTCCGAGCTGGTCCGGTCCTGGCAGGGGCTGGGCGGGCCGTGGGGGCTGCTGGGGGCGAGCCAGTGGCAGGTGTCGCCCGCACTGCGGCTGGCTTCGGTGGGCGGGGTGTGGCTGGTGAGCCTGCTGCTGGTGGCGGTGAACTGCGCCGTGGTGCTGCTGATCGCGGCGCCGGGGGCGCGGATCCCGGCGGTGGCGGGCCTGGCGGGGTGCGCCGTGCTCACGGGGGTGGCGTGGGGGTGGGCCGCGGGGCCCCCGGCGTCGGGCGGTCTGCGGGTGGCGGTCGTACAGCCGGGCCAGGTGGCGGACGGCCCGGACAGTGCGGACCGGCGGTTCGCCGCCGGTGAGCGGCTGACGCGCCCGCTGGCCGGGCAGCGGGTCGACCTCGTGGTGTGGGGCGAGAGCAGTGTCGGCGCGGATCTGACGGCCCGCCCGGATCTGGCCCGGCGGCTGGCTTCGCTGTCGGCGGAGGTCGGGGCCCCGCTGCTGGTGAACGTGGACGCGCGGCGGGCGGACCGTCCCGGGATCCAGAAGAGTGCGGTGCTCGTGGGCCCCGAGGGACTCACGGGCGACCGGTACGACAAGATGCGGCTCGTCCCCTTCGGTGAGTACGTCCCGGTCCGGGCGCTGTTCGGCTGGGCCACCTCGGTCGGCAAGGCGGCGGGCGAGGACCGGGTGCGCGGCGACACTCCGGTGGTCATGGACCTGCCCGGGCGGCCGGACGGGCGGACCGGCGTCCGCATCGGCCCCCTGGTCTGCTTCGAGTCGGCCTTCCCGGACATGAGCCGGCGCCTCACCCTCGACGGGGCCTCCCTGCTCATCGCCCAGTCGGCGACCTCCACCTTCCAGGAGAGCTGGGCCCCGGCCCAGCACGCCTCGCTGGCCGCCCTGCGCGCGGCCGAGAACGGCCGCCCCATGGTGCACGCCACCCTTACGGGCGTCAGCGTCGTGCACGGCGCGTCCGGTGAGCGGATCGGCGCCGCCCTGCCCACCTCCGCGAGTACGGCGGCGGTGTACGAGGTCCCGCTCGCCCGGGGCACGACCTTCTACGTCCGCGTCGGGGACTGGCCGGTGGCCGCGGCCCTCGCCGCTCTGACGGTGTACTGCGCGTCGGCCGGCGCCCGTTCGCTCAGGAGGCCTGCTCCAGAGCGGAGTTCACCACCCGCTCGCACAACTCGTGGGTGAGCAGCGCGTCCCGGGCGCTGAGCGTCCTGCCCACCGTGACGGCCTCCAGGAAGTGGTCCACGACCTGCTCGATGCCGCGCTGGCGGGCGACGGAGACCCAGTCCCCGCGGCGCCGCACGGTCGGCTGGCCCTTGTGGTCGATGATCTCCGCGAGATTGACGACCTGCCGCTTGGTGTCCCGGCCGGACACTTCCAGGATCTCCTCGGTCGAGCCGGACAGGCGGTTCATGATGCCGAGCGCGGTGAAACCGGCGCCGGACATCTGGAGCACCACCTGGTGCATCAGCCCCTCGCGCACCACGGCCCGGACGTCGACGTGGTCGGCCTCGCCGGGGAGCAGGAAGCGCAGGGTGTCGACGACGTGGATGAAGTCGTCCAGCACCAGCGTGCGCGGGTCCTCGGGCAGCCCGACCCGGTTCTTCTGCATGATGATCAGCTCGCGCGGGTGGTCGGCGCACTGCGCGTAGCCCGGCGCGTGGCGGCGGTTGAAACCGACGGCGAGCGAGCTCCCGCGCTCCTCGGCCAGGTCCACCAGTCGCGCCGAGTCCGCGAACTCGTAGGCGAGCGGCTTGTCCACGTAGGTCGGCACGCCGGCCTCCAGCAGCCGCGTGACGATCTCGGGGTGGGCCGCGGTCGGGGCGTGCACGAAGGCCGCGTCGAGTCCCTCGGCCAGCAGCGCGTCGAGATCGGTGTGCCGGCGCGCGGCCGGGACGTGGTAGATCTCGCCGACCCGCTCCAGGGTCGCGGGGGTACGGGTCTGCAGGTGCAGCTCGACGCCCGGGCGGGTGGTGAGGACGGGCAGGTACGCCTTCTGCGCGATGTCGCCGAGTCCGATGCAGCCGACCTTCACCGGGAGCCTCCAGGTTCGTTCCAGGTTCGTTCCTTGTGGGATTTCCGCAGCTTAATCCCTGGTGGCGGGCGGCTCGTTCGCCGAGGATGTCCCTCATGACCACCAGTTCTGGATCACACCGCGACGAACCCGCCACCACCGCCGACGAGCGGGAGATGCTGGACGGCTGGCTCGACTACCACCGTGCCACCCTTGCCTGGAAGTGCGAGGGGCTCCAGGACGAACAGCTGCGCCGCGCCGCGCTCGCGCCCTCCGAGTTGAGCCTGCTGGGCCTCGTACGGCACATGGCGGAGGTGGAGCGGTACTGGTTCCGGGAGATCATGCTCGGCGAGGACCTTCCCGAGCTGTACTGCACGAGCGAGGACATGGACGGCGACTTCCACTTCGGCGACAAGACCACCTGGGCCGAGACCGAGCAGGTGTGGCAGACCGAGGTCGAACTGGCCCGCCAGGCCGCCGCGGGCCGTTCGCTGGACCTGCGGTCGCAGGCCGAGAGCCACCACCGCGGCGAGGTGTTCAGCCTGCGCTGGGTCTACACCCACATGATCGAGGAGTACGCGCGCCACAACGGCCACGCGGACCTGCTGCGCGAGCAGATCGACGGCGCCACCGGCGATTAGCGGGTCCGCGTCACCCGTGCGGGGTGAATATCGGCTGCGGGTTTTCGCAACGGGGTCCTCGCACAGCAGAGTTGCGCAGGTGCATCCAACCCGAACCACGACAACGCTGCTGCTCGGAGTCGCCTGTGCCGTTTCGGCCGTCTCCGGCTGTGTACAGGTGAGTCCCGGACCCGTGCAGCCGGCGGGGGCCCCGGCCGCCGGGGTACCGCCCCGCCACGAGCCGCGCGGCGGGCCGGGGGCCGCCCCTGTGATCGTCCGGGCACCCGCCCTGGAGGCGCTGGAGGCGGCCCCGGAGCAGCCCGCGCACGCCGCTGACTCCGCGCCCGCCCGGCGGCCGGCCCAGCGCCCCGCTCAGGGCGCCTCCCACGGGCCCGCACAGGATGCGGCGCCCGTCCCGGACATCCCGGAGCCCCCGAGGGCCGCCGAGCCCGCCTCCGGGCGTCCGGGCGGCCGCCCGCAGCGGCCTCGGCCCGACGCCGAGGTGGAGCGTGAGCTGATGCGGAAGCTGCCGGTGCGGCCGGCCGACGTGTGCGCGCTGGGCCGCCGGCACGGCCACTGGCACCCCGACAGCCCGGAGGCCCGCATCTGCGCGGGCGTACAGGGGGGCTGACCGCCGCCGCCGGGCGGTGTCGCGCGCCGCGGGACCCTAGGGAGCCTGCTCGGGGAACGGCCGGGGCCCGGCGCCGGGTTCCGTGGCGAGGCGCCGTTCGAGCCGTGCGATGGCCTCCCGTACGCCGTTCCCGTAGCCGTCGTCGGACAGCGCCCCGGTGGCCGCGCGGGCCCGTGCCAGGTGGATCCGGGCGGCCTCCGGGCGCTGCAGTTTCACGTAGTCGGCGGCCAGACTGAGGTGCAGGGACGGGTAGAACACGCGCATCGCCAGATGCGGTTCCCGCCGGGCGGGGCGCCCGTCCCGGGGCCCGCTCTCGGGACCGGCTTCGCCCAGGGCGTCGGCGGCGCTCAGGGCCCTCAGGTCCCAGGCCAGTTCGTCGGCGGGATCGTCCTGGGCGTCGGCCATGTAGTGGGCGAGGGTGCAGCGGTGGAGGGAGTCCCCCTCCTCGCCGATCTCCGACCAGAGCTCGCCGAGCCGGTTGCGGGCCTCCTCGCGGTCCCCGGCGTGCAGCAGGATGACCGCCTGGCCGATCCGGGTCATGACGGCGTCCTCCGACGCCTCCTGCTGCTCGGTCAACGCGGCCTCCGGCTTGCTCTGCCAGACCTGCTCCGGTCTGATCATCAAGAAGCTAGCCGGAGGTACCGGCAATGGCGCCGAGGCGCGGTGGGGCGTCAGCCGAGGTCCGGGATCCGCCAGTCGATCGGCTCATGCCCCTGGGCGGCGACGGCCTCGTCGATCTGCGTGAAGGGCCGGGATCCGAAGAACTTCTTGGCGGACAGCGGGGAGGGGTGGGCGCCCTTGACGATCACGTGCCGCTCCTCGTCGATCAGCGGGATCTTCTTCTGCGCGTAGGCGCCCCACAGGACGAAGACGGCGGGGTCGGGGCGCTCGGACACGGCGCGGATCACGGCGTCGGTGAACCTCTCCCAGCCCTTGCCCTTGTGCGAGTTGGGCTCGGCCTCCCGGACGGTGAGCACCGCGTTGAGCAGGAGGACGCCCTGCTCGGCCCACGGCATCAGGTACCCGTTGTCCGGGATCGGCAGGCCGAGCTCCTCCTTCATCTCCTTGTAGATGTTGCGCAGCGAGGGCGGGATCTTGACGCCGGGCCGCACGGAGAAGCACAGGCCGTGACCCTGGCCGGCGCCGTGGTAGGGGTCCTGGCCGAGGACGAGCACCTTCACCTGCTCGAAGGGCGTGGCCTCCAGGGCGGCGAACACCTGCTCCCGGGGCGGGTAGACCGGCCCGTTCGCCCGCTCCTTCTCGACGAACTCGGTGAGCTCTTTGAAGTAGGGCTGGTCCAGCTCCCCGCCGAGGACGGGGAGCCAGGACTCGGGCAGCATCTGGGTCACGGTGAAACCTCCGGTACAAGTTCGTGCAACTGCTCCAGAACCTACCGGGGGCCACTGACAATGCGTCGGCCGCCCGTGGCGGCGGCCCGCACCGCCGGCGCTACCAGCTGGTCTTGCGGTACAGCTCCCACATCTGCATGGCGGTCTGCGGGTCCAGCGCCCGCTCGGCGCCCGCGATGTCCTCGCGCGCGGCGACGTGCAGTTTGCCCTGCCACAGGGGCAGCAGCCGGACGTCCTCGGCGAAGATCTGCTGCGCCTTCTCGAACTGCTGGACTCCGGCCGAGCGGTCACCCTCGCGGCGGGACTTGGGCAGCAGCTCGGTCAGGATCTCGGTGGCCAAGTACGGGGTGCCGACCGCGTTCTCCTGGCCGACGAACGGCGCGATGAAGTTGTCCGGGTCCGGGAAGTCGGGGAACCAGCCGCGGCCGAAGACCGGGTACTCGCCGCTCTTGTAGCCCTCCTGGAAGGCCTTCCAGGGCTGGCTGCGCAGGGTGATCTGGAAGAGCTTGCTCTCGTCCAGCTGCCGCTTGAGCTCGGTGAACTCGTCGGCGGTGGAGGAGCCGTACCGGTCGGTGGTGTACCAGAAGGTCAGGTCGACCGGCTGGGTGATCCCGGCGTCCTTGAGTATCTTCCTGGCCTTGTCGACGTTCGCGGCGCCGTACTTGTCGTAGTAGGGCGTCTTGTGGCCGACGACCCCCTTGGGGACCATCGAGTACAGCGGCTCCGCGGTGCCCTGGTAGACCTTGGAGACGAGCGTCCCGCGGTCGATGGTCTGGGCGATGGCCTGGCGGACCGCGAGCTTGTTGACCGCGGGGTCCTTGGGGTTGAAGACCAGGTAGCGGATCTCGGCGCCGACGTTCTCGACGACCTGGACGCCCAGCGCCTGCGCCGCGGGGGTCCGCAGGTCCGTGATCTCCGGGGCCGACAGGCCTCGGTAGGTCGCGTCGATCTCCTTGGACTTCAGGGCCGCGACCATCTTCGAGGAGTCCGCGAAGTAGCGGATGGTCACGCCGTTGTTACGGCGGTTAGCGAAGCCCGTGTAGCTCTCGTTGCGGCCGAGGACGGCTTCGCCGCCCTCCTTGTACGAGTCGAGCACGTACGGGCCGGAGCCGATGATCTTGTCGCCCTCCCGCACCTTGTCGGCGGGGTACTCCTTGGGCGCGACCAGCGAGGCCGCGGGGGATCCGAGGATGTACGGGAAGGTGGCGTCGGGGGTCTTCAGGTGGAAGACGACCGTCAGGGCGTCCGGGGTCTCGATCTTGTCGAGCGTGCCGAAGAGGTCCTTGGGGCCGACCTTGGACCCGATGGTCCGGATCCGGTCCAGGGAGTGCTTGACGGCCTTGGAATCGAGCGCCTCGCCGTTGGAGAACTTCAGGCCCTTGCGCAGGGTGCACCGGTACGACTCATTCGCCGCGTCCGTGAACTCGCAGCTCTGGGCAGCGTCCGGCTGGGGCTTGGTGGAGCCCGTGGGGAAGGCCAGAAGCGTCTGGTAGACGTTCCGGTACAGCTCCCAGGAGCCGTCCCATGCCGCCGCGGGATCGAGGGTGCTCGGTGCGCTCGTGGTACCGACGACGATCCTCTTCACATCGTCGCCGCCGTCCTCCGACAGCAGGCCGCATCCGGCGAGCAGGGATATGGACGCAAGGGCCGCAGAGATCTGCAGGCATCTGGTCCGGTTGAACACGTGCACGCTCCTCGATCAGCCAGGGGTGCGGCAGACCCTACCGCAGTGCCCCACGAATCCAATGGGGTGGTTTCGTGAGGCACTTGACCGGTTCCGTGCATATTCGATACACATTTGCCTCCCTTTCAGAGGCAAATGTGTCCGATTATCGGTCAATGCACGCCGGCATTGAGGAACATCCCACCGTCAACGACCAGAGTCTGACCCGTGATCCATTCCGCTTGTGCAGATGTGAGGAACGCCGTGGCCCCTCCGATGTCCTCCGGGAGCCCGAGCCGGCCGAGCGGATAGGCGGCCGCCGCCTCCTGCTCCCGGCCCTCGTAGAGCGCCTGCGCGAACTTCGTCTTGACCACCGCGGGGGCGATCGCGTTGACGCGGACGCCGGGCGCCATCTCGTGGGCGAGCTGGAGGGTGAGATTGACCATGGCGGCCTTGCTCATCCCGTACGCGCCGATGAAGGGCGAGGCGGAGACACCGGCGATGGAGGCGATGTTCACGATCGCGCCGCCGTTGTCCTTCTGCCAGGCGTGCCAGGTGCGCTGGGCGAAGCCGAGCGCCGAGATCACATTGGTCTCGAAGACCTTGCGCGCGACCCCGAGGTCCAGGTCCGCGATCGGCCCGAAGACCGGATTGGTGCCCGCGTTGTTCACCAGGAAGTCGACGCGGCCGAAGGCCTCCATCGTCCGCTCGACGGCGACGGCCTGGTGGGCCTCGTCGTGCGCCTTGCCGGCGACCCCGATCACCCGGTCGGCGCCGAGCCGCTCGACGGCCTCCTTGAGGGCCTCCTCGTTGCGCCCGGTGATGCAGAGCCGGTCGCCGCGGGCGACCAGCGCCTCGGCGATGCCGTATCCGATGCCCCGGCTCGCCCCGGTGATCAGCGCGACCTTGCCGCTGTCGATACCGTTGTACGTCATGACGTGCGCCCTGCCTCTCGAAAACGCGTCAGTTGAGGGGGCCGCCGGCCACGTACAGGACCTGGCCGGAGACGAAGCCTGCGTCCTCGCCCGTGAAGAAGGCGATGGCGCCCGCGATGTCGTCCGGGCGGCCGACGCGCTGGACGGGGATCTGGGTGGCGGCCGCCGCCTGGAACTCCTCGAAGCCCATGCCGACGCGGGCGGCCGTCTGGGCGGTCATCTCGGTGACGATGAAACCGGGGGCGACGGCGTTGGCGGTGACGCCGAACTTGCCGAGCTCGATGGCCAGGGTCTTGGTGAAGCCCTGCAGGCCGGCCTTGGCGGCGGAGTAGTTGGCCTGTCCTCGGTTGCCGAGCGCCGAGCTGCTGGAAAGGTTCACGATGCGGCCGAACGTGGCCTCCACCATGTACTTCTGACAGGCCTTGGACATCAGGAAGGCGCCGCGCAGGTGCACGTTCATGACCGTGTCCCAGTCGGTCTCGCTCATCTTGAAGAGCAGGTTGTCGCGCAGCACACCGGCGTTGTTGACCAGGATGGTCGGAGCGCCGAGCTCGCGCGCGACGCGCTCGACGGCCGCCTCCACCTGCGCGCCGTCGGAAACGTCACAGCCGACCGCCAGGGCCTTGCCGCCGGCCGCCGTGATCGCCCCCACGGTGTCCTTGCAGGCCGCCTCGTCGAGGTCGAGTACGGCGACGGCCCGGCCCTCGGCGGCCAGGCGTACGGCGGTGGCCGCGCCGATGCCCCGGGCCGCCCCGGTCACGATCGCGACGCGCTGCTCGGTGGTGGACATGCTGGATCTCCTCGCCCTTGAGAGGCGGCCGCCCAGAGGTGAGCAACCGCTTAGTAGCTTCAGCTGAGGAGACGCTAGGAGCCCTGGCACCCGGTGTCAACGGGCGCACCGTCAGCCCCGCCGGCGTTTGAGGCGCACCTCCAGCCCCGGCGGGGCGGGCTACCGGACCAGGAGGTCCAGGAGCCGCTCCACCTCCGCCTCCGGATCGGCCGTCAGGCCGGTGTGCACCGGCCCCGGCTGCACCACCGTGCTGCGCGGGGCGATCAGCCACCGGAACCTCCGCCCGGCGTCGTCACCCGCCGCCTGCCCGGCGGACTCTCCGCCCGCGCACACACCCTCGACCCCGCGCAGCGCGGCCCGTACGCCGGCCACGTCGGCCGCCGGGTCCAGTGCGAGGAGCTTGGCCTCGTCGAGGTGGGTGCGCGCGGCGACGTAGGAATGCGCCCGGCAGTAGACGATCACGCCGGCGTTGAAACACTCGCCGCGTTCCATCCGGGGCACCACACGCACCAGCGCGTACTCGAACACGTCCCGCTTGGTCACTCGCTGTCGCTCTTCTTCCGGTGGGTCTTGTGGGGCCATTCGGGCAGGTGGTCGGTGAGCCACCCGGGAGGTCCGGCCGGCGTCTTCGCCTCGGCCTCCAGCGAGATCCTCTCGTGGATCGTGGCCGCGCGCGGCAGCAGCGCCTCCACATAGGCGCGGCGCAGCGCGTCGGTGGAGTCGAACCCCGGCTCGTCGACCAGCCACTCGTCGGGGACGTCGGCCGCGACTTCCGTGAGCAGCTCCTCGGTGACCAGCGGCGCGAGTGCGGCGGCCGCGCCGTCGATGTCCGGGCCCACGGGGGCCAGTACGTGGTCCGAGGCGTTGTAGGGCTTGGCGGCGGCGGCCTCGGCGGTGGGCCAGTTGTGGTGCCAGATCATGGTGGCGCCGTGGTCGATGAGCCAGAGGTCCCCGTGCCAGACCAGCATGTTCGGGTTGCGCCAGGACCGGTCGACGTTGTTGATGAGGGCGTCGAACCAGACCACGCGCCCCGCCTCGACCGGGTCCACCTGGTACGCGAGCGGGTCGAAGCCGATCGAGCCGGGCAGGTAGTCCATGCCGAGGTTGAGCCCGCCACTGGCCTTGAGCAGCTCCTGGACCTCCTGGTCGGGCTCGCCGAGCCCGATGACGGGGTCGAGCTGCATCTGCACCAGCCGCGGGACCCGCAGCCCCAGCCGCTGGGCCAGGCGGCCGCAGATGACCTCGGCGACCAGGGTCTTGCGGCCCTGGCCGGCTCCGGTGAACTTCATGACGTACGTACCGAGGTCGTCGGCCTCGACGATCCCCGGGAGCGAGCCGCCCTCGCGCAGGGGCGTGACGTAGCGGGTCGCGATCACTTCTGTGAGCATTTCGCCAGGCTAACGGGCGATCGGGCTTCACCATCAAAGGTTTATCGTCAGCCGTGGTGATCACCGCCGGGTGGATACTTCACAGGTGGACATATCAAGGGCTTCTTGGCGTAACACGACGCACGACTGGGCCGGCGTCGTGGATCTGGACCACCTGGAGGGCGTTCGACGGGATCCCGTCCTGTTCGCTCCCGGCGGTTCTCAGCACCTCGTCCTGGAGGTCGTCGCCTATGCGGCCGACGAGGCGGAGTGCAACAACGGATCGCGCTGTGTCATCACGCTCCACCCCGACGGTTCGCTGTCCGTCGCGGATGACGGGCGAGGGACGGACACCCGACTGGACGACGACGGGCGGCCCGTGAAGAAGCCGGTCATGGCCACGAAAGACCTTCGGTTCTTCGACTTCCCCGAGACGCAACGGCTTCCCGACGGTCATCCGCGTCGTGGCATGTCCGTCGTCGCGGCACTCAGCGACTGGCTCGTCCATACGAACCGCCGCGCGAACGGAGCGTGGACTCAGCGCTACGAGCGCGGCGTTCCCGTGACCGGTCTGGAACCGGTCCCCGACGACGGCACGACCGGGACGACCGTCCACTTCCGTCCGAACGAGTACCTGCGGGAGGTGAGCGGTCTTCCGGCAGGCGAGTTGGCGCGACGGGCGAGGTCATGGCCGGCTCTGGCCGTCGAGGTCGATGACCGACGGGCCCGGTGAATCCCCCGTACCGCTGCCACTCCTCACCGCTCATGCCGGTGTCCCGGTTGGCCTGTTCCTCTGCCTCGAGGTCGGCGGCGCTGCCGCGCACGTAGCCGAACAAGGTGATGGCCCTTTCGATGTGCAGCATGGCGTGGGGGGCCAGCACCGGCCGGCTGAGGCTCATGGTCCGGGCGAGCCACGGATGGGCCCTGTAGAGCCTCCACTGGGTCCGGGCGCAGGGCTCCAGTTGCGCGCGCCAGTCGTCATGCGGCTCGGGCAGCGGCTCGTCCGCGAAGGCGGCGTCGGCCATGAGGGCGACGAGTGCCTCCTTGTTCCGCACGTGCCGGTAGAGCGACATGGTGGGCACGTCGCGCTCGGTGGCGATGCGCTTCATGGTGAGCGCGGTCAGCCCCTCGGCGTCGGAGATCCGGATCGCGGCGCGCACGATGCCGGCGCGGACGTCTTCGTCGGGTGCGTCCGCCCCGACGGTGCGGGCAGCCGCCGGCCGGACTTGCCGGGGCGCACGGGTGCGGGCCGCACCGGTGCGGGCCGCACGGGCCGCAGGGATGCCGACGATGGGCTGACCACCGTGCCCACACCCGGCACAGCGCGTACCGCCCCCTCCTGGCGCAGCGCACTCAGCGCCTTGGTGGCCGTCGCGATCGCCACGCCCCAGCGCGCGGCGATCTGGCGGGTGGAGGGGACCGTTCCCCGGGGCGTAGTTCGCCTGCGTCGATCCGGCGTCGGATCTCGGCGGTGATCCGGGCGAGGGCGGCTGCTCGGGCATGACACTCCCTCAGCGCCCTCATCTCTGGCGCCGGCGGGAAGGGGCCGAGCGGTTCTTCATGGGCACCCCGAGCCAGGAGGTGCTCGACATGATCGCCGCGAACGCACCGGAAGTGGTCCGGGGGCAGACCGTACGGCTCAAGGAGTACGCGTCCGCCCCCAGGTCGGTTAGCCGCGCGGGCACGCGCGCCGGGACTCTCACTCAGCGAGGTTCAGCTGCCAGGAGACGCCGAAGCGGTCGTTGACCCAGCCGAACTTGGCGCTGAAGCCGTACGAGCCCAAGGGCATCAGCTCCGTGCCCTGGTCGGCGAGGGCTCCGTAGAGGCGGTCCAACTCGGCCTCGGTGTCGCATTGGACGAAGAGCGACACCGCCGGGGTGAAGCCGAACTCGTGCTTGACGTAGCTGTCGATGCACATGAACCGCTGTCCGGCGAGTGAGAACGTGGCGTGCAGGACCGTGCCCTCCTCGCCCGGGCCTTCGGCGCCGTAGCGGCTGATGTCGACGACCTCGGAGTCCTCGAACAGCGAGGTGTAGAAGGTCATGGCTTCCTCCGCCCTGCCCTCGAACATCAGGAACGTGGTGATCTTCTGCGGCATCGAGACCATGACGCTGTCCTCCGGGTGCTGGTGTGAGCCCTTCGGGACCGAGGCTAGGGGGTGTCTTGTCGATCAGGCCGGCGCCGACCGGGACGGGCGGAAGCCGCGTCGCTCTGGCGGGCTGAAGTAGCGTTCGGGCATGAGCATGCCGCCGTCCCCGCATCCCCCCGGCCCGTACGTGCCCCCGCAGCCCCCGAGTCCGTACGGTGGGCAGCAGTACGCCCCGCAGCCCTCCCACCAGCAGCCCTACCCGGGGCAGCCCTACCCGCCGCAGCCGTTCCCCGGTCAAGGAGGGTGGGGCCCGCCCCCGATGGGTCCGCCGCGCAAGAACCGGACGGGCATGGTGATCGGGATCGTCGCGGGCTCGCTGGTGGCGCTCGGCGCCCTCGGTTTCGGCGTGAACCTGCTGAGGGAGGCCGGTTCCGTGGCGAGCGGAGCCGGCTTCCCCGAGGCCCGGTACCGGCTCACCGTTCCCAAGACCCTGCTGGACGGCACGTACGAGCTGTCCCAAGACCTGTCGGACACCGAGGGCAAGGAAGCCCTGAAGGGCAGCTACGACTCGAAGATCCGCAATCCGAAGCCGGTCGTCGGCCAGTACACCTCCGACTCTCCGAAGGGGTCGAGCGCCCTGGTCGTCTCGGGGATGTACGGACAGTTCAAGGACCCCGAGGGTGCCCGGAAGAAGATGCTGGGCGGCGCGGCGGACGCCGAAGGGGCGACCCTGGCGGTGCCCGCCAGGGACATCACGCCCGCCGGTTCCGACATCACCCTGTCGTGTCAGGTGCTGACCGTGCGGCGGGGCGGTGTGGAGAGCACCCTGCCGATGTGCGCCTGGGCGGACGAGAACACCGGCGCCTCGGTCGGCGTCTTCAGCCCGGAGGTCGCGCAGCGCAAGCCCGGGGCCGTCGACCTCGCCAAGGTCGCCGAGACCACCCTCAAGGTGCGTGCCGAGTCCCGGCAGCCGATCGGCTGACCGCCGCCTCCTCCGCAGGGGCGCTACCACCAGTAGGCGGGGTACCTCGGTGCCTTGCGGCGGATGCGGGAGGCGGCGTAACCGGTCAGCACGAGGAGGACCGCGGCGCCGAGCAGCAGCGGGACGAACCGGGACGGGGCCGGGGTCTGGAGCACGATGACGACGGCGGTCGCGCACGCGGGTGAGTGCGGGGTCCGGGCGGCCATCATCAGCGCCAGGGTGACCCCGGCCGCCACGGCCGCGGCCCACGCGCTGCTACCCGCGGCGGCCAGGACGGCGTAGCCGACGGCAGCGCCGAGGAGGTGGCCGACGACGACGCTGCGCGGCTGGGCCAGGGGCAAAGTGGGGGCGCTGTGCACCAGGGCGGCGCTGGCGGCCAGGGGTGGTATCAGCACCGGCTCGTGGAGGACCGCACCGATCGCGACGAGTCCGAGCAGGACGGCGGTCGCGGCGCTGACGCTGTGGAAGGCGGCCGCGGGGGTGGGACGGGCCGGGGGCCGGCCGACCGCGGTCCGGCGGATGGTCGGTTCGGTCGGCGGTTCGGTCGGCGGTTCGGTCGGCGGTTCGGGGGACGGCCCGGCGGGCGAGGGGGCCCTGGGCGCGGGCTGGGGGCGCAGCGCGGCGTCGGTGCTCATGGGGACAGGGAGTTTTCCGGGACAGGGGCGGCCGTGGGCAGGGGCCGGCAGGGCGCAACGAGAGGCGGGTCGGGGCGAGGAGCACTGTGATCGACAGGGTGCTCGAACTTGCGCCTGTTCCGGGTTCGGCCGGCGCGGTCCGCCTCGACCCTATCCGTCAGGTATTGCCGCGAATGAACCGGGGGTGGGGTGGCCGAGCCCCTGCCCGCGGCGTTCTCAGTAGTGCAGCAGGAACTCCGCCTCGCCGCGGGATCGGCCGTTCACCTGGAGCTGCACCCGGTGGATTCCCGGGTGGTAGCGCCGCGTGCTGATCGGCTTGAAGGAGTGTCTGCGCGTCGCACGCCACGTCTCGCCGGGGGCGAGGGACCGCGTGGTGAGTTTGAAGACCTTGGGCGTGTGGGTGCCGTTGGCCTTCATGTGGAGGATGACGTAGTCGACGACGAGGTGAGCCGCGCGGTCGTCCGTGTTGGTCACGGCGTAGTCGAACTCCAGATGGTCGCCGACCCGGATCTCCGAGGTGCGGACGAGCGGGCCCTCGACCACGACGGGAGCGGCGGGGGAATGGCCGAGCAGCGTCAGCGCCTCGGGGTGGCCGGATTTGATCAGGGTCCGTAGGCCGTGCCGGACCACCCGGGCGGTCGTCGCTGCCGGATCGCCCAGCCACCGCGCCGCGACGGCGACCGCGGTGTCCGGGTGGTCGCGGCTGATGTCGTTGAGGTGGTTGGCCACGGACTTGCGTACGTACTCGGAGTCGTCGCGGTAAAGGGCGTCGAGCAGGGGCAGTACGGACGTCGGGTCCGCGATGAGCTCCGGCAGCCGGGGCGCCCAGGGCAGGCGTGGCCTCGTGCCCTCGCTGGCCAGCCGCCGGACGTGCGGGTCGGGGTGGACGGTCCAGGGCTCCATGACCGCGAGCGCGCGGTCCAGGTCGGCGCGCAGGAAGGGGCGTACGGCAATCTCCGAGGTCAGGCGGGGGGTGAGGGCCGCCAGCAGGGCGAGCGCGGGTTCGAAGGCGGCCAGGCCCCGTACGGCGACGGCCTCGGCGACGGGGAAGGTCATCCAGCCGGTGAAGCCGCTCTCGCGCAGAGCGGCGCGCACCACGTCCGCGAAGGCGGGATAGTCCGCGGGCAGGTCGGCGAGGACCGCGTCCCGGATGAGGGCGGTCCGTTCCGTGAAGCTCAGCCCGTCCAGAGCGGCGCCGCACGCCTCGGTCTCCCGCGCCGCGATTCCGCCGGCGGCTCGCGTCAGGAACAGGGCGAGCGCGGCGGTGGTCTCCGCGCTGAGTAGTTCGTCTGCCGAGGGCACCGTGTCAGTCTCCCGCTCCCGGGGGCTTCCCGGAGAAGCCCTGCACCCGACACTTTATTCGAAACTTTGTTTGGCTCCACTCTCGTCGCCCCCGGGCGCATCCCGCCCCCGGACAGGGGCAGGCGCAGGGCAGCAGCACGCCTTGGAGGCGGAAGGGAGAGAGCACCCATGGATCCGCCTGTACTTGATCAACGGCTGCCCCACGTCGAGGAGGCGGCCGCGGCGGCACGCGCCGCCACCCGCACCTTCCTCTCCCTCGCGGCCCAGGAACGGCTGCCCGTCCACACCGAGTCCGCCGACGTCGTCCTCCTGGTCGTCAGCGAACTCGTGGGCAACGCCATCCGCCACACCGACGGACCGTGCACCCTGCACCTCGCCCTCGTCCGCGACGACATCGAGATCCGCGTCACCGACACGAGCCCCGACCCGCCCCGCCCGCGCCGGCCCGACCACGAGGGCACCGGCGGCTGGGGATGGACCTTGGTGAATCACCTCACCACGAGCCTTCACGTGGAGCCGGCGCCGAACGGCGGCAAGACCATCTGCGCCCGCATCCCCTGGTGACGGCCGGCGGAGCCCTCGGAGTGCCGGGCCGGACGAGGGGTATGCGCCGTGACATAACACGACAACCACCGCTTTGATTCACTTGGAGGAGCTTTGAGTGCCTTCGATGACTCGGACCGGAGAGACCGGAGAGACCGGAGCGAGCAGGCCGCGGTAGCGCGGACGGCTCAGGAGCAGGCGCGGACCGCCGGTCAGCTCGGTGAGGCACCTGAGGAGGCGTGATGCGAGCCCTGACCTGGCACGGCAAGCGCGATGTACGCGTGGATACCGTTCCCGACCCCACGATCAAGGACGACACGGACGTGATCGTGAAGATCACCACCACCGGGCTGTGCGGTTCAGATCTGCACCTCTACGAGGTGCTCGGGCCGTTCCTCGCAGAGGGAGACATCCTCGGCCACGAGCCGATGGGCATCGTCGAGGAGGTGGGACCCGAAGTGAGCAGGGTGCGTCCCGGAGACCGGGTCGTGGTGCCCTTCAACGTCTCCTGCGGCACCTGCCACATGTGCGGCCTGGGGCTCCAGTCCCAATGCGAGACGACGCAGGTGCGCGAATACGGCAGCGGCGCCTCGCTCTTCGGTTACACCAAGCTGTACGGACAGGTTCCCGGCGGCCAGGCCGAGTACCTGCGCGTGCCGTTCGGCAACACCCTGCCGATCCCCGTGCCCGCCGAGGGGCCGGACGACCGCTTCGTGTACCTGTCGGACGTCCTGCCCACCGCCTGGCAGGCGGTCGAGTACGCCGCCGTGCCGGACGGCGGGAGCGTCGCCGTACTGGGCCTGGGACCCATCGGGGACATGGCGACCCGCATCGCCGCGCACCGGGGAGCCGGCCTGGTCATCGGCATCGACCTCGTACAGGACCGGCTGAACCGCGCCGCCGCCCACGGCGTTCACACCCTGGACCTCACGGCCCACGGCAAGGGCCTCGTCGAAGCGGTGCGGGAACTGACCGACGGCCGCGGCCCGGACTCGGTGATCGACGCCGTGGGCATGGAAGCGCATGGCGCACCCGTGGCCAAGGGCGCGCAGCAGATGACCACCATGCTGCCGGACGCGCTCGCGGCTCGCATGATGCAGCGCTTCGGCGTGGACTGCCTGTCCGCTCTGCACCTGGCGATCGACCTGGTGCGCCGGGGCGGCACCATCTCCCTCTCCGGCGTCTACGGGGGCATGGCCGACCCGATGCCCCTCCTGACCATGTTCGACAAGCAGATACAGCTGCGCATGGGACAGGCGAACGTATGGCGTTGGGTGGACGATCTGCTGCCGCTCGTGACCGACGGCGACCCGTTGGGCGTCGAGGACTTCGCCACCCACCGGCTTCCGCTGGACGAGGCGCCTCGGGCTTACGAGATGTTCCAGAAGAAGCGTGACGGCGCCGTCAAGGTCCTCTTCGCCCCCTGAGTCCTGAGTGGTGTCGCAGCGGGCCCTCACCTCCCGGACCGCTCTCGCCTCTCACCGCTCGCCCGGCTCCTCGGGAAGACCGCCTTCCACGACGTGCATGGCCGCTTCCTCCGCGCTCGCGGCCCCGGCGTCGACGCCCTCGTCTCGGGCGATGAGCTCCTTCGTCGTATCGGTGCGGGCCCCCTCGTCCGGAGCCGTCAGGCGCCCGGCGCGGTCGGTACCCGCCTCGGGGTCGAACGGCTCTCCCGCACCGCCCGGCAGGTCTCCCAGACCGTCCCCCTCGGGCTCCGTCACATCCGGGACCTCCTGGGACAGCCTCTCGTCCAGGGTCTCGCCGGCCCGCTGCTCCTCGGCCGTGGTCCCGTGTTTGGTGACCCCGAGCGGCTTCTCCGGAGGGGAGTAGCCCTCGTCCAGCATGTCGTCGTAGGTGCGCTCGTCCACGGCGTTCTGGAGGTCCAGGGGCGCCGCGTCCTCCTGCTCCTCGTTGGTTCCGGTGGGCTGGTACGCGTCGTCCCCCATCTGGTTCTCACTCATCGGGCGCTCCTTCTCTCCCTGGCCCGCCGTCGGCTTCGGCCTCGTCCTTGGAGCCGGCCGCCTCGACACCCTTCAGGGGCTCCCCGCTGCCGGTGCCCGCCTGGTGGTAGCCCTCTCGGGCACTTGCCGTACCGGGCACGACGCGCTCTCGCGCCTGGCTTTCGGAGCCGGAGCCGGCTCCCGGTTCCTCGCTGTCACGGGCCCGCGCGGACCTGTCCCGCCGCGGGTCGTCCGGTGTGTGCTGGGTCATGTCCGTGTCCTTAGGTCTCGACGAGACCCCCTGGAGCGGCTTCCCTCTCAAAAGCGGGCGAAACGGGACCCGCCGCCACGGCATCCGCCCCGGTACGGGGGTCAGGCCCCCGGAGCCCACTGGTCAAGGAGCTCTTCGGCCGTGGTGATCACCGCGACCAGCGCGAGGGAGTTGCGGATCACCTCGGCGGTGCAGGAGGCGGGCACCCCGGCGATGGCATCGGCCGGGACCACGACCTCGTACCCGAGGTTCACGGCGTCGAAGACGGTGTTCGGGATGGCGATGTTGGAGGAGACCCCGGTGACGACGAGGGTGCGGATGCCGAGATTGCGCAGCAGGGCGTCCAGATCGGTGCCGGCCATCGGCGACAGCCCGTGCAGCCGGCGCACCACCAGGTCCCGCTCGTCCACGACGATGGGTGCGGCGACCTCCACCGCCCGGCTCCCGGTCAGCTGGCGTACGGGCAGCTTCCCCGCAGCCCGGAACAGTCGTGCGTTGCTGTTCGCCCCGCGTCCGTCCGGCCGCCGCTCGGCCACCGCGTGCAGCACCTGTACGCCTGCCCCGCGCGCGGCGTCGACCAGCGCGGCCACCCGCGCCAGCATCCCGGAGTCCCGGGCCTCCTTGGCGAGATCGGGCAGCGCGCTCTCCTCGCCCACGACACCGTTCTGGCACTCGACGGTGAGCAGCGCGGTGGTGACGGGATCGAGATCCGGCATGGCTCCCCCTGGCGTGACGGCGCAAGAGCCCGCATGATTCCTGACACACAGTCAGTTGTGAAGGGGCGCGGGACGGATGGACGAGACTCGGACACAGCGGCGGGGCCGCCGCATCATGATGAGCGACGCGGAAGTGGACGCCTTCCTGCGCGAACAGAAGACCTGCCGGGTGGCGACGGTCTCCCCCGACGGGCGCCCGCACGTGGGCGCCCTGTGGTTCGCGTGGGACGGCAGTTCCTTGTGGCTGTACTCGATCACGCGCAGCCGTCGCTGGTCCGACCTGCGCAAGGACCCGCGGATCTCGGTGGTCGTGGACTCGGGCGAGTCGTACGACGAACTGCGCGGCGTGGAGCTGTCCGGCAGCGCCGTCTTCGTGGGCGAGGCTCCGCGCACGGGCGAGCCGTGCCCCGAACTGGCGGAGGCCGAGCGGATCTTCCCGGTCAAGAACTTCGGCATCGAGGAGATGCCGCACGACGGGCGGCACGCATGGATCCGCCTGACCCCGGAGTCGATCGTCTCCTGGGACTTCCGCAAGCTCTGAGCGGTGTCACCGAAACCCTTGGGCCGCCTGCCGCAGGGCGTCGACCGCTGCCCGGATGCTCGGCCGCCGGTCGGCGTCCGCGCGCCAGACGGCGTACACGTGGCGGCGTACGGCGTCACGGACCGGCAGCAGCCGTACCCCCGGCGGCACCGGGCCGCGGCCCAGCTTCGGCGCCACGCACACGCCGAGTCCGGCTTCCACGAAGGCCAGCTGGGTGTGGTGCTCCTCGGCGATGTGGGCGATGCGCGGCTCGATGCCCGTACCGCGCAGAGTGAAGACCAGCCACTCGTGGCAGAACTGCCCCTCGTTCCAGGAGATCCAGTCGTCGTCGGCGAGTTCGGCGAGGGAGATCCCGTCCCGGTCGGCCAGCCGGTGACCGGCCGGGACCGCGATGTCGACGGAGTCGTCCAGCAGGTGGGTCCGGGTCAGTTCGGCGGGCACGGGCATCCGCTTGTTGTGCCAGTCGATCGCCAGGGCGAGGTCGAGGTCCCCGCGCACGACGGCGGCCATGCTCTCCTCGGGCTCCTGCTCGCGCACCCGGGTCCGCAGCTCCGGATGCCCGGCGCGCAGCGCGGACAGGGCCTGGGGCAGCAGCCCCCGCATGGCGGTCGGGAAGGCGCCGATCCGCAACTCCCCCACCGCGCATCCCCGTTGGGCCTCGACATCGGCCTGGGCCAGCTCCACCTGGGAGATGATCCGGGCCGCGTGATCGGCGAGGAGCCGCCCGGCGTCGGTGAGCCGGACCCCGCGCCCGTTCCTGGCCAGCAGCGGCTGGCCGACCTCGCGCTCCAGCTTGGCCATCTGCTGGGAGACGGCGGAGGTGGTGACGTGGAGTCCGTCGGCCGCGCCGCTGACCGAGCCGTGGCGGGCGAGGGCGTCGAGGGTGCGCAGGCGCTCCAGGTTCAACATGTAAGCAATGCTACGCCGTCACCCTGAGGAAATCTCGCTTGTCCTACGAAGTTGATACCAGCAAAGTAAAGACCATGAGCGCACCCACGGCCCCGTCGCCAGCCTCCTCGCCGGCCTCCTCGCCGGCCTCCTCGCCAGCCCTCCCGACCGCCTCCGCTGGCTCCGCGGCCTCCGCGACGGTCACCACCACCGCCGCCCGGCGGGGCCGCCTCCTCGACTGGCGCGTCCGGTTCGCCGTCCTCTCCGTCGTCTGGGGCTTCAGCTTCCTCCTGATCAAGGTCGGCACGGAGGCGTACGCGCCCTTCCAGGTAGCCCTGGGCCGGGTCCTGTTCGGCGCGCTCGCCCTTCTCGCGGTGCTGCTGGTCCGCCGCGAGCCGCTCCCCCGGGGGCTGCGCACCTGGGGCCACCTCAGCGTGGCGGCGCTCCTGCTCAACACCGCCCCCTTCTCCCTCTTCGCGTACGCGGAGTTGAGCATCCCCTCCAGCCTGGCCGGCATCTGCAACGCCACCTCTCCGCTGTGGGGCATGGCGCTGTCGCTGGTCGCCCTGTCCGAGGACCGCCCGACACGCCGCCGCTTCGCGGGGCTGGGTCTGGGCTTCCTCGGCGTCCTCACCGTCCTCGGCGCCTGGCAGGGCTTCTCCGGAGTCGACGCCAAGGGCACGGCCTTCGCCCTGCTGGCCTCGCTCTGCTACCCCATCGGCTGGATCTACGTCCGCCGCACGCTGGCCGGCACCCCGGGGTCGCCGGTGGCTCTGACCGGTGGCCAGCTCATGGTCTCCACCCTCCAGCTCACGCTGGTCAGCGCCCTGTTCACGTCGGCGCCGGCCTCGTTCCCGCTCTGGCCGACCCTGTCGGTGATCGCGCTGGGTGCCCTGGGCACGGGCATGGCCCTGCAGATGCAGTACGGGCTGGTGGCGGAGGTCGGGCCGACCACCGCCCAGATGGTCACCTACTTCATCCCGGTCATCGCCACCACGGCGGGCGTCCTCGTCCTCGGCGAGCAGCTCCACTGGAACACCCCGGTCGGCGCCGCGATCGTCCTGGCCGGCGCCGCCCTCACCCAGACCCGCCCCGGCCTGCGGAAACCCGCCTGACGCCTGCTAGGGGGTGTCTTGCCGATCATGCCGGGCTCGCGGCGTCTGGCACCGCACCTCGCGGCGTTGTCCTCAGTCGTCGATGCTCCGCATGGACTCCCTCCTCCGCCTTGCGATGCACGGCACCAGACGCCGCTCCCTGATCCGGCCTGATCGACAAGACACCCCCTAGCCTGCGGCCGATCATCACACCTCCCGGGAGCACCTATTGAGCTTGGCCGCCGTTCTTCTGACCGCCGGACCCGCGGTTCTCCTCGAGGGCGGCTGGGTCGCACTGAACGTCCGGGGGTCTGCCGCCTCGATCGAGCGCTGGGCAGCCGCCAACGCCGAGCTCGCGATGCAGGCCCGGGGAGATCTGGGCCCGCCGCGGCGGGTCATGTCCGCCCAGGTCAATCGTTTCCTGGCCGCGGTGATGGCCCTGTGCGGACTCGTCCTCACCCTGGGCGGCCTCCTCGAACTGCTCTGACCCCGGCGCGGCCCCCGCCCTCGCGGCCCCGATCTTTCAGCCTCGCCAGGGGTCCCCCCCGGACGGAGTCTGGGGGAGTTTGAGGCGCGGGGTCTGGGGCGGAGCCCCAGCAGCGGCGGCGCGCCCCCCCCCCCCGGGGCCGGGTCCCCGCCCCAACCCAACACTACGAGTACTCCTCCCCCCTGTAGAGTTCCTAC
>NZ_JBVHVF010000034.1:15785-83739 GCF_055564955.1 Streptomyces sp. NPDC028910 | reverse complement strand
CAGCGATCTGGCACAACCGGGCCAACGGCACAGCCATCACACGATCACTGATCGCCTACGACCACTGACGAAGACTTCGGACTTACTCGTCTAGAAGCCGTGCGGCAGCCACGGGGCGACATCACCGGCGAAGGCGCGGGAGGCCTCCGTCAGGGCGCCGGCGCGCAGCTCGCGTACGAGACCGGCCGCCGCCAGCGAGGTGAGGGTGATCCCGCCCAGATAGGCCGAGCCCAGCTCCCGTACCGACAGCTCCAGCTCCGCCGGCTCCTCGGTCCGCGTACAACGGGCGGCGCCCTTGCCGTCCGCGACCAGTCGCCACCGCCCCCCGTTCCACGGGCAGAAGGCGTCCTCGACTTCCAGGACCACGTCCATCGGGGCCCCGTACGTCCGCGACTCCAGCGCCGCGGCCAGGTCCACCAGCCGCAGGTGCAGCGCGTCCCGCGTGCGCGGCCGCGACCGCCGGATGTCGCTGACCAGGTGCAGCACCGGGTCGTCCACAGGCCGCTTGTGCGCCCGTACCGTCCAGGTCAGGTCGATCCCGAAGAGGTAGCGCCACAGCGCCGCGTACGCCGCCGGGTCCAGCGCGTCCAGATCGCCGACCTCGACCGTGCCGTTCGAGCCGGTCGGCTCCCAGTCGGCCTTGACCCGGTAGCGGGCGTACCCGACCACCTCACCGTCCTCCCGCTCGGCCACCACGCACTTCAGCGGCGATCCGCCGGCCCGCATCTCGGGCGGGTCCAGCAGCGCCTGCCGCTCCCAGCCCGGCTGCCGGGCCGGCATGCCCGGCCGCGTGGGGACCAGCGCCGCGTAGACCCGCTCGCAGTCGGCCAGCGCCTGCTGCGGGTCGACGAGGCGCAGCCGTACGTCGCCCGTCCCCGGCGGCACGGAAAGCCGTACGCGGGTCGTGTCGATCTCCACGGCCAGGGAGTACGCCGCGGTCCCGTAGCCGAAGCGCCCGTAGATCGCCGGATCCGAGGCCGTCAGCACGGCGAGCGGTTCGCCACCCGCCCGGACGTCGTCCAACTGGCGCCGCATCAGGGAGCTGAGCACCCCGCGCCGGCGGTGGGTGGGGGCGACGCCCACCATCGTGACGCCGGCCGCCGGGACGACCGCCCCGCCGGGGACCGACAGGCGGAAGCTGAAGACACCGGCCGAGCCGACGCAGGTCCCGCCGTCCCAGACGCCGAGGGAGCGTTCCGCCTCCGTCAGCGACTTGTACAGTTCCCGCTCCTGGGGGGACTCGGGCACGCCACCAAACGCCAGTTCCAGGTGGTCGTACCAGACATCCCACTCATCAGCCTGCAATACGCGCATCTCAAGAGCCATGCGCCCATCCCTATCAGTGCGTTCCGCCGCGGTCGACGTGTTTTCGGGCGGCGACGGACCCCTGGTCCGGGGGTACCCCTGCGCATCCACAGTCAGGATGGATAGGGTCCCGAAGCAATGGCCGGAGCACGCGTGGAAACCCTCATGGCCCGGATGCGCATGCTGTCGCACCGGGGCCGCACCGCCCTGCGCAAATCCGCCGTCGACTACTTCCGCGGCGACGCCTCCGACTGGCTCGCCTTCGGCGGGCTGCTCATCACCATCCCCGCCATCGCCTGCGGCACGATGATGCTGCCGGTCTGGTTCTCGGCCTCGGCACTCGTCCTGCCGATCGTCGCCGGGGGACTGCTGCTGCGCCCCGCCAGCCTGCTCGCCCTCTACGCCGCCTCCGCGGCCGCGCTGATCGTCGAGGCCCTCGTACTCGGCCCCTACACCCAGGGCCCGGCGCGCGTCACCCCCGGCACCGTCCTGGTGGTCGCGGCCTGCGGGTTCTTCGGCCTGGTCATCGCGCAGTTCCGCAGCCGGGTCGGCGTGCCGTGGCGGCGCGGCGGCACCATGCTCTTCGACCTGCGCGAGCGGATCCGGGTCCAGAGCAAACTGCCCGCCCTGCCGCGCGGCTGGCACCGCGAGATGGCCCTGCGGCCGGCCGGCGGCCAGTCCTTCTCCGGCGACTTCGTCGTCGCGGCCCGCACCAACGGCGGCCGCACCCTGGAGATCGTCCTGACCGACGTCTCCGGCAAGGGCATGGAGGCGGGCTCCCGGGCCCTGCTGCTGTCCGGCGCCTTCGGCGGGCTGCTCGGCGCACTGCCGCCGCACGGCTTCCTGCCCGCCGCCAACGGCTACCTGCTCCGCCAGGACTGGGACGAGGGCTTCGCCACCTCCATCCACCTCGTCCTGGACCTGGAGACCGGCGACTACGAACTCCTCTCGGCGGGCCACCTCCCCGCCCTCCAGCTCTCCGCGGGCACCGGCCGCTGGCAGGAGAAGTCCGGTGAGGGCCCGCTGCTGGGCGTCTACGACGGCGCCGAGTTCACCCCCGCCAGCGGCAACCTCCGCCGCGGCGACGTCCTGATGCTCTTCACCGACGGCCTGGTCGAGACGGCCGACCGCGAGATCAGCGAGGGCATCGACCGCCTCACGGGCGAAGCCGACCGGTACGTGGCCTCCGGCTGGGAGGGCGCGGCCTGGCACCTGATCGAGAAGGTCGCCAAGGACGTCAACGACGACCGCGCGCTGCTCCTGATCCGCCGCTCCGCCTGAGCCAGGACCCGACGGCCCCGCACGTGCGCGGGCCGCGTCGCACGAGAGCGCCTTCGCACGCCACCGCCCGAACCCGCCCCCCAGGATCCCACCCCCAGCTGCCCGGTGGTACCGAGGCCGACGGGGCGGACCGGCCGCCGCAACCGGCGGGTCACGCCCGGCCCAGGCCCTGCCCGACCGGCACCTCCAGGTCGAGCAGCCGGACCTCCGGATAGCCCTCCAGCAGGTACTGCCCGTACCGCGGGTGACCAACTGGTAGCCCTCGACCCGCACCGCCATCGCGGAGGTCCCGGCCCCTCCGAGCAGCCGCACCCGCCCTCCGGGCACGGCTGCGCCGAGAGGCCCAGACGCCGCGGCCGCCGTGAACGTCACCGGCGCAGCCAGACCCGGCTCCGGCTCCGGCCTCGGCCTCGGGCCTCGGCCCGGCCGCACTGGCTCCAGCCCCGTGCCTCCGCCCTGGCCCCCTGCGCCCCTGCGCCCCTGGCCCCCTGCGCCCTGGCCGCCTGGGCCCTGGCTCCCTGGTCCCGGCCCCGCTGCCGACCCTGGCCCCCTGGGCCCTGGGCCCTCGGCCCCGCCCCCGGCGCGGCCTTCGGCGGCGGGGTCCCGTAGCCCGGCCGGCGCCACGCGGGCCCCCGCCGCGTCCCGTACCCACCGATCCGTGATCACCCCGCGGGCGCGCGTAGGGCAGCGGTGGGCCACTTGGGCCGGATTGGCCCACCCGGGCGGGCCCGGCCGCGCCTACCGTGCCCCCATGGACCGCACGCTCGCCGCCGATCTCGCCCGGCTCCCCGACCTGCTCGACGCCACCCGCCGCGCCGCCGCCGACGCGCTCGCCACCCTGGACGCGCGCGCCGTCGTACCGCCCGCCGGGAAGCCGTACGACCCCGAGCCCCTCCCGGAGCACGGCGCCGGCACGGACGCCGCCCTCGCCGCCTTCCGCGACCGCTGGGAGCCGCGGCTCTCGGCCTCCGCGGGCCCCCGGTACCTCGGCTTCGTCACCGGCGGAGCCACCCCCGCGGCGCTCGCCGGGGACTGGCTCACCGCGGTCCACGACCAGAACTCCAACTCCGCGCTGGACGGCGCCGGCCAGGACCTCGAACGCGAGACCGTCGGCTGGCTGCGCGAGCTGTTCGGCCTCAGCCCCGCCCACACCGGCACCTTCGTCAGCGGCGCCACCATGTCCAACACCACCGGCCTCGCCATCGCCCGCGAATGGCTCGGCGAACGCCTCGGCGTCTCCCCGGCGGACGACGGCGTGGCGGCCCTCGGCACGGTGCGCGTGCTCTCCGGCGCCCCGCACTCCTCGATCGCCAAGGCCCTCTCGGTCCTCGGCCTGGGCCGCGACCGCCTGGTCCCGGTCCCGACCCTGCCCGGCCGCGAGGCCGTCGATCCCGCCGCACTGGACCGCGCGCTCGCCGACACCCCCGGACCGGCCGTGGTCGTCGCCAACGCGGGCACCGTCAACACCGTCGACTTCGACGACCTCCGGGCCATCGCGGCCCTGCGCCCCCGCCGCGACTTCTGGCTGCACACCGACGCCGCCTTCGGCGCCTTCGCCGCCCTCTCCCCGGACCACGCGCACCTCACCGACGGCCTCGACGCCTCCGACTCCCTCTGCGTCGACCTGCACAAATGGCTCAACGTCCCCTACGACAGCGCCGTCCAGTTCACCCGCCGACGCGACCTGCAGGCCCGCGTCTTCCAAAACTCGGCCGCCTACCTCGGCCCCCTCGGCGACCACCCCGACCTCGTCCACCTCACCCCGGAGAACTCCCACCGGCTGCGCGCCCTCGCCGCCTGGTTCACGCTCCGCGCCTACGGCCGCCAGGGTCACCGGGAGATCGTCGAGCGCGACATCGCCTGCGCCCGCGCCCTGGGCGAGCACCTCTCCCAGGACCCCGCCATCACCCTCCTGGCCCCCGTCCGCCTCAACGTGGTCTGCTTCACCCTCGCCCAGGCCCCCACCCCGGCCCGTCTGACCGCCCTGCGCGAGGCCGCCGCCGGCGAGGTCTTCGTCACGCCCACCGTCTACGCGGGAACCCCGGCCCTGCGCGCCGCGTTCTCCAACTGGCGTACCACGCAGGCGGACGTACGCCGGGCCGCCGAGGCCCTGCGCAAGGCAGCGAGGGAGATCGCATGACGAGCCGTGCCCTGACACTCGCGGAGGTCGAGGCCCTGGCGCGCAGCGCGCACGAGGGCCAGACCGACAAGGCCGGCCGGCCGTACGCCGAGCACCTCGCGGCCGTGGCCGAGGGCGTGCGCCTGCGCGGCGGCAGCGCCGAACAGCAGGCGGCGGCCTGGCTCCACGACGCGATCGAGGACGAGGCCCTCAGCCTCACCTGGCTGGATTCGGCGGCCCTGCCGCAGCCCGTGAAGGACATGGTCCTCGCGGTCACCAAGCGCCCCGGCGAACCGGTCGAGCAGTACGCGGCCCGCATCCTGGCCACCCCGGGCGCCCTGCTGGTCAAGGAAGCCGACCTCGCGCACAACGCAGACCCCGTACGCCTCTCCGTACTCGACGGCCCCACCCGCGAGCGGCTGTCCGCGAAGTACGCGTATGTCCGGTCCCTCCTCGGCCTCACCGCCCCGTGACCCACGCACGAGGCCCGAAATATGCCCGTCGCACGTGTGGTTGGCGGAAACGGAACCATGGCTATTCGTCACGGGGCGGATAGCCGGGGCCCGTTGGTGGGAGGATGGTCCATGTGGGGGTGTGCTTGGCCGTGCGCCCCGGGCCGACCAGGGGACGACCGAAGGTGTGATCAGTAGTGGCCATTTCGCTGTCAGTGGTGGTTCTGTTGGCGGTCATCCTGGTGGTGCTGATCCGCGGCAACCACATCAAGACGGGTCCCGCCATCGTCGCGGCCCTCTTCGGCTTCTTCCTGGCGTCCAGCTCGATCGCGGACGACGTGAACCGCTTCCTGAACTCCCTCGCGACGATGATCGCGAACATCAAGCTCTAGGCCGCACGGCCGCATGCCGCACGCCCGCACCAGGCCGCGCAAACGCACAGAGCCGGTATCCACGTCTGTGGATACCGGCTCCGACCTGCGTTTCCTACCAAGAGCGGGCGACGGGAATCGAACCCGCGTAGCTAGTTTGGAAGACTAGGGCTCTACCATTGAGCTACGCCCGCAACGCGCGCGCCGCAAGTCCGGGGACCGCGGCACGAACAGCATCCTAGCGGGTCCCGCCGGGGGAGCGCACACCACATTTCGCCCCCGCGCGGGGACCTGCCCCGGATGCGTCGGGAAACCCGCGCATCAGAGGGTCCCCGGGCATGTACCCTACGTGTCGCACCGACGGGGTGTGGCGCAGCTTGGTAGCGCGTCCGCTTTGGGAGCGGAAGGTCGTCGGTTCGAATCCGGCCACCCCGACCACCAGCAGTGTCCTCTTCGAGCTTTCCCCGGGTCTGCTCCGAGTCTTCGTCGAGGACCACCACAAGATCGCGTTGTGGGCTGATTGCCGCTTGCGGTTACTATGCAAGCTGCGTGCCCGTGTGTCTGATGTACCGGGCCCGATCCACCGAACCGCTGAATCGCAGCGTGCCGGGGGAGACCCCCAGCAGTCAGCCACCAAGGAGACCAAACCGTGAAGAGCGCCGTGGAGACCCTGAACCCGACTCGGGTTCGGCTCACTGTTGAGGTGCCCTTCGAGGAGCTCAAGGACAGCCTCGACGCGGCCTACAAGAAGATCAACCAGCAGGTCACGGTGAAGGGCTTCCGCAAGGGCAAGATCCCGGCCCGCGTCATCGACCAGCGCTTCGGCCGCGGTGCGGTGCTGGAGGAGGCCGTCAACGACGCCCTCCCGAAGTTCTACACCGAGGCGGTCAACGAGGCCGACCTGAACCCGCTGGGCCAGCCCGAGGTGGACATCACGGAGCTGAAGGACGGCGAGCTGCTGGCCTTCACCGCCGAGGTCGACGTCCGTCCCGAGATCGAGATCCCGGACTACTCCGGCATCGAGGTCGAGGTCGACGCCATCGAGGTCTCCGACGAGGACGTCGAGAAGTCGATCGAGCAGCTGCGCGGCCGCTTCGCGTCCACCAAGGACGTCGAGCGCGCCGCCCAGGACGGCGACGTCGTCACGATCGACCTCGAGGCGAAGGTCGACGGCGAGGTGCTGCCGGACGGCGTCGCCTCCGACGTCTCCTACACCATCGGCTCGGGCGAGCTCCTCGACGGCATCGACGAGGCCGTCAAGGGCCTGGAGGCCGGTGGCGAGGCCACCTTCACCTCCCAGCTGAAGGGCGGCTCCGCCGAGGGCAAGGACGCCGAGGTCACCGTCAAGGTCACCAAGGTCTCCGCCCGCGAGCTGCCGGAGCTGGACGACGAGTTCGCGCAGATGGCGAGCGAGTTCGACACCCTTGAGGCCCTCAAGGACGACAGCCGCAAGCGCCTCGAGAACATGAAGCAGTTCGACCAGGCCACGCAGGCCCAGGAGCGCGTCCTGGAGAAGCTGCTGGAGCTCGTCGAGGTCCCGATCCCCGAGAAGCTCCTCGCGGACGAGGTCCAGACCCGCAAGCACAACCTCGAGCACCACCAGCTCGGCCAGATGGGTCTGACCATCGAGAAGTACCTGGAGTTCCAGGGCAAGACGGTCGAGGAGTTCGACGCCGAGACCTCCGAGCAGGCGATCAAGGGCATCAAGACCCAGTTCGTCCTCGACGCGCTGGTCAACAAGGAGAAGCTGGGCGTCAACCAGGAGGAGCTCACCGAGCACCTCATGCGCCGCGCCTCCTCCTCCGGCATGTCCCCCGACCAGTTCGCCCAGGCCGTCGTCGAGGGTGGCCAGGTTCCGATGCTGGTCGGCGAGGTCGCCCGCGGCAAGGCCCTCGCGGTCGTCGTCGAGGCCGCCAAGGTCGTCGACACCAACGGCGAGGTCGTGGACCTGACCGACGAGGACGAGGAGCAGGCCACCGAGACGGTCGAGGCCGTCGTCGACGGTGACACCGAGGTGAAGGCCGACGAGGCCAAGTAGCACCCCGGCGACACCTCGGGCGAAGCCCACTGAGCAGTGCCCCGAAGGGCCCGGACGCAGCCGCGTCCGGGCCCTTCGGCATGGTGCCCGAAAGGCCCCGGGAGCTTGCGCTCCGAGCGAACAGTTCGGGAAGCGGGATGGCGTTGTCCTACCTGCGCGTTAGGGTCCATGAATACGAGGGCACGTGAGTACCCGGGCGCCGGCGGACTCGTCCGCACCGGCCGGACCGGGCCCCAGAACGAGACGCTGAGACGGCACATGGCCGTCGGAGACGAGCAGGTGGATACGTGACGAATCTGAAGCCTTACGCCGCGGGTGAGCCGTCCATCGGTGGCGGCCTCGGCGACCATGTCTACAACCGGCTGCTCGGCGAGCGCATCATCTTCCTCGGCCAGCAGGTCGACGACGACATCGCCAACAAGATCACCGCGCAGCTCCTGCTCCTGGCCGCCGAGCCGGAGAAGGACATCTACCTCTACATCAACAGCCCCGGTGGCTCCGTGACGGCCGGCATGGCCGTCTACGACACCATGCAGTACATCCCCAACGACGTCGTCACCATCGGCATGGGCATGGCGGCCTCCATGGGGCAGTTCCTGCTCACCGGCGGCGCCAAGGGCAAGCGCTTCGCCCTGCCGAACACCGACATCCTGATGCACCAGGGCTCCGCCGGTATCGGTGGCACCGCGTCGGACATCAAGATCCAGGCCCAGTACCTGCTGCGCACCAAGCAGCGGATGGCCGAGATCACCGCGTTCCACTCGGGCCAGACCGTCGAGACGATCATCCGCGACGGTGACCGCGACCGTTGGTTCACCTCCGAGGAGGCCAAGGAGTACGGCCTCATCGACGAGATCATCTCGGCAGCGTCCAACGTTCCGGGCGGCGGCGGCACCGGGGCCTGATCCCGGTCCCACCGTCAGTACCCAGCAGCCGACAGCCCGCAGAACGCCACCAGGATGGTGAACACCCAGATGCAGAACAACTTCTCCGCGAGCGGCCTCTACACCGGCCCGCAGGTGGACAACCGCTACGTCATCCCGCGCTTCGTGGAGCGCACCTCGCAGGGCGTGCGCGAGTACGACCCGTACGCGAAGCTCTTCGAGGAGCGCGTGATCTTCCTCGGCGTGCAGATCGACGACGCCTCGGCCAACGACGTCATGGCGCAGCTGCTGTGCCTGGAGTCGATGGACCCGGACCGCGACATCTCGATCTACATCAACAGCCCCGGCGGCTCCTTCACCGCGCTGACGGCGATCTACGACACCATGCAGTTCGTGAAGCCGGACATCCAGACGGTCTGCATGGGCCAGGCGGCCTCCGCCGCCGCGGTCCTGCTCGCCGCCGGCACCCCCGGCAAGCGCATGGCCCTGCCGAACGCCCGCGTGCTGATCCACCAGCCCTCCGGCGGCACCGGCCGTGAGCAGCTCTCGGACCTCGAGATCGCGGCCAACGAGATCCTGCGCATGCGCGACCAGCTGGAGACCATGCTGGCCAAGCACTCGACGACGCCGATCGAGAAGATCCGCGACGACATCGAGCGCGACAAGATCCTCACGGCCGAGGACGCGCTCGCGTACGGCCTGATCGACCAGATCATCTCCACCCGCAAGAGTTCGCACTGATCCTTGCCGCCAGTTGGCGTGGGCACGCCGCCGGATCCGGCGATGTGAACCACGTCAAGGGGGCCCCGCACGGGGCCCCCGGCAAGGTACCGTCGGATATGAGGCACCAGGAGCGCTGAACCAGGCGTCTCCCAGGCGAAGGGGAAGCACCTCGTGGCACGCATCGGTGACGGCGGCGACCTGCTCAAGTGCTCGTTCTGCGGAAAGAGCCAGAAGCAGGTGAAGAAGCTCATCGCAGGACCCGGTGTGTACATCTGCGACGAGTGCATCGACCTCTGCAACGAGATCATCGAAGAGGAGCTCGCGGAGACCTCCGAGGTCCGGTGGGAGGAACTCCCCAAGCCCCGCGAGATCTACGAGTTCCTCGAGAGCTACGTCGTGGGCCAGGAGCCGGCGAAGAAGGCGCTCTCGGTAGCGGTCTACAACCACTACAAGCGGGTCCAGGCCGGCGAGAACGGCGGCGGCCAGGGCCGGGACGACGCGATCGAGCTCGCGAAGTCCAACATCCTGCTGCTGGGCCCCACGGGCTCCGGCAAGACGCTGCTCGCGCAGACCCTCGCCCGCATGCTGAACGTCCCCTTCGCCATCGCCGACGCGACGGCGCTGACGGAGGCCGGCTACGTCGGCGAGGACGTCGAGAACATCCTGCTGAAGCTGATCCAGGCCGCCGACTACGACGTCAAGAAGGCCGAAACCGGGATCATCTACATCGACGAGATCGACAAGGTCGCCCGCAAGAGCGAGAACCCGTCGATCACGCGCGACGTGAGCGGCGAGGGCGTTCAGCAGGCCCTCCTGAAGATCCTGGAGGGCACGACCGCCTCCGTCCCGCCGCAGGGCGGCCGCAAGCACCCGCACCAGGAGTTCATCCAGATCGACACGACGAACGTGCTCTTCATCGTGGGCGGCGCCTTCGCCGGCCTGGAGAAGATCATCGAGTCGCGTGCGGGCGCCAAGGGCATCGGCTTCGGGGCGACGATCCGCTCGAAGCGCGAGATCGAGGCGAGCGACCAGTTCCAGGAGGTCATGCCGGAGGACCTGGTGAAGTTCGGGATGATCCCCGAGTTCATCGGCCGCCTCCCCGTGCTGACCTCCGTGCACAACCTGGACCGCGAGGCCCTGCTCCAGATCCTCATCGAGCCGCGCAACGCGCTGGTCAAGCAGTACCAGCGGCTCTTCGAACTCGACGGTGTCGAGCTGGACTTCGAGCGCGAGGCTCTCGAAGCCATCGCCGACCAGGCGATCCTCCGCCAGACGGGCGCGCGCGGCCTGCGCGCCATCATGGAGGAGGTCCTGATGTCGGTGATGTACGAGGTCCCGTCCCGCAAGGACGTGGCCCGCGTGGTCATCACCGCGGACGTGGTCCGCTCCAACGTCAACCCGACGCTGGTCCCCCGCATCGTCCCGAAGGACCAGGGCCCGCAGGAGAAGTCGGCGTAGCCGTCCAGACCGAGCAGAAGGGGCGCCCCCATCGGGGGCGCCCCTTCTTGCGTGTCCCGTGAGCCGCTACTTCTTGACGCGGGCGGTGTTGTAGAGCTTCGCGGCGAGGTCCGCGGCCTGCTCCTGGGTGTAGCCCGGCTTGCCGGCCAGGACGGAGGCCACGTCCGTGGCGCTGATCATGCTCAGCGTGCTGTAGTCACCCCAGATGCAGAACGGGAGAGTGGCCTCCTTCGGCCCCTTGGTGGTCGTGTCCTTCGAGGAGAACTTGATGTCCTGGCACTTCATGACGGCACCCTTGAAACCGGCCGGGCTCATCGTCTTGGGGCTGCCGATGAGTTCGACTTCGGACTTGCCGTCTTTGCCGGCCTCCAGCTTGGCCAAGGCGAAGTACGCGTCCACGGCCTTCTCCGGGTCAGCGATCTCGCCGTAGACGCCCGAGAAGTTGAGGCTCTTGGCCGACAGCGGGTTCTTCGGGTCGCCGGCCTGGTAGTCCATGCTCACCTGGGTGGGGTTCTTGACGCCCACACCCTCGGCTTCCTTCTTGTCCTTGTCGGAGAACTCCTTGGCCTTGTGCTTCGGGTTCTTCTTGAAGTCGTCCACCGACTCCGGGGCGACCAGCTTGTAGCCCTTGGTGTCGGACGCGATCGCGCTGCCCGAACCGCCGCCCTTCGTGAAGTACCAGCCCGCGCCCGCGACCACCGCTACCGCGACGACCACGCCGATGATGACGCCGGCCTTGGACTTCTTCGGCGGCTGCCCGCCGTACGGAGGCTGCTGCGGGTAGCCGTACGCCGGCGTCGGAGGCTGCTGCGGGTATCCCTGCGGCGGTACGCCCGGCTGCTGCGGGTAGCCGTACCCGGGCTGAGGGGCGGGCTGGCCGTACGGGCCGGGCGGCGGCGGGGGCTGCTGCCCGTACGGTCCCGGCTGCTGCGGCTGCTGCCCGTACGGTCCCGGCTGGTTGTAGCTCATCCCGCTGTCCCCCCATGAGGTTGCTTATACGTTCCACACATCCTGGCGGAAGGCGATGGCGACCGGGGCGGCGGGCCCCCTCATTACTGGTTTCATGACTGGACTGTTACGGCCGTAAACTGTGGCCCGTGACCGAGAACACGCAGACACCCAGCAGCCCCAACTCCGAACTGCCGACCGCCTACGCGCCGGCCGAGGTAGAGGGGAAGCTCTACGAGCGCTGGGTAGAGCGTGGGTATTTCGAGGCCGACGCGAAGAGCGAGAAGCCGCCGTACACCATCGTCATCCCGCCGCCGAACGTCACGGGCTCGCTCCACCTGGGGCACGCCTTCGAGCACACGCTCATCGACGCCCTGACCCGTCGCAAGCGCATGCAGGGCTTCGAGACGCTGTGGCAGCCCGGCATGGACCACGCCGGTATCGCCACCCAGAACGTCGTCGAGCGCGAGCTCGCCAAGGAGGGCAAGTCGCGCCACGACCTGGGCCGTGAGGCCTTCGTCGAGCGCGTCTGGCAGTGGAAGGGCGAGTCCGGCGGGCAGATCTCCGGCCAGATGCGCCGTCTCGGCGACGGCGTCGACTGGTCGCGTGAGCGCTTCACCATGGACGAGGGCCTCTCCGAGGCCGTCCAGACGATCTTCAAGAGGCTCTACGACGACGAGCTGATCTACCGCGCCGAGCGCATCATCAACTGGTGCCCGCGCTGCCTCACCGCGATCTCCGACATCGAGGTCGAGTACCAGGACGACGACGGTGAGCTCGTCTCCATCCGGTACGGGGAAGGTGACGCCTCGATCGTCGTCGCGACGACGCGCGCCGAGACGATGCTGGGTGACACGGCCGTCGCCGTCCACCCGGAGGACGAGCGGTACAAGCACCTCGTCGGCCGGGAGATCGAGCTGCCGCTGACCGGCCGCCGCATCCCGGTCGTCGCGGACGAGCACGTCGACCCCGAGTTCGGCACCGGCGCCGTCAAGGTGACGCCCGCGCACGACCCGAACGACTTCGAGATCGGCCAGCGCCACAACCTGCCGAACCTCGCCGTCATGGACGAGCACGCCATCATCACGGCCCACGGCCCCTTCCAGGGCCTGGACCGCCTGGAGGCCCGTTCCGCCATCGTCGCCGCGCTGCGCGCCGACGGCCGGATCGTCGCCGAGAAGCGCCCGTACACCCACTCCGTCGGCCACTGCTCGCGCTGCAAGACCACCATCGAGCCGCGCCTGTCCATGCAGTGGTGGGTCAAGGTCGGCCCGCTCGCGAAGGCCGCCGGTGACGCGGTCCGCGACGGCAAGGTCAAGATCCACCCGCAGGAGATGGAGAAGCGGTACTTCGACTGGGTCGACAACCTCCACGACTGGTGCATCTCGCGCCAGCTGTGGTGGGGCCACCGCATCCCCGTCTGGTACGGCCCGAACGGCGAGGTCGTCTGCGTCGGACCGGACGAGCAGCCGCCCACGGGCGAGGGCTGGACCCAGGACACCGACGTCCTCGACACCTGGTTCTCCTCGGGCCTGTGGCCCTTCTCCACGCTCGGCTGGCCGCGGCAGACCGAGAGCCTGGCGAAGTTCTACCCGAACTCCGTCCTGGTCACCGGCTACGACATCCTCTTCTTCTGGGTCGCCCGGATGATGATGTTCGGCCTGTACGCGATGGACGGCACCCCGCCGTTCCACACCATCGCCCTGCACGGCATGGTCCGTGACGAGCGCGGCAAGAAGATGTCGAAGTCCTTCGGCAACGCGGTCAACCCGCTGGACTGGATGGACAAGTACGGTTCCGACGCGGTCCGCTTCACCCTGGCGCGCGGCGCCAACCCGGGTGTCGACGTCCCGATCGGCGAGGACTGGGTCCAGGCGTCCAGCAAGTTCGCCAACAAGATCTGGAACGCCACCCGCTTCGCGCTCATGAACGGCGCGACCATCGAGGGCGACCTGCCGCCGGTCGAGCAGATGTCGGCCACCGACCGCTGGATCCTGTCGCGGCTGAACAAGACCGTGGCCGAGGTCGACGCGTTCTACGACGACTACCAGTTCTCGAAGCTGTCGGACGCGCTGTACCACTTCGCGTGGGACGAGGTCTTCGACTGGTACGTCGAGCTGTCGAAGACGACGTTCTTCGCGGGCGGCGAGGGCGCCAAGGTCTCCGGCCGGGTCCTGGGTGAGGTGCTCGACACCACCCTGCGCCTGCTGCACCCCGTGGTCCCCTTCGTCACCGAGACCCTGTGGACCACGCTGACCGGGCGCGAGTCCCTCGTGATCGCCGAGTGGCCCACGGACAGCGGCTTCCGCGACGAGGCCGCCGAGGCCGAGGTCGGCAGCGTCCAGGCGGTCGTCACCGAGGTCCGCCGGTTCCGCAAGGAGCAGGGGCTGCAGGACAACCAGAAGGTCCCGGCCCGCCTGGACCTCGGCGGGACCGCGCTGGTCGCGCACGAGGCCGCCATCCGGCAGCTGCTGCGTCTGCAGCCGGAGGGCGACTCCTTCAGCGCCACCGCGTCCCTCCCGGTCGCCGGCGCCACGGTCTCGCTCGACCTGTCGGGCACCATCGACGTGGCCGCCGAGCGCAAGCGCCTCTCCAAGGACCTCGGCGCCGCCGAGAAGGAGAAGCAGCAGGCGGAGGCGAAGCTCGGGAACGAGGCGTTCATCGCCAAGGCCCCCGACAACGTCGTGGACAAGATCAAGGGCCGTCTCACCAAGGCCGAGGCGGACATCGCCCGGATCCAGGCCCAGCTGGACGCGCTGCCGCCCGCGTAGCCGCCCGTGAGCGTGCGAAGGCCCCCACACCGTCGGTCGGTTTGGGGGCCTTCCCCGTATGCCCCATGCCCTCGCTGGACGTGCTCACGGCGCTCGGCTGCCTCGGTGTCGCCGGGGCCGGAGCCGGAGCCGGCAGGCCGCCCCGGGGTGGTCTCGGGACACCCGGGTCGGAAGTCCTGGGTGTCCGCGTCCGTAGACTGGCCTCGTGAGTGAGCAGCAGCCCGAGAGCCACGACCGCGACGACAGCGACGACCTCGCCGGCACCTTCGACGAGTTCGATCAGATCGTGGCGGAAGAGTCCGACCGCGACCCCGACCTGGCGGTGATCGAGGCCGGCAGCCGCACCCTGCGCGCCCAGGCCGGACCGCCCCAGGGCGACCCGGTACCCGCCCGGCCCCTCGACCCGGAGGTCGCGAAGGCGCTGCTGGAGGTGGAGCAGGAGCTCGCCACGCGCTGGGGCGAGACCAAGCTGGAGCCTTCGGTGTCGCGGATCGCGGCGCTGATGGACGTGCTGGGCGAGCCGCAGCGCGCGTACCCCTCCATCCACGTCACCGGCACCAACGGCAAGACCAGCACGGCCCGCATGATCGAGTGCCTGCTGAACGCCTTCGAGCTGCGCACCGGGCGCTACACCAGCCCGCACGTGCAGTCGATCACCGAGCGGATCAGCCTCGACGGGGCGCCGATCAGCGCCGAGCGGTTCGTCGAGACGTACCACGACATCAAGCCGTACGTGGAGATGGTCGACGCCGCCGAGGAGTTCCGGCTGTCGTTCTTCGAGGTGCTCACCGGGATGGCCTACGCGGCCTTCGCGGACGCCCCCGTGGACGTGGCCGTGGTCGAGGTCGGCATGGGCGGCAGCTGGGACGCGACGAACGTCATCGACGCCTCCGTCGCGGTGATCACCCCGATCAGCCTGGACCACACCGACCGGCTCGGCTCCACGCCCGGCGAGATCGCCCAGGAGAAGGGCGGCGTCATCAAGCAGGGCGCCACCGTGATCCTGGCGCAGCAGCCGGTGGACGCGGCGCAGGTGCTGCTGAAGAAGGCCGTGGAGGTCGATGCCACGGTGGCCCGCGAGGGCATGGAGTTCGGGGTCGTCGCGCGCGAGGTCGCGGTCGGCGGGCAGCAGCTGACGCTGCGCGGTGTGGGCGGGGAGTACGACGACATCTTCCTGCCGCTGTACGGCGCCCACATGGCGCACAACGCGGCGGTGGCGCTGGCCGCCGTCGAGGCCTTCTTCGGGATCGGCCAGGAGGGCGCCCGGGTCCTGGACCTGGACACCGTACGCAGGGCCTTCGCCTCGGTGACCTCGCCGGGCCGCATGGAGGTCGTGCGGCGCAGTCCGACGGTGGTCCTGGACGCGGCGCACAACCCGGCGGGCGCGGCGGCCACCGCGGAGGCGGTCACCGAGTCGTTCGGCTTCAGCCGGCTGATCGGGGTCGTGGCCGCGAGCGAGGGCAAGGACGTGCGCGGGGTGCTGGAGGCGTTCGAGCCGATCTTCGCGGAGGTGGTGGTGACGGAGAACTCCAGCCACCGGGCGATGGGCGCGGACGAGCTGGCGGCGGTCGCGGTCGAGGTCTTCGGCGTGGACCGGGTACAGGTGGAGCCGCGGCTGGACGACGCCCTGGAGGCGGCGATCACCCTGGCGGAGGAAGAGGCGGAGTACGGAGGGGCCGGGGTCCTGGTGACCGGTTCCGTGATCACGGTGGGCGAGGCCCGCCTGCTGCTGAAGAGGGGCTGAGGGATGCGCACGCTGTGTGCGAGCACGCTGATCGGCGAGTTCTTCGTGATCGGCTTCGCGGGGCTGGTGGCGATGAAGAACCCCGATCTGACCCAGGCCACGGTCTGGACGGTGTGCGGGGTGACGATGCTGCTGTCGGTGCTGCTGTGCGGGATGCTGTCGCGTCCCGGGGCGGTCCCGCTGGGCTGGGCCCTGCAGATCGGCCTGATCGCGAGCGGGTTCGTCGTGCCGACGATGTTCTTCCTCGGCGCGGTGTTCGCCGCCCTGTGGTGGTGCTCGGTGCACTACGGCCGCAAGATCGACGCGGTCAAGGCGCGCTGGGCGGCCGCGCAGGAGGCGTCCGGGGCACCCGGGGCGCCTGACGCCGCGTGACGGCTCGCCGGGGACCCGCCCGGCCGGTCGGGTCGGCGGGTCGGGCAGGGCCGCCCGGGCCGCCCGGGCCGACCGGCCGGGCAGGTCCGAATGGCCCTGTAGATTCGTCCTACCGCACCCGTATGCCGCAAGGAGCCGCAACATGACCCAGCGCACCCTCGTCCTGCTCAAGCCCGACGCCGTCCGTCGCGGTCTGATCGGCGAGATCATCGGCCGCATCGAGCGGAAGGCCGGCTGGACCATCCCCGCGCTGGAGCTGCGCACGCTGGACCAGGAGACCCTGGAGGCGCACTACGGCGAGCACAAGGGCAAGCCGTTCTACGAGCCCCTCATGGGCTTCATGGCCAGTGGTCCGATCGTGGCCCTGGTCGTCGAAGGGGAACGCGTGATCGAGGGTGTCCGCCAGCTGGCGGGACCCACTGACCCGATCGCCGCCGCGCCGGGCTCCATCCGGGGGGACTTCGGGACCATCGTCCGGGAGAACCTGATCCACGCCTCGGACTCGGAGGAGTCCGCCGAGCGGGAGCTGAAGCTCTTCTTCCCCGCTCTCTGAGCCACTCGGAGCATTCCTTCCTGACGCGACATCAGCCAAATAGCGCTCATGACCTGGGGCGACCGAAGTAATTTCGGTCGCCCTTCGGTATTTCCGGGCGAGAGCGGGAACGCCTGGCAAGGACAAGTCGTCACCACTAAGGGGGCGGGTATCCATTCCGGCGCGATTGCCGGAGTCCCGTCGCGCGGTGTCCGTACTCCCGGCACTACGATGGGGCCTCCACCCACACACCCACCTCGCCGACCTGACAGCAGCCGCTATCAACTGGAAGGCCAGACGCTCCTCATGGGGAACAAGGGGAACAACATGTCGTTCATCGGCCGTGACATGGCGATCGACCTCGGGACCGCCAACACGCTGGTGTACGTGAGGGGCCGGGGGATCGTCCTGAACGAGCCGTCCGTGGTCGCCATCAACACGAACACCGGCGGCATTCTGGCGGTCGGCTCGGAGGCGAAGAAGATGATCGGGCGCACGCCCGGCAACATCGTCGCCGTACGGCCCCTCAAGGACGGCGTGATCGCCGACTTCGAGATCACCGAGCGTATGCTCCGGTACTTCATCCTCAAGATCCACAAGCGCCGTTACCTGGCCCGCCCGCGGGTGGTGGTCTGCGTTCCCTCCGGTATCACCGGAGTCGAGCGCCGCGCCGTCATCGAGGCGTCCACGCAGGCCGGCGCCCGCCAGGTGCACATCATCGAGGAGCCCATGGCCGCCGCCATCGGCTCGGGCCTGCCCGTCCACGAGGCCACCGGCAACATGGTCGTGGACATCGGCGGCGGCACCACCGAGGTCGCCGTCATCTCCCTCGGTGGAATCGTCACGGCGCAGTCCATCCGGGTGGCCGGTGACGAGCTCGACAACGCGATCATCCAGCACATCAAGAAGGAGTACTCGCTCCTCCTCGGCGAGCGGACGGCCGAGCAGATCAAGATCACCATCGGGTCGGCCTACGACCTCGACAAGGACGAGCACACCGAGATCCGCGGTCGCGACCTGGTCTCCGGCCTGCCCAAGACGGTCGTCATCTCGGCCGCCGAGGTCCGCAAGGCCATCGAGGAGCCGGTCAACGCCATCGTCGACGCGGTCAAGACCACGCTCGACAAGTGTCCGCCGGAACTCTCCGGCGACATCATGGACCGCGGCATCGTCCTGACCGGCGGCGGCGCCCTCCTGCGCGGCCTCGACGAGCGGCTGCGCCGGGAGACCGGCATGCCGATCCACATCGCCGAGGACCCGCTCGACTCCGTCGCGCTCGGCTCCGGCAAGTGCGTCGAGGAGTTCGAGGCCCTCCAGCAGGTCCTGGACGCCCAGCCCCGTCGCTGACACACACCCCTCCCTGCCGGGAGGGGTCATGCGGAACACCAAGGATCCGCCGTACGGGTGCTACCGGGCCCGTGCGGCGGATCGTTGATATACAGGCAAAAGAGAATTCCGACGAGGAAGGCACGGCCGCCGCACGTGAGGGACACACGAGAAAGCCGGCTGCTGCTGGTGCTTCTGATCGCCATCGCGTTCGCATTGATCACGGTGGACATCAGGGCAGGCGAGGAGTCGCCGGTCGACGGTGCCCGGCAGGCCGCCGCAGCGGTCTTCGGGCCGGTCGAGAAGGGTGTGGCGACCGCGGTCGATCCCGTCGCCAACGCCATAGGGGCGGTACGGGACTCCGGCGAGCGCCACAACCGCATCGCCACGCTGGAGCGCGAGAACGCGGCCCTGAAGGTCAAGCTGGGCAGCGACGAGCAGACCCGCAGCCGCATCCACGAGCTCGACGAGATGCTCAAGCGGGCCGGCGCCGGGCAGTACGGCATCAAGGGCGCCGAGGTCATCGCGATAGGAGCGGCCCAGGGCTTCTCCTGGACCGTCACCATCGACGCCGGCAGCAAGGACGGCATCGAACGCGACATGACCGTCCTCAACGGGGACGGGCTCGTCGGCCGGGTCAGCACCGTCGGCCCCGACACGGCCACGGTCGTCCTCGCCAACGACCCCGACTTCACCGTCGGTACCCGCCTGGAGAAGACCGGCGAACTCGGCTTCGCCACCGGCCAGGGCGACCGCGCTCTGTCCGTCCAGATGCTCAACGGCAAGGCCAAGATCAGCCCCGGCGACCGGCTCGTCACCTTCGGCTCGCGCGGCAACAAGCCCTTCGTGCCCGGCGTGCCGATCGGCGAGGTGGTCAAGGTCGACCCCTCGCGCGGCGACCTGACCCGCACCGTCTGGGTGCGCCCGTTCGTCGGCTTCTCCCGCCTGGACATCGTCGGCGTCGTCGTGATGCCGCCGCGCGAGGACCCGCGCGACGCCGTGCTGCCGCCCAAGCCCGAGGCCCCCAAGCCCATTCCGACGGTCACCGTCACGGTCACCCCGTCGGGATCCGCCAGCGTGCCCGGCAAGCCGGACGACGAGTAGGAGCAGACCGCCCATGCCCTTCAACCGGATCCTGCTCTCGGCCACGCTCGTCGTGGTCGCCCTCGTCGTCCAGGTCACCGTCCTGGGCCGGCTCCAACTGCCCGGCGCCGTACCCGATCTGCTGCTGCTCACCGTCGTCGCCCTCGCACTCGTGTACGGGCACGTCAGTGGCGCCCTCATCGGATTCGCCGCCGGCCTCGTCGCCGACCTGGCCCCGCCCGCCGACCACGCCGCCGGCCGCTACGCACTCGTGCTCTGCGTCATCGGCTACCTCGTCGGCCTGGTCCGCCCCGACAACGGGCGCTTCCGCTCCGCCTGGGGCCCGATGCTCACCGTCGTCGCCGCCGCGATCGGCTCCACCCTGCTCTACGCGGGCGTAGGCGCCCTCGTCGGCGACACCGCCGCCCGCCACGTGGGTCTGACCGGGCTGCTGTTCACCGCGACCCTCTACGACCTGCTGCTCGCGCCGTTCACCGTGCCGTTCATCATGGCCCTGGCCCGGCGCGCCGAGAACGACCCGATGGCCGTCGAGGCCGGCGGCGGCCCCACCAACAAGGCCGCCGACGTCTCCGCCGGCTGGCTGGCCGGCGGTACGGGCCTGCGCATCGGCAGCCAGCGCGGCGGCCTGCGGATGAGGACCGCGCGTTCCCGGGCCAACAAGGCGGGCCGCATAAAGGGCGTCAAGGCCGTCAAGGGTGTGAAGAGCGTCAAAAAGCTGTGAGGGAGGAGCAGGCGTGACCAACGTTCCGGAGACCGGCCGCACCTCCCGGGTGCAGATCCGCCTCGTCATCATGCAGGTGCTCGTCCTCTCGATGCTGGTCACCCTCGGCGGCCGGCTCTGGTACCTCCAGATCCGCAACGGCGCGGAGTACTACCACGAGGCGAAGAGCAACCACGTCCAGCGAGTCGTACAGCCCGCGGTGCGCGGCTCGATCCTCGACGCCCGCGGGGTCCCGCTCGCCGACAACGAGACCCGTCTCGTCGTCTCGGCCAGCCGCACCGCGCTGATGAAGATGAAGGACAGGGGCAAGGCCGTCATGACGCGCCTCGCCGGCGTCCTGGACATGAGCCCCAAGGAGGTCATGGACAAGGTCCGCCTCTGCGACTCCCAGACCCCCAAGCCCTGCTGGAACGGCTCCCCGTACCAGCCGATTCCGGTGACCCTCGAAGCCACCACGCAGCAGGCGCTGCAACTGCGCGAACGCCCCGAGGACTTTCCCGGCATCACCGCGGAGCCCACCGCCGTCCGCCGCTACCCGGCCCCCGGCGGGGCCCGCACCGCACAGGTGCTCGGCTACCTCTCGCCGGTCACCGACGAGGAGATCCAGAAGGCGAAGGACACCGACTCGCCGCATCTGCGCTCCGATCAGGTCGGCCGCTCCGGACTCGAACGCACCTATGACAAGCAGTTGCGGGGCAAGGCGACGGTCACCTCGTACGAGGTCGACAACCTCGGCCGGGTCATGGGTCAGACCAAGTCCGACCCGGGCGTGCCCGGGTCCACCCTCGTCACCAGCATCGACGCCCGGGTCCAGTCCGTCGCCGAGTACGAGCTCCAGCAGGCGATGAAGACCGTCCGTCAGGAGACCGACCGGATCACCGGCCGCAAGTACGAGGCCGACTCGGGCGCCGTCGTCGTCATGGAGGCCAAGACCGGCCGCATCGTCGCGATGGCCTCCCAGCCCGACTACGACCCCAACGCCTGGGTCGGCGGCATCTCCGCCAAGGACTACGCCGCTCTCACCAGCAAGAACTCCAACTACCCGCTGCTCAACCGGGCCATCCAGGGCCAGGCCCCCGCCGGCTCCATCTTCAAGGTGGTGTCGGCGAGCGCGGCCGTGCGGGCCGGCTACGCCTTCGACAGCCACTACAACTGCAGCGCCTCCTACAACATGGGCGGCCGGAGCTTCGCGAACTTCGAGTCCAAGGGCCACGGCCCCATCACCCTCGCCGACGCGCTCAAGTTCTCCTGCAACACCGTCTTCTACGCCCTCGGGCACAAGGAGTGGCAGCGCGACGGCGGCCTCAAGCCCAAGAAGGACGCCCACGACTGGTTCTACCGGACCGCCCGCGAATTCGGACTCGGCTCCGAGACGGGGATCGACCTGCCGAACGAGGTCACCGGCCGCATCCCCGACCGCCAGTGGAAGAAGAGCTTCTGGGCGGCCAACAAGGACTCCTGGTGCAAGCAGGGCAAGAAGGGCGGCACCTACGTCGAGCAGATCGCCTACGAGAGCTGCCTCGAAGGCAACCAGCTGAAGGCGTTCGACAGCATCAACTTCGCCATCGGCCAGGGCGACGTCCTCGTCACCCCCATCCAGATGGCCACCGCCTACTCCGCCATCAGCAACGGGGGCACCCTCTACGACCCCACGATCGGCAAGGCCGTGATCAGCCCCGACGGCAAGCGCGTCGACATGATCAAGCCCAAGGCCCACGGCCGGCTGCCGATCGACGCTCAGACCGTCAGCGACCTCGACAGGGGCCTGCGGTCCGTCGTCGAGCCCGGCGGCACCGCCGCCTGGCGCTTCGGCGGCTGGCCGCTGGACAAGATCCCGATGCGGGCCAAGACCGGCACCGCTCAGGTCTACGGCAAGCAGACCACGTCGTGGCTCGCGACCTACACCGACGACTTCACGATCGTCATGACCATCTCCCAGGCCGGCACCGGCTCCGGGGCCTCCGGCCCCGCCGTCCGCAACATCTTCAACGCCATCTACGGTCTCGACATGACCGGCAAGCAGGACCTGAAGAAGGCCCTGCTGCTCAAGCCGGAGGCGAACCTGCCCAGGATCCACCCGGACGGCTCCATCGACTCCCCCGAGATCCGGCCGTACGTGCCGCCGTCCCCGGAAGAGCTGGCGGCGCCCGCGCTCGCCGGGCCGCCCGCCCCCGCACGGCACGACTGAGGACCGAAAACCGACATGCAGACCGCGAACAAGTTCTCCGTCTCCCGGTACGCGCCCCAGCGCGGGATGATGGCCCGGCTCACCGCCCGCGACTCGGTGGTGCGCCGGCTCGACTGGCCGATACTCCTCAGCTCGCTGGCGCTGTCCTTCATCGGCGCCCTGCTGGTGTGGTCGGCGACCCGCAACCGGACCCAGCTGAACCAGGGCGACCCGTACTACTTCCTCGCCCGGCACGCCCTGAACACCGGCATCGGCCTCGTGCTGATGATCGGCACCATCTGGCTCGGCCACCGCACCCTGCGCGGCGCGGTGCCGGTCCTGTACGGGCTCTCGCTCGTGCTCGTCAGCGCCGTGCTCACCCCGCTCGGCGCCACCATCAACGGCGCCCACGCGTGGATCGTCATCGGCGGCGGATTCTCCCTCCAGCCCTCCGAGTTCGTGAAGATCACGATCATCCTGGTCATGGCCATGCTGCTCGCGGCCCGGGTGGACGCGGGCGACCTCGACCATCCCGACCACCGCACGGTCGTCAAGGCGCTCTGCCTGGCGGCCGCCCCGATGGGCGTCGTCATGCTGATGCCCGACCTCGGTTCGGTCATGGTCATGGTCGTCATCGTGCTCGGCGTACTGCTGGGTTCCGGCGCGTCCAACCGGTGGGTCCTCGGCCTGATCGGCTCGGGCGCTGCCGGAGCCGTCCTGGTCTGGCAGCTCGGCGTCCTGGACGAGTACCAGCTCAACCGCTTCGCGGCCTTCGCCAACCCCGAGCTCGACCCGGCGGGCGTCGGCTACAACACCAACCAGGCGCGCATCGCGATCGGCTCGGGCGGGCTGACCGGCTCCGGGCTCTTCAAGGGCTCGCAGACCACCGGCCAGTTCGTGCCGGAGCAGCAGACCGACTTCGTCTTCACGGTGGCGGGGGAGGAGCTGGGCTTCGTCGGAGCCGGGCTGATCCTGCTGCTGCTGGGCATCGTGCTGTGGCGGGCCTGCATGATCGCCCGCGAGACCACCGAGCTGTACGGCACGATCGTGTGCGCCGGGATCATCGCCTGGTTCGCCTTCCAGTCCTTCGAGAACATCGGGATGACCCTCGGGATCATGCCGGTGGCCGGGCTTCCGCTGCCGTTCGTGTCGTACGGAGGCTCGTCGATGTTCGCCGTGTGGGTGGCGATCGGGCTCCTGCAGTCGATCAAGGTACAGCGGCCATTGTCAGCCTGATGTGCCGTTCACCCTGCCGCTGTGATCCGTTCAGGATTAAGTTCGGTCTATGGCGGACACCAAGCGTGAGATCGAGCGGAAATTCGAGTTCTCCAAGGCCGCAGCGGCCCGGCGCGGGGTGCCGGACCTGACGGGCACGGCCGCGATCGCGGCCGTCTCCGCCCAGGGCACCGTCGACCTCGACGCCGTCTACTACGACACCCCCGACCAGCGGCTCGCCGCCGACGGCGTGACCCTGCGGCGCAGAACGGGCGGGGCGGACGCGGGCTGGCACCTCAAACTGCCCGTCTCCCCGGGCGTGCGCGACGAGATCGGGGCCGCGCTCAGCGACACCGTCCCGGCCTCCCTCGCCTCGCTCGTCCGCTCCCGTGTGCGCGACGCCGGGCTCCAGCCGCAGGTCAGGCTGGTCTCCTCGCGCCGAGTCAGCAACCTGCTCGACGCCGACGGAGCCCTGCTCGCCGAGCTGAGCACCGACGAGGTCCTCGCCGAGCGGGGCGAGGCCACCGCCGCCTGGACCGAGGTCGAGGTGGAACTCGCCGACGGGGTGGACCCCGAACTGCTCGACGCCGTCGAGAAGAGCTTCCGCAAGGCCGGGCTCCGGGTGTCCGACGCCCCCTCGAAGCTCGCCCGGGCCCTCACGGAGACCGGCGCCGAGCCCCCCGCCCGGTCCGCGGACGACGGCCCCGAGGGCACGGCGGGCGCGCACGTCCTGGCGTACCTGCGCGAACAGCGCGACTCCCTGATCGCCCACGACCCGGCGGTGCGGCGCGACCTGCCGGACTCCGTCCACCAGATGCGGGTCGCCGCCCGCCGGCTCCGCAGCGCCCTGAAGTCGTACCGCAAGGTGCTGGACCGGGCCGTCACCGACCCGGTCGGCGAGGAACTGCGCTGGCTGGGCGGCGAACTCGGCGTCGACCGCGACCAGGAGGTCCTGCTGGAGCGGATCCGGACCCGGCTCGACGAACTGCCGCCCACCCTGTCGGCGGGACCCGTCGACGACCGCCTGCGCGCATGGAACGACACCCGCCGCTCCGCGTCGCGGCGCCGGGCCCTGGCCGTACTCGACACCGAGCGCTACCTCGCCCTCCTGGACTCCCTCGACGCCCTGCTGGACGCGCCGCCGCTGGGCAAGGCCGCCGCCCGCCCCGCGGAGAGCGTCCTGCCCAAGGCGGTGCTGCGCGACTACGAGCGCCTCGCCGGCCGGATCGAGACGGCGCTCTCCCTGGAGGCGGGCCATGAGCGCGACCTGGCCCTGCACGAGGCGCGCAAGGCGGCCAAACGCGCCCGGTACGCGGCGGAGGCGGCGGTGCCCGCGCTCGGCAAACCGGCGAAACGCCTGGCCAAGGCGCTGAAGAAGGTGCAGTCCCTGCTCGGTGACCACCAGGACAGCGTGGTCGCCCGCGACGCCCTGCGCGGCCTCGCCGTTCAGGCGGCGGACGCGGGGGAGCCCGGATTCACCTGGGGTGTGCTCTACGGCCGGGAGGAGGCGGCGGCCGAGCGGAGCGAACGGGAGCTTCCGGACATCTGGGTCAAGGCTTCCGCCCCTTCGCTGAGGTCGGCACTGGGATGATCATGTGGGTGGGGGCGGCCGAGCCTGGGGGTACGCTTGAGAGCTGCCCCCTGCCCGCTTCACGAAAGTCGCGTGATGACCGAGTCGGTCTTCCCTCAGCTTGAGGCCCTGCTTCCGCACGTGCAGAAGCCCATTCAGTACGTCGGCGGTGAACTCAACTCCACGGTCAAGGAGTGGGAGAGCTGCGATGTCCGCTGGGCGCTCATGTACCCGGACGCGTACGAAGTCGGGCTGCCCAACCAGGGCGTCATGATCCTCTACGAAGTGCTCAACGAGCGCGAGGGCGTCCTCGCCGAGCGCACGTACAGCGTGTGGCCGGACCTCGAGGAGCTGATGCGCGAGCACAAGGTGCCGCAGTTCACCGTGGACAGCCACCGCCCCGTCTCCGCCTTCGACGTGTTCGGCCTGTCCTTCTCCACGGAGCTGGGCTACACCAACATGCTCACGGCCCTGGACCTGGCGGGCATCCCGCTGGAGGCCAGGAACCGTACGGTCGACCACCCCATCGTCCTCGCGGGCGGCCACGCGGCCTTCAACCCCGAGCCGATCGCGGAGTTCATCGACTGCGCGGTCATCGGCGACGGCGAGCAGGCCGTCCTCGACATGACCGAGATCATCCGCGCCTGGAAGGCGGAGGGCCGGCCCGGTGGCCGCGAGGAGGTCCTCCTGCGCCTCGCGAAGACGGGCAACGTCTACGTCCCCGGCTTCTACGACGTCGAGTACCTGCCCGACGGCCGCATCGGCCGTGTCGTGCCCAACCGCTCCGGCGTGCCGTGGCGCGTGTCCAAGCACACGGTCATGGACCTCGACGAGTGGCCGTACCCCAAGCAGCCGCTGGTACCGCTCGCGGAGACCGTCCACGAGCGGATGTCGGTGGAGATCTTCCGCGGCTGCACCCGCGGTTGCCGTTTCTGCCAGGCCGGCATGATCACGCGCCCCGTGCGGGAGCGAAGCATCACCGGTATCGGCGAGATGGTGGAGCGCGGCCTGAAGGCCACGGGCTTCGAGGAGGTCGGCCTCCTGTCGCTGTCCTCCGCGGACCACAGCGAGATCGCCGACATCGCCAAGGGCCTCGCCGACCGCTACACGGACGACAAGGTGGGCCTGTCCCTGCCGTCGACCCGCGTGGACGCCTTCAACGTGGACCTGGCCAACGAGCTGACCCGCAACGGCCGCCGCTCCGGTCTGACGTTCGCCCCCGAGGGCGGCTCCGAGCGCATGCGCAAGGTCATCAACAAGATGGTCTCGGAAGAGGACCTGATCCGGACCGTCGCCACCGCGTACGGCAACGGCTGGCGCCAGGTGAAGCTGTACTTCATGTGCGGCCTGCCGACCGAGACCGACGAGGACGTGCTCCAGATCGGCGACATGGCGGTCAACGTCATCGCCAAGGGCCGCGAGGTCTCCGGCCAGAACGACATCCGCTGCACGGTGTCGATCGGCGGATTCGTGCCCAAGCCGCACACCCCGTTCCAGTGGGCGCCGCAGCTGTCGGCCGAGGAGACGGACGCCCGCCTGGGCAAGCTCCGCGACAAGATCCGCGGCGACAAGAAGTACGGCCGCTCCATCGGCTTCCGCTACCACGACGGCAAGCCGGGCATCGTCGAGGGCCTCCTCTCGCGCGGCGACCGCCGCATCGGCGACGTCATCCGCGCCGTGTACGAGTCGGGCGGCCGCTTCGACGGCTGGCGCGAGCACTTCTCGTACGACCGCTGGATGGAGGCCGCCGAGAAGACGCTGCCCGCGTACGGCGTGGACGTGGCCTGGTACACGACGCGTGAGCGCACGTACGAGGAAGTCCTGCCCTGGGACCACCTGGACTCCGGTCTCGACAAGGACTGGCTCTGGGAGGACTGGCAGGACGCCCTCGACGAGACCGAGGTCGAAGACTGCCGCTGGACCCCGTGCTTCGACTGCGGCGTCTGCCCCCAGATGCAGACCGAGATCCAGATCGGCCCGACGGGCAAGAAGCTGCTGCCGCTGTCGGTCGTGAAGTGACCTCGGGCTGACGCCGCCGCGTCGGCCGATGTGCCCCTCACCGGGAACGGTGGGGGGCATATTCATTCGAGGGGTGGCTTGAGGTTTCTGCCCTTGCGGTGCGGAGATATCCTGGTCATATAGATGGAGCGATACTCTGCCCCTGCTTCCAGGAGGTGGCCGGCATGGCCAAGACCGTGATCGACATTGACGAGGAAGCACTCGCGCTCGCCATGGAGGCCCTCGGCACCACGACGAAGAAGGACACGGTCAACGCCGCGCTGGGGGAAATAGGAGCGCGGGTCCGTCGGCAGCGAGCCCTGGCGGCCCTCGTCAAGCTCGACGAGGAGGGCGCTTTCGACAAGGGGCGTGAGGCCGGATTCAAGGCGGAGGTGCGTAAGTCGTGGGGGAGCTGACCGAGGGGGCCTTTCTGATCGACACCTCTGCTGTGCACCGGATCACCCTTCCGGGGCCCTTCTCCACGTGGCGTCCGGCGATGGCCGCCGGACGGATCGGCATGTGCGCCGTGACGGAGGCCGAAGCCCTGTATTCCGCCCGGTCGCCCGCCCAATACGCCGAAATGCGGCAGGCGTTCGCGGATCTGTACGTGTGGCACGAGATCCCGGACGACGTGTGGGACAGGATCGGTACCGCGCAGAGCGCTCTGGCCGAAGCCGGATGCGTCCGCTCCGCAGGAGTCGTCGACCTGGTCGTGGCGGTCACCGCCGCGCGCCACCGCCTGACGGTGCTGCACTACGACCGGGACTTCGAGACCCTCGCCGAGCACATCGACCTGCGGACCCGGTGGCTGGCGGAGCCAGGGTCCCTCGACTGAGCGGACGGCGCTCGCGGGGGTACTCCTCCCGTGGAACCGGCGAGGTCACGGGCGCGTACTCTGGGTAGTACGACAGCCGCAGGCAACACGCCCGCTCCCGAGATCTCCCTCCACGAACGGCAGGGGTGAGCCGGAGGCAGGGCGTGGCCCGCCGGCCCCCAGACGCTCAGGGCGACGCGCGAGCCGCGGAGCCCCGCACAAGGAGAAGAACCACTGGGCAAGCGACAGCCCGAAGGCCCGCCTCCCGCACCGGTGGTGCAGCGCATCCGACTGCGCTACACCAAGCGCGGCCGCCTCCGGTTCACCAGCCACCGTGACTTCCAGCGCGCCTTCGAGCGCGCCCTGCGCCGTGCCGAGGTGCCGATGGCGTACTCGGCCGGCTTCACTCCGCACCCGCGCGTCTCGTACGCGAACGCCGCCCCGACCGGGACCGGCAGCGAGGCCGAGTACCTGGAGATCGCCCTCGCCGAGCCCCGCGACCCCGAGAAGCTCCGTGAGCTGCTCGACGAGTCGATGCCGACCGGGCTCGACATCATCGACGCCGTCGAGGCCCGCACCTCGGGCCTCGCGGACCGGCTGACCGCCTCCGTATGGGAGCTGCGCCTGGACGGCGTGGAGCCCGCGGAGGCCGAACGGGCCGTGACGGCCTTCCTCGCCGCCGAGACCGTGGAGGTGCAACGCCGCACCAAGAACGGCATGCGGACCTTCGACACGCGCGGCGCGGTCGTGAGTCTGCACGCCCTTCCCGCCCCGGCTGATAGGCCCCTGGACAATGCCTGTGCGATACTGCGGCTGGTTGTTCGGCATCTGACACCTGCCGTGCGACCCGACGACGTCCTGTCCGGTCTCCGAGCTGTGGCCGACCTGGCGCCGCCGGTCCCCTCAGCGGTGACCAGGCTGGCGCAGGGGCTCTTCGACGAGGAGTCCGGCACGGTGACCGACCCGCTCGCGCCCGACCGCGAGGCTGACACGGCCGCCCCACCCACGGCCGCCGTAGCCGCCGACGCGAAGGCGCCGGAAGGTCCCGCCGCGTAAGGATCGTCGTCGTCGCGCAGCCCTGGCACTCGGGAGCCACCTGGGTCGGGCCGCGCACAGACCTGAAGACTTCCGCCAGGCCGTACGGACAACACGTACGGAACCGGCGGCCATGGACTACAGCTCCCGTGTGGCGAACGCGCCCCGGAGGCCGGTTCCGCGCTCAATGGCGCGGGGCCGTGCCGGACCGGAAGTCAGCCGCGGCGCCCGGGAGCGTGACGGGAGAACCGCCCGCAATGCTCAACAACGAAAACGACATCACCACCGCCGGTAACGCCGACAACGGCGGCCCCAGCGACAACCTGCCTCCGCGCAGGCGTCGCCGCGCCGCTTCCCGGCCCGCCGGTCCGCCCGGCGGGGCCGCCGCCGAGGCGACCCCGGTGACGGAGGCCGCTGCGGCCCCCGCCGAGGAGGCCGCCCCGGCCGCCGCACCCGCTCGTACCCGCCGCCGCGCGACCCGCGCCGTGGCCGCTCCCGAGACTCCGGCCGCCGCGGCCGTCGTCGTCGAGGCCCCGGCCGCCACGACCGTCGTCGTCGAGGCCCCGGTCGCCGCCGCCCCGGCCGCCGAGGAGCCCGCCGCTCCCGCTCCGCGTGCCCGTCGCCGTGCCACGCGTGCCGTGACGGCTCCGGAGGCTCCGGCCGCCGAGGCTGCTCCGGTGGTCGAGGAGGAGGCTCCGGCCGCTCCCGCTCCGCGTGCCCGCCGTCGTGCCACGCGTGCCGTGGCCGCTCCGGAGGCTCCGGCTGCCGAGGCCGCTCCGGTCGTGGAGGCGCCGGTGGTCGAGGCTGCTCCGGTGGTCGAGGAGGAGGCCCCGGCCGCTCCCGCTCCGCGTGCCCGCCGTCGTGCCACGCGTGCCGTGACGGCTCCGGAGGCTCCGGCCGCCGAGGCCGCCGAGGCCGCTCCGGTCGTGGAGGCGCCGGTGGTCGAGGCCGCTCCGGTGGCCGAGGCTGCTCCGGTGGTCGAGGAGGAGGCCCCGGCCGCTCCCGCTCCGCGTGCCCGTCGCCGTGCCACGCGTGCCGTGACGGCTCCGGAGGCTCCGGCCGCCGAGGTCGCTCCCGCCGCCGAGCCCGCCGTCGTGGAGGAGGCCCCCAAGGCCGCCGCCCGCGCCTTCACCGTCGCCGACGCCCTGGACTCGCCGAAGCGCGGCGGCCGCCGCCGCGCCACCCGCTCCACGGCCCCGGCCGCCGCTGCGCAGCCCGCCGCCGAGACCGAGGCGCCCGCCGCCGGCCGTGGCCGCCGCGCCGCGCGTCCGGCCGTGCCCGTGTTCCAGGCCCCGGTGTTCGCCGAGCCGATGTTCCAGACCCCGGAGACCGCCGCCATGGCCGCCGCGGCCGCTCGCGCCGCCGCCCCGGCCGAAGAGGTCGAGGAGGAGGAGACCGAGGTCGAGGCCGAGGTCGTCCAGGCCCCCGCCGCACAGCCCGCCGGCCGCCGCCGTCGCCGTGGGCGTGGCGCCGTCGAGGCAGCTCCGGTCGCCGAGTCCGCGCCGGTCTCCCTTCCCGAGGTGCTCGCGGAGGAGGAGCCGGAGGCCGAGGCCGCCGAGCTCGACGAGGAGGCCGCGGAGTTCGAAGAGGGCGACGAGTCGGGCGAGCGCCCCTCGCGCCGCCGTCGCCGCGGTGGCCGTCGCCGCCGCCGTGGTGAGGCCGCCGACCTCGACGAGGCCGCCGAGGAGGAGGCCGAGGCCGAGGCCGCCGAGCAGGAGGCCGAGACGGCCGAAGAGGCCGCCGAGTTCGACGAGGCCGACGAGGCCCTCGGTTCCAGCTCCAGCCGCCGTCGCCGCCGTCGCCGCCGCCGCAGCGGTGAGCCCGCCGACGTCACCGCCGAGGCAGAAGCGGTCGAGGAGGGCGTACGCACCGTCGTCAAGGTCCGCGAGCCGCGTCCGGCCCGCGAGAAGGCCGAGCCGTCCGACGAGGTCCAGTCCATCAAGGGCTCGACCCGCCTGGAGGCGAAGAAGCAGCGCCGCCGCGAGGGCCGCGAGCAGGGCCGCCGCCGCGTCCCGATCATCACCGAGGCCGAGTTCCTGGCCCGCCGTGAGGCCGTCGAGCGTGTGATGGTCGTCCGCCAGGCCGGCGAGCGCACCCAGATCGGCGTCCTCGAGGACAACGTGCTCGTCGAGCACTACGTCAACAAGGAAGAGGCCACCTCGTACGTCGGCAACGTCTACCTGGGCAAGGTCCAGAACGTGCTGCCGTCGATGGAGGCCGCCTTCATCGACATCGGCAAGGGCCGCAACGCGGTCCTGTACGCCGGTGAGGTCAACTTCGAGGCGCTCGGCATGGCCAACGGGCCGCGCCGCATCGAGTCCGCCCTCAAGTCCGGCCAGTCGGTCCTCGTGCAGGTCACCAAGGACCCGATCGGCCACAAGGGCGCCCGCCTGACCAGCCAGGTCTCGCTGCCCGGCCGCTACCTGGTCTACGTGCCCGAGGGCTCGATGACCGGCATCAGCCGCAAGCTGCCCGACACCGAGCGCGCGCGTCTGAAGACCATCCTCAAGAAGATCGTCCCCGAGGACGCGGGCGTCATCGTGCGCACCGCCGCCGAGGGCGCGAGCGAGGACGAGCTGCGCCGCGACGTCGAGCGTCTGCAGGCCCAGTGGGAGGACATCCAGAAGAAGTCGAAGCAGATCTCGACCTCTTCGCCGAGCCTGCTGTACGGCGAGCCGGACATGACCGTCCGCGTCGTGCGCGACATCTTCAACGAGGACTTCTCGAAGGTCATCGTCAGCGGCGACGGCGCCTGGGAGACCATCCACGGCTACGTGAACCACGTGGCCCCGGACCTGGCCGACCGGCTGTCCCGCTGGACCTCCGAGGTCGATGTCTTCGCGACGTACCGGATCGACGAGCAGCTCGCCAAGGCGCTCGACCGCAAGGTGTGGCTGCCCTCGGGCGGCTCGCTTGTGATCGACAAGACCGAGGCGATGATCGTCATCGACGTCAACACCGGCAAGTTCACCGGTCAGGGCGGCAACCTCGAGGAGACCGTCACCAGGAACAACCTGGAGGCGGCCGAGGAGATCGTGCGCCAGCTGCGGCTGCGCGACCTGGGCGGCATCGTCGTCATCGACTTCATCGACATGGTCCTGGAGTCCAACCGCGACCTGGTCCTGCGGCGCATGCTGGAGTGCCTGGGCCGCGACCGTACGAAGCACCAGGTGGCCGAGGTCACCTCGCTGGGCCTGGTCCAGATGACCCGCAAGCGGGTGGGCCAGGGTCTCCTGGAGTCCTTCTCCGAGACCTGCGTCCACTGCAACGGACGCGGTGTCATCGTGCACATGGAGACGCCGACCGCGATCGGCGGCGGCGGCAACGGCAAGCGCGCCAAGCGGCGTGCCGGCAAGGCGGAGTTCGACCAGCACGAGCACGAGATCGAGACGGTCGAGGTGGAGGGCTTCGAGTCCGAGGCGGAGGTGGCCGCCGAGGTCGCCGCGCCGCGGGCGCTGCCCGAGCCGGAGTTCGTCGCGGACGAGGAGCTCTACAGCAGCCCGGCCGAGGCCGAGGCCGCCGCGGGCCTGAGCGGCCGCCGCAACCGGCGCCGTGCCACCCGCAAGGCCACCGCTCCGGCGGGCGCCCCGCGCGGTGCGGTCGCCCCGGCGCAGGCTCCGGCCCCCGTGGCCGAGGTCGTCGCCGAGCCGGTGACCGAGCCGGCCGACACCGTCCTGGAGCCGGTCGCCGAGGTCGTCACCGAGGCCGTCGAGGCCGCGGAGACGGTCGAGGCCGCCCCGGCCCCGGTCGAGGAGGCCGCGCCGAAGGGCCGTACCCGTCGCCGGGCGACCCGTAAGGCCACCGCGCCGGCGGGCGCCCCGGCCCCCGCGGCCGAGGTGGCCCCGGAGCCGGTCGTCGTGCCGGAGCCGGAGCCGGTCGTGGAGCCGCAGCCCGAGCCCGTCGTCGAGCCGGAGCCCGTCGCCGTGGTCGAGGAGGCCCCCGTGGCGGAGGCCGCGCCGGCCCGTCCGCGCCGGCGTGCCACCCGTAAGGCCACGGCGCCCGCCGGTTCCCCGGCAGGCGCGGCGGAGGCCGCCGTGGTGGTCGTCGAGACCCCGGTGACCGAGCCCGCGAAGCCGGTCGAGGAGGCCGCCGCTGTCGAGGAGGCCGCCCCGGCCAAGAAGGCCGCCAAGAAGGCCCCGGCCAAGAAGGCGACCACGGCGAAGAAGGCCCCGGCCAAGAAGGCGGCGGCCGCCAAGAAGACCGTGGCCAAGAAGGCGGCCACGACCAAGAAGACCGTGGCGAAGCGGGCGACGAAGAAGACCGCGGCGGCGGAGCAGCAGACGCTCCCCTCCGTCTCGGCTCCGACCGAAGGCTGATTTTGACCTAGCGGTCCCTGCTCCACCCGCCCCGCCCGGCACCGGATTCCGGTGCCGGGCGGGGCTTTTCGCTGCCTGTACCCAGAAGTAACCAATCCGTTAGAAGACAAGACCGCCCGATGTCCGACATCGCCTCTTGTCCGGGCTCACCAGGCGAGGGATGGTTTGCCGACGCTTTAGGCGGCGGTCACGGGTGGGGGATCCCGGCAGTCGGGGGGAATGCGGACGCGTGCACACGGTCAGGTGCACGATTGTCCGGTTTTTCGCGCATGCACCATTTTCTGCTCCATCGAATTCCGGCCGTTTTTCAGCGACCCCGAATTCCACGGAGACGGAAACCCAAGGTGATCAGAACCAACCTCGCGCCACACGGCGCGGCCAGGCGGCGGTACGCCGCCAGAGGGATGCTGGCCGGCTCGGCCGCCGCCCTCGTACTGGCCCTGACGACCGGCCCCCTGCCGCTGGCCACCCCGGCGGCCGCGGCGACCGGTTGCAGCGGCGCCGAGTCGGACTTCAACGGCGACGGTGTCCGCGACACCGCGATAGCCGATCCGGAGGCGACCGTCAACGGCGTCTCCAAGGCCGGAGTCGTGCACATCGTGTACGGCGGAGGCAAGGGCAACCTGGAGCTGACCCAAGAGGCCGCCCAGGCCGGTCCGTCCGAGGCGGGCGACCGCTTCGGCTACGCCATGGCCGTCTACGACGCCGACCTCGACGGCTGCAGCGACCTCGCGATCGGCACCCCGCACGAGGACATCGGAGCCCAGGTCGACGCCGGCCGGATCGTCGTCGTCCACGGCTCGCCCACCGGCCTCGGCGCAGGCAAGACGACCGTCGAGCACGTCCAGGGCTCGGGCCTGCTGACCGGGATCGGCCCGGAGGCGTACGACTGGACGGGCTACTCGATCGCTGCGGGCAAGTCCGCGGCCGGAGTGCCCTTCCTCGCCGCCGGCATCCCCGGCGAGGACCTGTCCACCACCGTCGACGCGGGCGCCTTCCTCTACTTCGCCGGCTCGACCACGGTCACGGCCGCCTTCGTCACCCAGGACACGGCCACCGCGGGAGCCGTGCCCGACGTCCAGGAACCGTACGACCGCTTCGGCTCGGCCATGACCGCCACCCCGACGCACTTCGCGGTCAGCTCCCCGGGTGAGGCCCAGGCAGCCATCCCAGAGGCAGGCGCGGTGACGATCTTCAGTCACGCCCTCACCTCCGGCCAGCCCAAGCCGCTGAACGTCATCACCCAGGACACCCCGAACGTGCTCGGCGCCTGCGAGAACGGCGACGGCTTCGGCACGGCGCTCGCCGCGGTGCCCTACCGCGCCGCGGGGGCCACCAGCACCACGGAGTCGCTCCTCGTCGTCGGCAGCCCCGGCGAGGACCTGTCCACCACCGTCGACGCGGGCGCCGTCCAGGTGTTCAAGCTCGACGCGGCCGGGGCGTACACGGAGACCGTCTGGATCGACCAGAACTCGACCGACGTCGGCGGCGAGTCCGAGGCGGGCGACTACTTCGGCCAGCGTCTGGCCGCCATCAACACGGCCCCGGCGACCACCAGCACGGCGTCCACCGTCCGTCTCGCCGTGGGCGTCCCGGGCGAGGACGCCGCCAACGGCGTCGTCGACCGCGGTGTCGTGCAGATGTTCCCGCTGGTCGGAGCGCCCGGCGCCGACAAGATCCTGGAACCGGGCTCCGAGATCCCGACCCCGGAGGCGCCCCGCCAGTACGCCGGGATGAGCATCGGCGGCGGTACGGCAGGCCTCTACGTCGGCATGCCGTACGGCACCGCCGAGGGCCGTGCGGTCTACCTGTTCTCGTGGACGCTCAGCGGCACGGGCGGAGCGCCCGTCGAGACCTTCAAGCCCGGAGAGGGCGGGATCCCCGCCGGGGCCAACACCTTCGGAACGGTGGTCCGATGAAGGACGCGACGTACGACAAGACGCCCGGCGGCCTGCGCCGTACGGTGCTGCGGCGGGCCTCGCTCGCCGCGGTGACCGCCGGAGCCGTCGTGGCCACCACCCTCGGCCTGGACCTGGCCGGCGGGACCGACGCGGCCCGCTCCCCGGAGCCCGTCGCCGTCGGCACCCCCGTCCAGACGGAGAAGGAAGCCCTCGCGGCCGCCCGCAAGAGCGGCAAGCAGGTCGAGGTCCTCGGCCTGCGCACCGAGCAGCGCGAGATCTTCGCCGCGCCGGACGGCACGTACACGGCCCGCGAGTACACCGAGCCGGTGCACGCCGTGCAGAACGGCGCGTGGGTCGACATCGACAAGACCCTGGTCAGGCGGGCGGACGGCAGCGTCGGCCCGAAGGCGGCCACGGTCGGCCTGGTCTTCTCCGACGGCGCGGCGGGCAAGCCGTTCGTCACGCTGCGCCGCGGCACCCACGAGATGGCGCTGACCTGGCCCTACGGCAAGCTCGCCGCGCCCGTCCTCGACGGCGACACGGCCACCTATCCCGATGCCCTGCCGGGCGTCGACCTCAAGGTGCGCGCCGAGGCGAACGGCTTCGGCCACCTGCTCGTCGTCAAGACCCCCCAAGCCGCCGCCGATCCGCGCCTCCAGCGCCTGGACCTGGGCCTCAAGGCCAAGGGCCTGACGTACAAGAAGGACGTGAACGGCGCCGTCACCGCCGAGGACAGCGCGGTCGGCGGCACGGTCTTCCAGTCCGGTGCCCCGAGCATGTGGGACTCGGCCGCCTCGCAGGAGGCCGCCGCCCGCACCAAGGGCCCCAAGGCCGTCGCCCAGTCGCTGTCCGCGGCGCGCGCGGACGCGCCGACCGGCCAGGCGGCCGCCGAGGCGCTCGTCCCGGCCCTCGAAGGCCCGGGCGGCGGCGGCAAGGCCGCGCCCCTCGGCATCGAGCTGTCCGCGGACAAGCTGACCCTGGTCCCTGACCAGAAGATGCTGCGCGACGGCGCCACCGTCTTCCCCGTGGTCATCGACCCCATCGTGAAGACCGCCGACCGCTCCGGCTGGACCGCCGTCATGTCGGGCAAGCCTTCGATCGGCGAGTGGCGGTACTCCGGCAGCGCGGGCGTCGGCAAGTGCCCGACGGACTACAGCGCCGCCTCCTGCGCCGGTGTCGGCGTGCGCCGCGTCGCCTTCCAGATCCCGCTGTCCTTCTACAAGGGCAAGCAGATCCTGGGCGCGACCTTCAGCGCGCGCGTCCAGCACGTGTACTGGGCCGACGCCCGTGCCGAACCGATCCAGCTCCAGCGGATCGGGGGCAGCACCGCCCACATCGACAGCCTCAGCAACTGGACCAACACGCAGAACACCACGCTGACGACGCTGGAGACGCTGGACCAGAAGATCCAGCCCACCAGCTGCGAGTCCCCGGCCAACATGCACTTCAAGTCCGGTGCCACCGGCGGCCTGACCAACAGCGTGCGCACCGCGGCCAACGAGGGCTGGCCCTCGATGCTCTTCAACCTCCGGGCCCAGGACGAGAGCACCTTCGGCGGCTGGAAGCGGGTGTGCGGCAACGCGTACCTCAGCATCAGCTACAACACGCTGCCGGGTGCCATCAGCACCTCCGCCATGTCGTCCAACCCGGGCGGCGCCTGCGTCACCGGGACGGGCCGCCCCTACACCGACGTGCCGCCGGTGCTGCGCGCCATCGCGAACGACGCCGACCTGGGCGAGCAGGTCAAGGTCCGTTTCAAGGTCGAGTGGAAGGACGCGGCCGGAGTGGCCAAGTCCTACGAAGCGGACACGGCCTACAAGGCGCCGACCACCTCGACGCCGTTCGAGCACACCGTGCAGTCGACCATCCCCGAGAACACGGTGATCTCCTGGAGCGCCGTCACCCATGACGGCGACGGCTGGGGTCCGTGGAGCGGCAAGTGCGAGTTCATGTACGACAAGTCCTTCCCGGGCAAGCCGAACGTGATCTCCGCCCAGTACCCGGCCACCAACGAGTACCACGACGGCGTCGGCGCCCCCGGCACCTTCACCTTCTCGCCCAACCCGAACGACGCCGTGCCCGACACGGACGTCATCAAGTACCGCTACTCCTTCGACGGTGAGGTCTTCAAGGACGTCGCCAACACCGCGGCCGGCGGGCCCGCCTCGGTGAGCTGGACGCCCACCCGGCCCGGCCCGCACTGGGTCGACGTGGTGGCGGTCGACAAGGCCGCGCACCCCAGTGCCCTGGCCCGGTACAGCTTCTACGTGGCAGCGGGCGCGACCGCGGCGGCGCAGTGGAACCTCGGCGACGAGGTGGGGACCGACGCCGCCGATGAGGAGCAGGGCAAGTACCCGGCCGGCTTCGGCCCCGGGGTCACCTTCGGCGTCCCCGGCCCGGGCGGCACCATCGACCGGGCGGCGCGCTTCGACGGCACGGCGGACAGCTGGGTCGACGCGGGCAGCGGGGTGCTCGACACCCTCAAGGGCTTCACCGTGAGCGCCTGGGTCCGCCCCTCGGACCTGAGCCGCGACATGACGGTGGTCAGCCAGGACGGCACCGGCGAGCCGGGCTTCGTCCTCGGTTACGACGGCGTCGCCAAGACCTGGAAGTTCTCCGTCCCGGTCGGTGACGTGGAGAGCATCGGCGAGTGGAAGGCCCTGTCCACCGGGGTCGTCCCGGTCAAGGACGAGTGGGTGCTGCTGACCGGCCTCTACGACGGGGCCGCCGGCAAGATCCAGCTGTACGTCAACAACGAGCGCAAGGGCGAGACGATCCGTCGCTCCACCTGGAAGACGTACGGTGCGTTCCAGATCGGCCGTCACATCGACAAGGCGGGCTACGAGGACGCCTTCGCGGGCGACCTCGCCGAGGTCCGCGTCTTCAGCCGGCCGCTGCTGCCGGGCCAGATCACCGAGATCACCACGGTGAAGCCGGAACGCAAGGGCTACTGGCAGCTGAACGCCCTCCAGGCGAACACCACCCCGGAGGTCGCGGGCGGTCAGGCGCTGACGCTGGCGGGCAACGCCACCCTCTACGTCCCGGACCTCTCCGACCCGCTCGCCGACCCGCAGCCCGTCTCCCCCCTGGTCGGGGCCGGTCACCTGGTCCTCGACGGCAGCGGTGACTACGCCTCGACGGCGACCGCCCCGGTCACCGGAGCCGCGAGCTTCACGCTCTCGGCGCGGGTCCAGATGGGCTCGCTCGGCTCCACGGCCTCGCAGACCGTGTTCTCGCTGCCCGGCACGAACACCAACCGGGTCCAGGTCCGCTACCAGGGCGCCACCCAGCGCTGGGAGCTGACCGTGGCCACGACGGACACGGCCGGAGCAGTGGTGAAGAGCTTCTCCGACGACCAGACGCTGCCCGACACCAACCCGATCGGCCAGCACCTCGCCGTCGTCTACGACGCCTTCGCCGGTCAGATCCGGTTGTACGTCAACGGACAGCTGGCCTCCGCCCAGGGCGTCGAGAACACCACGTGGGCCGCCACCGGCGGCCTCCAGGTGGGCCGTTCGGCCCGCGGCAACGCCGAGTACTTCGCCGGAGCCATCGACGAGGTCCGTGTATACAACGGCGCCATCGACCCGACCGCGGTCATCCAGCTCGCCGGAACCGGAGAGCTGACCGACCGCTAGTCCCCTTCACCGGACAGGTGTGCCCGCCCCTCGCAGGGCGGGCACACCTGTCCGCTCCCGCAGTACCTTCCTGCCCCTTCCCTGTGGAGTGCACTGATGTCTCTACGCGGCCGATTGCTCAATCGGCGCATATCCCGGCGGACACTCGGGTCCGTCGTCCTCGGACTGAGCCTGGCCCTGTCCGCCTCGTCCGTCCAGGCCCTGGAAGCCGCCCCCGGCGGCACCAAGCGGCCCGGGGTCCAGGACTTCGGCGACCCCGTCAAGGGGACCGCCGCCAAGTCCAAGGGCCGCCCGGCGAACGCCACGGCCAAGGCGGCCGTCAAGAAGCTGGACAAGCCCGTCTGGCCCGGCAGCGGCAGCGCCGAGGTGGCCGTCCCGGCCGCCGGCGGCACCCCGGCGGCCCCGGTGAAGGTGGGCGGTCTGCCCGTCACCGTCACCGCCCCGAAGGAGGCCGGGGCCGCGGCGCCGGCCGCCTCCTTCAAGGCCGCCGCGGTCGGCGGGGCCAAGCAGCCCGCCAAGATCCAGGTCGACGTGCTGGCCGCCGACCGGGCCGCGAAGCTCGGCGCCGGCGCGCTCCTGCGCGTCCAGCGCGCCGACCAGGCCGGCGACGCCGGCCAGGTCCGGCTGAACGTCGACTACTCGGCCTTCGCCGACGGCTTCGGCGGCAGCTACGGCTCCCGCCTCCAGCTGGTCGAGCTGCCGGCCTGTGCGGCGGTCGCCGCCCCCGGCACCGCGGCCTGCCCCGAACTCCCCAAGCCGCTGAAGACCGTCAACAACCCGAAGACGAAGACCGTCTCCGCGGACGTGACCGCCCCGGCACGCGCGGCCGGCATGTCCACGATGGCGGCCGGTCCCGCGGCGAGCGGCTCGATGGTGGCCCTCACGGCCGGCGACTCCTCCGGGCAGGGCAGCTACGCCGCCACCCCGCTGGCCCCGTCGGCCAAGTGGAACGTGGCCACCTCCTCCGGCGGCTTCTCCTGGTCCTACCCGATGCGTACCCCGCCCGCCCCCGGCGGCCTGGTGCCGACCGTCGGGCTGGGCTACTCCTCACAGTCCGCGGACGGCCGTACCTCCGACACCAACAACCAGGGCTCGTGGGTCGGTGAGGGCTTCTCGTACGAGGCCGGATACGTCGAGCGCAGCTACAAGCCCTGTGCGAAGGACGGTCAGACGTCCTCCGCCGAGCAGTGCTGGGCCTTCGACAACGCGACCGTGATGCTCAACGGCACGTCCACGTCGCTGATCAAGGGCGACGCCGACGGCAAGTGGCGGTTCGCCGCCGACGACGGCTCCAAGGTCGAGCAGCTCACCGGCGCCGTGAACGGCGACAACAACGGCGAGCACTGGAAGATCACCACGACCGACGGCACCGAGTACTACTTCGGCAAGAACCGGCTGCCGGGCTGGGCCGCGGGCAACGAGGAGACCTCGTCCGTCTGGACGACCCCGGTCTTCGGCAACAACTCGGGCGAGCCCTGCTACAACGCGACCTTCGCGAGCGCGTCGTGCCAGCAGGGCTGGCGGTGGAACCTCGACTACGTCAAGGACCGCCAGGGCAACGTCATGTCGTACTTCTACGGCAAGGAGACGAACCACTACGCCCTGAACGGCAAGACCGACGTCAACGGCACCCCGTACACGTCCGGCGGCTGGGTCAAGCGCATCGACTACGGCCAGCGCGACGGCAGTGTCTACGCGGCGAAGGCTCCGGCCCGCGTCGTGTTCACCACGCAGGAGCGCTGCCTGCCGACGGACACCTTCGCGTGCCTGCCGGCCGACTTCAAGACGGCGAACGCGGCCCACTGGCCGGACGTCCCGATGGACCGGTACTGCCCCGCCGCCACCAAGTGCAACGCCAGCCAGGTCGCCGCGTCCTTCTGGACCCGGCAGCGGCTGACCGGCGTCACCACGCAGATCCGCAAGGACGCCACGACCTACGACGACGTGGACGCGTGGACCTTCACGCACCAGTTCACGGACAACGGCGACCAGTCGAAGACCCTGTGGCTGTCCAAGATCGACCACGAGGGCCGCAAGGGCGGCAGCGCCAGGGTCCCCTCGGTCGAGCTCATGGGCACCCAGCTGGCCAACCGCGTGGACGGCCTCGACGAATCCATTGCCCCCTTCCACCGCTTCCGGCTGTCCACCGTCCTGAGCGAGACCGGCGCCCAGCTGGACGTCAATTACGCCCCGGCGAACTGCACGAAGGCGGCCCTGCCCCAGCCGGGCGCGTCCACCCTGCGCTGCTACCCGGTCGTCTGGTCGCCGCCCGGCTTCCTCGACCCGATCACGGACTGGTTCCACAAGTACGTCGTCGCGCAGGTCATCGAGACCGACCGCACCGGCGGCGCCCCCGAGCAGGTCACGCAGTACGCGTACGAGGGCCCGGCGGCCTGGCGCAAGGCCGAGCCGGACGGCATGACCGAGGCCAAGTACCTCACCTGGGGCGGCTGGCAGGGCTACGGCAAGGTCAAGGTGACCACCGGCGGCCAGACCACCAAGCCGACCCGCATCGACTACACGTACCTGCAGGGCATGGACGGTGACAAGAACCCGGACGGCACCACCCGTTCGGTCGCGGTCACCGACTCCGAGGGCGGTACGCACACCGACCACGAGGAGTTCAGCGGCCACGAGCTGGAGGCCGCGACCTACGACGGCGACAAGCTCGTCTCCAAGGTCATCAAGACCCCGATGCGGCACCACACCGCGACGGACACCAACACCTGGGGCACCAGCCACGCCTCGCTCACCAAGACCGTCAAGACGCGCGGCTACACGGTGACCGAGGGCGGCGACGGCCGCCGCGAGACCGAGTCGAACACCACCTACGACCTGGCGAACGGCACGGGCCGCGTCCTCACCTCCGAGGACCTGGGCGACCTGTCCACCACGGCGGACGACACCTGCACGCGCACGACCTACGCGGACAACGCGGCTGCGAACATGCTCAGCCTGCCCTCGCGGGTCGAGACCGTCTCGGTCAGGTGCGCCACGACCCCCGACCGCAGGATCCAGGTGCTCTCCGACGAGCGCACCTCGTACGACAACCTCGCCTTCGGCGCCGCGCCCACCGTGGGCCACGCCACGAAGACCGAGCGCATGACGTCCCACAACGGGACCACGCCCGCCTACCAGGTCACCGGCACGACGGCCTACGACGGCTTCGGCCGCCCGACCAGCCAGACCGACGCCTCCGGCGCCGAGACCAAGACGGCGTACACCGACGTCAACGGCCTCATCTCCCAGGTGGCGGTCACCAACGCCCTCGGCCACGTCACCACCACGGAGTACGCCCCCGCGTGGGGTCAGTCCCTCGGCCAGACCGACCCGAACGGCAAGCGTAGCGACCTGGCGCTCGACCCGCTGGGCCGCCTGGTCTCGGTGTGGATGCCGGACCGCTCCAAGAGCGCGGGCCAGACGCCGAGCATCAAGTACAGCTACAACTTCCGCACCGACAAGCCGGTCTCCGTCAAGACGGAGAAGATCGAGATCGACGGCTCGTACGGCGCCGAGTACCAGCTGTACGACAGCCTGCTGCGGCCCCGCCAGAAGCAGACCGAGGGCCCGAGCGGCACCCGCATGGTGGCCGACACCTTCTACACGCCGACCGGCAAGGTCGCGAAGGTCAACGCCACGTACAACGCGGCGGGCTTGGCCTCCGACGAGCTGCTGATCGTCCGCAACGGCGACGTCGGCGCCCAGTCGCTGTACGAGTACGACGGCCTGGGCCGGACCACCGCCGAGATCTTCGCGGCGGCGGGCGGCGAGCAGTGGCGTACGACGTACGTCCACGGCGGCGACCGGGTCCACATCGATCCGCCGGTCGGCGGCACGCCGACGACCACCCTGACCGACGCGCAGGACCGTACGACGGAGGTCCGCCACTACAAGGGCGCCGCCCCCGTCCCGGCCGGGCCGACGACCGGGTACGACACCACGAAGTACGCCTACACTCCGGCGGGCAAGCTCAAGCAGCTCACCGACCCCGCGGGCAACGTCTGGTCGTACACCTACGACCAGCTCGGCCGCATGACGGAGGCCCTGGACCCGGACTCGGGCAAGCGGACCACCGCGTACGACGAAGTCGACCGTCCGGTCTCCACCACGGACGCGCGCCTCAAGACCGTCTCGACGGTCTACGACAAGCTCGGCCGCGTCGTCACTACGTGGGACGGTGCCGCGACCACCGGCACGAAGCTCACCGAACAGCGCTACGACAAGGTGGGCTGGCTCGGCAAGCAGTGGGCGTCGCTGCGCTACATCAACGCGACGGAGTACTTCGCGTCGATCGTCCAGGCGATGGACGAGTTCTACCAGCCGCTGAAGACCGCGTACACGGTCCCCGCCTCGTCGGGCACCGGCCTGGCCGGTACCTACGTGTACAGCAGCGCCTACAACCGTGACGGCACCAAGCAGAGCGACGGGCTCCCCGCCGCAGGTGGTCTTCCCGCCGAGGCCCTGGCCTACGGCTACGACGACATCCAGCGCCTGAAGAGCATGACGGGCACGACGTCGTACGTCACCAACGCCATCTGGTCCGGCCGGACCCTGCTCCAGCAGCTGGAGCTGAACACCGGTGGCAAGAAGGCCTGGCAGACCTTCCAGTACGAGACCGGCACCGACCGCCTGATGCAGTCGAAGGTCGACGTCTACGGCTCCACCACGGGCCCGGTCAAGGAGTCGAACTACTCCTACGACCAGATCGGCAACGTCAAGTCGATCGCGGACACGGCGGGCGCCGGCACGCCGGACCTGCAGTGCTTCGCGTACGACTACCAGAACCGCATGACGGAGTCCTGGACCCCGGCGACGACGAAGGCCGCGGCAGCCGCCGCCGGCACGGTCGGCAGCCAGGTCCCGGTCTCGGGCTCGGGCCCGGCGGCCTGCGCCACGGCCCCCGGCTCGGCCGCCCTGGGCGGTCCGGCCCCGTACTGGAACTCGTACACCTTCGACACGGTCGGCAACCGTCTGACCGAGACGGCGCACCACACCGGCCTGGACGCGACGAAGGACGTCAAGCGCACCTTCACCTACAAGGCGGGCACCCACCAGGTCGAGAAGGTCCTGGAGAACACCCCGACCGGCGACCGCCAGTACACCTACGGCTACGACGCGGCGGGCAACACCACCACGCGCACGATCGGAGGCAACACCCAGACCCTGGAGTACGACTCCCTGGGCGACCCGGTCCGCAACAGCCAGCCGGACAATGTCACGACCCCCGGCACGAACGAGGCGTCGGAGACGACCTTCCTCTACGGCCCGGGCGGCAACCGCATCCAGCGCAAGGACTCCACGGGCACCACGGTGTACCTGCCAGGCATGGAGCTGCGCCTGGACGCGGGAGCGACCACGGCCAAGGCGACGCGGTACTACGCCTTCGCGGGCCAGAGCATCGCCATCCGCACCCCGGACAACAAGCTGTCCTTCCTCGCCTCGGACCACCACGGCACGGGCGAGCTGGCGATCGACTCGACGACGGGTGCGGTCACCCAGCGCCGGATGGACCCCTACGGCAACAAGCGTGGCACCCCGCAGGGCACCTGGCCGGGGGAGAAGGGCTTCGTCGGCGGCACGATCGACGCGTCGACCGGTCTGACGACGATCGGCGCCCGTGAGTACGACTCGTTCCTGGGCAAGTTCATCACCCCGGACCCGGTCGTCGACACGAACGACGCCCAGCAGCTGAACGCGTACGCGTACGCCCACAACCGCCCGGTCACGGCGAGCGACCCGACGGGTCTGTACGACCCGGACGAGCGGGCGTACTGCCAGAAGCACCCGAGCAGCTGCACCAGCGGCAAGGTCAACACGAACACGACGCCGGATCAGCAGGACGTCAACGACGCCACGGACGACCTGAACCGCGCCGAGGGCAACCTCAACAGCGCCAAGGGCAAGGTCAAGAACGCCGTCAAGCAGATCACCAAGATCCTCATGGACGAGCTTGGTGTGACGGCGGCCCTGGACTGCTTCTCCAGCGGTGACCTGGGCGCCTGCGGCGAAACCGCGCTCAACATCGCGGGCAGCTTCGCGGGCGGCCTGGCGGGCAAGGTCCTGGTCAAGTACGGCGCTCCGTGGAAGTGGGAGAAGGCCGGACAACTGATCAAGCGCCTGGCCGGACTGGCGGGCGACCTGATCGACGGCGCCAAGGCTTGGTGGAAGGCCGCCGATGCCGTCGGCAAGGCCAAGGGCGCCTTGGCAGCCGCCAAGGCCAAACTCAAGTCGGCCCCAGGCCCGGCGTTCGACGAGGGAGCGCTGCTACAGCAGGCCAATGAGGCGCGGGACAGCGTGGTCGACGGGTTGTCCAAGGGGCCGGCATCCATGCGGTCGAAGCACGCGGTCGCCGTCGGTGCCTTCAACGTGAAGACGGGCAAGGTGGCGTCCGGCGTATCCTCCAAGCCCAAGGGCGACTTCCCGGGCGAATGCGCCGAGGCCTGCGCCGCGCGTAATGTCGGTGGGGACCTGGCGGACGTCCGCTTCACCCGGGCGGTCCGGCCGAGAGGTTCGGGCAATCCGCCCAAGGACCAGCCCGTCTGTGCGGCCTACTGCGAGCCCACCTACGGCAGGGGTGCGTTCCCCGACCCGGAGACCACGTATGCGTCCGATCTGGCGAAGGGCTGATCACGTGAAGAAGGAACAGGCGCGGCAGCTGGTGGCGTCGCTGGTCGATGCCCGGGACGCGGCTTCGGTCGGACGATGGGCGTACGAGATCGAAGAGCTGGTGGTGCCGGTCAACAGCTCCCTCCAGCCGGGAGCGGACGTGGTGGCCGCGTGCCTCGTGTCCGGTCTCGCGACCGCGACCGCCGAATCGCGGGCGGAGGTCCTGCACCTCCTGGTCCAGCTCGCCGCCTCCGTGGTCGAGGCCGACGATCCCGACTCCGTGCGCGAACTGCGTCAGGAGATCGAGCGGGGATTGCCGACGTTCGAGGCGGTAGCGGACTCGGGTTCCGGTGAGGAGCGACTGGTCTGTATCGACCTGTTCTCCACTTGTGCGCGGTTCAGCAGGTCTTGCTTCGACCAGTCGACCAAGGTCATGTCGAGGCTGGCCGAGGCGGGAGCCGACCTGCGGGCGAGAGCGACGGTCGAATTCGACGACCTGCGGGCGAACGGTTATCCCGCACGGTTCGAGCTGCCGAACCTCAGCGAGTAGTCGGCAGCGACGGTGCGTGAGCGGGCCCCGGTTTGATTCATCGGACCGGGGCCCGTAACCTAGGTCGCTGGCGTGTCTATGCGCACGCCGTCCACTGAGCACCTCACCTCCCGCACCGCCTGGCGGCGCGGGGGAGGCCGGTCTGCGGTTCATCGCGGGGCCGGCTGGCTTCAGGGGTTCCCGAATCGAGCGAGAGAGAGATCCGCGTGTACGCCATCGTGCGCAGCGGTGGTCGCCAGCACAAGGTTGCTGTTGGTGACATCGTTGAGGTTGACAAGATTTCCACTGCCAAGGTTGGCGACACGGTCGAGCTCTCGACCCTGCTCGTTGTCGACGGCGACGCCGTGACCAGCGACCCGTGGGTCCTGGCCGGCATCAAGGTCACGGCCGAGGTCGTGGACCACCACAAGGGCGCCAAGATCGACATCCTGCGCTACAAGAACAAGACCGGCTACCGCCGTCGCCAGGGTCACCGCCAGCAGTACACGGCGATCAAGGTCACCGGTATCCCCGCGGCTGCGAAGTAAGAGGGACTGAGACATGGCACACAAGAAGGGCGCATCGTCCACCCGGAACGGGCGCGACTCCAATGCCCAGCGGCTCGGCGTGAAGCGCTTCGGCGGTCAGGTCGTCTCCGCCGGCGAGATCCTCGTCCGCCAGCGCGGCACCCACTTCCACCCGGGTGCGGGTGTCGGTCGCGGTGGCGACGACACGCTGTTCGCGCTGCAGGCCGGTGCCGTCGAGTTCGGCACGCACCGTGGCCGCAAGGTCGTCAACATCGTTCCGGCCGCCTGATCCAGCTCCTGCTGATCAAGCGTTCGTAACTTCCCGAGGGCGGATCTCAGCTCTTTCCGGCGCAAGCCGGGAAGAGAGGTCCGCCCTCGGTGCGTTGTGACATAGACACGTTTCATGGGCAGCAAGGCCTGCCACCGGATTTTCCGGACTATTCCCGCTGTATCTGGAGGAACAACCATGACCACCTTCGTGGACCGCGTCGAGCTGCACGTCGCCGCGGGTAACGGGGGCCACGGCTGCGCCTCCGTTCACCGGGAGAAGTTCAAGCCGCTCGGCGGCCCCGACGGCGGCAACGGCGGCCGTGGCGGCGACGTCATCCTGGTGGTGGAGCAGGCGATCACCACCCTGCTGGACTACCACCACAGCCCCCACCGCAAGGCCACCAACGGCAAGCCCGGCGAGGGCGGCAACCGCTCCGGCAAGGACGGCCAGGACCTGATCCTGCCCGTGCCGGACGGCACCGTCGTCCTCGACAAGCAGGGCAACGTCCTCGCCGACCTCGTCGGCCAGGGCACCACCTACGTGGCCGCCGAGGGCGGCCGCGGCGGCCTCGGCAACGCCGCGCTCGCCTCCGCGCGCCGCAAGGCGCCCGGCTTCGCGCTGCTCGGCGTCCCCGGCACCACCGGCGACATCGTCCTGGAGCTCAAGACCGTCGCCGACGTGGCGCTGGTCGGCTTCCCGAGCGCCGGCAAGTCCTCGCTGATTTCCGTGCTCTCCTCCGCCAAGCCGAAGATCGCGGACTACCCCTTCACCACCCTCGTCCCGAACCTGGGCGTCGTCACGGCCGGCTCGACCGTCTACACGATCGCCGACGTCCCGGGCCTGATCCCCGGCGCCAGCCAGGGCAGGGGGCTCGGCCTGGAGTTCCTGCGCCACGTCGAGCGCTGCTCGGTGCTCGTGCACGTCCTGGACACCGCCACGCTGGAGTCCGACCGCGACCCGATCGCCGACCTCGACGTCATCGAGGAGGAGCTCAAGCTCTACGGCGGCGGCCTGGAGAAGCGTCCGCGCCTCGTCGTCCTCAACAAGGTCGACATCCCGGACGGCCAGGAGCTCGCCGACATGGTCCGCCCCGACCTGGAGGCGCGCGGCTACAAGGTCTTCGAGGTCTCCGCGGTCGCCCGTACGGGTCTGAAGGAGCTCTCCTACTTCCTCGCCGAGGTCATCGCCAAGGCCCGTGCCCGCAAGCCGAAGGAGGAGGCGACCCGCATCGTCATCCGCCCGAAGGCCGTGGACGACGCCGGCTTCACCGTCACCTACGACGAGGCCGAGGACGTCTACAAGGTGCGCGGCGAGAAGCCGGAGCGCTGGGTCCGCCAGACCGACTTCAACAACGACGAGGCCGTCGGCTACCTCGCCGACCGCCTCAACCGCCTCGGCGTCGAGGACGCGCTCAAGAAGGCCGGCGCCCGCGCCGGTGACGGCGTCGCTATCGGCTCCGACGAGAACGCCGTCGTCTTCGACTGGGAGCCGACCATGATGGCCGGCGCCGAGATGCTGGGCCGCCGTGGTGAGGACCACCGTATGGAGGCTCCGCGCCCGGCCACGCAGCGCCGCAAGGAGAGGGACGCCCAGCGCGGGGACTCGGCGCAGCAGGAGTACGACGAATTCCGGCCGTTCTAGCCCTCTCCCGAGGGAATTCCCCCCGCAGGGTTTGAAGGCGTCCTTATGTCGGTCGCCTAGGATCCTTCGGGTGAACAGCAGCAACCTCCCCACGGTCTCCGTCGTGGTCATCGCGTACAACGACGCCGGGCTCGTGGGCGAGGCCGTCTCCTCGGCTCTCGCCCAGGGCCCGGTGGTCGCCGAGGTCATCGCGGTGAACGACGCTTCGTCCGACGGCACCGCGCGCGTGCTGGACGAGCTGGCCGCCGTCCACCCCCGCCTCAAGGTCGTGCACCGCACGGAGAACAGCGGGGGGTGCGGCACCCCGCGCAACGACGGGATCGCCGCCGCCTCCGGCCGGTACGTGCTCTTCCTCGACAGCGACGACGTCCTGCCGCCGGGGGCGGCCGACGCCCTGGTGCGCACCGCCGAGGAGCACGGCACCCCGGTCACCGTCGGCGCGGCCGTACGGCGCGAGCTGCCCCAGCACCACGACGTGCCGTGGATGCCCGGGCTCTACACCCCCGGCGATGTGATCGAGCGGCCGGCGGACCGGCCCGAGCTCGTCCGCGACACGCTCTGCGTCAACAAGCTCTACGACCGCGCCTTCCTGGAGAAGCACGGCCTGCGCTTCCCCGACGGCCGGTTCGTCTACGAGGACTTCGTCTTCACCGCCCGCGTACTGGCCGCGGCCCCCCGCATCGCCGTCACCGGCGACCTCGTCTACGTCTGGCACGTGCGCCGCGGCGCCGTCCAGGTGTCGATCTCCCTGGACCGCAAGGACGTCGGGAACTGGCGCGCCCGCATCGAGGCCCACCGCACGGCCGCCCGGACCCTCGCCGCCGCCTCCCCGGAGCTGGGCAGCGCCTGCCAGGTGAAGTTCCTGGAGTACGACCTGCCCATGTACCTGCGCGAGCTTGGCAAGGACCCCGAGTACCAGGCCGCCTGGTGGACCCTCACCCGCGAGTACCTCGACACCTTCGCCGAGGCCGACATCGAGGCCGCCGCGCCCCACGCCCGCTGGATCGTACGGGTGCTGCGCGCCACCGCGACCCCGCCCGCCGACGTCGAGCGGCTCACCCGGCTGGCCGCCGAACCGCCGCGGCTGCTGCCCCCGTACGCGGCCGCCGCCGACGGGACGCCGGTGTGGAGCGAGGAGCTCCCCGTCGAGCTCGACGGCCTGCCCGGGCTGCCGATCGCCGAGCTGCCCGTCACCGTCGACGCCGGACCGGCCGGCCGCGGCGCCGTCCGGATCCACCTGCACGACCTCTACGGGCGCCTCGCCGAGGCCCGTCCCCGGACCGTGCGGCTGAGCTTCATGCCCCGCGCGGGAGGCGATCCGGTGCTCGCCCGGCCGGTGGAGCTGCGCCCCGACCCGAGCGGCGGCTGGACGGCCGTGCTGCCTTTCCATCTCGCCGCTCTGGCCGTCACGGGCCGCCGCCGGGGCCAGCGCAGGATGCAGACCTGGAACGTCGCGGTGGACGTCCAGTGCGCCGACGGGAGCTCCGTCTTCACCTCCCTGCGCCCCCGGGGCCCCCTGCTCCGCCGCCGGGCCCTGCCGAGCAGCCGGTACGGTGTTCTGCTGGCGCAGCCCTACCGGACGGGGGCCGGAGCCCTCGCGCTGCGCCTCGCGCCGGGCGCCGAGGGCGCCCTGTACCTCGTACGCAACCGCCTCCACCGGGCCCGGGCGGGCCACGGGGCCGGCTGAGGACCTCGTACCGCCGTGCCCGCCATCCCGAAGTCGGACAGGACCAAGGAGACACACATGACGTTTCTGATCACCGGTGGCGCCGGATACATCGGCGCGCACGTCGTCCGCGCGATGCTCCTCGCGGGGGAGAAGGTCGTCGTCCTCGACGACCTCTCCACGGGCGACGAGGTCCGCGTCCCGGAAGGCGTCCCGCTGGTGGTCGGCTCGGTTCTGGACCGGCTGATCCTGGACGAGACCATCGCCGAGCACAAGATCACCGGCGTGGTGCACCTCGCGGGCAAGAAGCAGGTCGGCGAGTCCGTCGAGAAGCCGCTGTACTACTACCACGAGAACGTGCAGGGCCTCACGGTCCTGCTCCAGGCCGTGGCGGCCGCGGGCATCCGCAACGTCCTCTTCTCCTCCTCCGCCTCCGTCTACGGCATGCCGGACGTGGACCTGGTCACCGAGGACACCCCGTGCGCGCCGCTGAGCCCCTACGGAGAGACCAAGCTGGCCGGCGAGTGGCTGGTCCGCGCGGCCGGCAAGGCGCACGGCATCTCCACCGCCTGCCTGCGCTACTTCAACGTGGCGGGCGCCGCGACCCCCGAGCTCGCCGACACCGGCGTCTTCAACCTGGTCCCGATGGTCTTCGAGCGCTACGACGCCGGCCAGGGCGCCAAGATCTTCGGTGACGACTACCCGACTCCGGACGGCACCTGCATCCGCGACTACATCCACGTCGAGGACCTCGCGGAGGCCCACGTGGTGGCGGCCCGCAAGCTCGCCGAGTGGGCCGCGGCCGGGGACTACAAGGACCTCACCGTCAACATCGGGCGCGGCGAGGGCGTCTCGGTCGCCGAGATGGTCGAACTCCTGAACAAGAACACCGGGCACGACTACGCCCCGGTGATCAGCCCGCGCCGTCCCGGCGACCCGGCGAAGGTCGTGGCCTCGGCCGACAAGATCGCCCGCGAGCTGGGCTGGACGGCCCGGCACGACGTCCCCGAGATGATCACCTCCGCCTGGGCGGGCTGGGAGTTCAACAAGGTGGCCCGCAGGGACGCGCACAAGGACGTCCACCAGCCCTGACCCGCCGACCGAGGCCGGACCGACGGAGGCCGGACCGACCGAGGCCGGACCGACCGAGGCCGGACACGAAGCCGCCCGCCCCGGACACGTCCGGGGCGGGCGGCTTCGTATGTCCCGCGGCGGGAGAGGTCAGCGCTCCAGGAAGGAGAACAGCTCTTCCCACCGGTCGGTGATCTCGCTGCTGGAGTAACGCTTCACCGAACGGAAGGCGGCGTCCCCGAGCCGGTCGCGCAGCTCCCGGTCGCTCATCAGCGCGTCCATGTGCCCGGCCAGCTCCATCGTGTTGCCCAGCCGGGCCAGCAGACCGTCCTCGCCGTGCTCGACGATCTCCCGTACGCCCGGCGCGCAGTCGAAGGCGGCCACCGGCACGCCCGCCGCCATCGCCTCCAGCAGGGTGATCGGGAATCCCTCGGCGCGCGAGGCCTGTGCGAAGACCGAGGCCCCGCGCAGCGCTCCCAGCACGTCGTCGGTGCTGCCCATCCACTCCACGGAGTCGTCCAGGCCCAGCGAGGTGCAGTGCGCCCGCAGCGCCGGCTCCTCCACGCCCGCCCCGTAGATCCGCAAGGTCCAGTCGGGGTGGCGCGGCGCGGCATCCGCCCACGCGTCGAGCAGCAGGTCGACGCCCTTCTCGAAGGCGAGGCGGCCGACGCTCGCCACGACCTTCTCCGTACGCGGAGCGGGGGAGTCCGGCATGAAGGGCAGCGGGTTCGGCATGCTGCCCACGTTCTCCATGCCGGCCCGGATCCACAGGTCCGCGTCCTCGGCGGTCAGCACCAGCAGCCGGTCGACCTCCGGGTAGAACCGGCGGACCCGCTCGCCCCGGGTCGACTTCCGGCTGGCCTCGAACGACTCGTGGCTCATCCCGATGACGGTGAACCCCTTGGTGTCGGCGAGCGCCACCCACTCCATGGCCCAGACCTGGGTGACGATGACCACACCGCCGGGCCGGGCCGCGCGCAGCAGCTCGCTCAGCTGTTCCGCCTTGACCCGCATCTTCGCCCGCCGGGCCGCCTGGCGGCGCCGCTCGGGTGCGTTCAGCCGGCCCTTGATCCCGCGCAGCCGGCGCGCCGACGGCGGGTGCGCGTCGTACAGCGTGGTCATCTCGTACGGCAGGTCCTGCGGCAGCTTCTGCCGGATCTCCTCGGCGACCGGGGCGATGCCGACGATGTGCACCCTGTGGCCGCGGTCGGTGAACTGCCGGGCCATCTGGTGCGACCAGGTGGTCACGCCGCCGATCTCGTCGACGTTGTTGGAGACGAAGAAGATGTCACGGCCGCCCGGGGTGGCGGTCTGCTGGCTCACTTGCCGCTCCTGGTGAAGAACTTCTCGACGATCTGACGGGCCGCGTCCCCGCGGTCGTACTCGCCGAACTCGGTGAGGAAACGCTGGCGCGCCTGGGCGTACTTGGCGTCCGCCTCCTCGAAGGCGGCCAGCGCCTGCAGGAGTTCGTCCGCCGTGGCCACCACCGGGCCCGGGGCCTTCTCCTTCAGGTCGAAGTACGTGCCGCGGATGTCGGTGGCGTACTTCTCGTAGTCGTACGCGAAGAACAGCATCGGCCGGTCCAGGACCGCGTAGTCGAACATCACGGAGGAGTAGTCGGTGATCAGCCCGTCGGCGAGGGCCAGCAGCGGGGTGATGTCGTGGTGCCGGGACACGTCGATGACCCGGCCCTCGACCGACGGCGGCAGCGAGACGCTGTTGAGGTAGTGGGTCCGCACCAGCAGCGTGAAGCGGTCGCCGAGCCGGTCCGCGAACTCCTCCACGTCGAAGGGGAAGGTGAAGCCCTCCACCGCGCCGTCCGCGCCCGCCCGGAAGGTCGGCGCGTACAGCAGCACCGTCTTGTCCGGGTCGATGCCGAGCTCGGCCGCGAGGGGTCCGCGCACCCGCTCACCGCTGTCCGCCTCGCTCCGGTACGCCTCGAGGAGGGCGTCGTTGCGCGGGTAGCCCGTGCGCAGCAGCACCTCGTCACGCAGCCGGAAGGCCTTGGCGAGGGTGCGGGTGTCGTGCTCCGAGCGGATCAGGAAGTGGTCGAAGCGGTCGACGGCCGCCTGGAAGCGCTGCTGGGCGGCCCGGCCCTGCGCCTTGGTGCGGGGCTCGTGGAAGCCCATCCGCTTGAGCGCGGAGCCGTGCCAGGTCTGGATGTACGTGGTTCCCGGACGCTTGGCCAGGGCCAGCGGGAAGCCCTGGTTGTCGACCCAGAACTCCGCCTGGGCCAGCGCCCGCAGGTAGGGCCAGCTCCAGCGCCGCACCAGGGTGGCCTCCTTGGGGAAGCCGGTGGGCCTGGCGCCCGCGTACGACCAGATCGCCTCGAACGGCACGCCCTGGCGCACCATCTCCTCGTAGATCGCCTTCGGGCTGTCGCTGTACTGCTTGCCCATGTGGCTCTCGAAGACGACCGTGCCCTTCTTGATCGGCAGCTTCGAGAAGACCTCGTGGTAGAGCTTCACCTTCTGCTCGCCGGAGCCGATGTTCCGGCGGACCCGCAGCGCCTTGCGCAGGCCCCGCTTGACCACGTTGGCCGCCTTGCCCTGTATGGCGTTGTTGATCAGCGACTGGGTGCGGACGGCGGCGGCGCCCTCGGCGGTCAGGACGTAGGAGAGGTTGCCCTTCTTGGTCATCTGCGGCGCGAAGCGGTCGGAGACCAGCCGGGTCAGCCGCGGCCGCACGCGCAGCCGGGCCGCAGGCTCCAGGTCGACCCCGCCGACCGAGACGCGGGTGGTGACTCGCTCGCTTCCGGCGGTCAGCTTGAGGCGGACGTCCCAGACGGCGTCGATGATGCCGAGGGGACGGACGGTGCTGCCGATGTCGGCGGTGCCGGTCCACTCGATCGTGTCACCGGCGTGGCGCACGGTTGCCACCGGGAAGCTGAAGGAACGCACGCCGATCTGCCGGCGGGCCCGGAATTCGAGCGAGGCCTTCAGCTCCGCGTCGGGCTCGATCCGGCCCAGCGGGTTCACGACGGCGCCGGAGAGCGTGACGGTGCCGCGCCCGTCGTCCTCGTAGGAGGTGAGGCGGTTGCCCAGCTGGAGGGAGGCGAGCGGGGTGGTGTGGAAGCCCTGCTCGGTGACATCCAGTATCCGGCGGGCCTCGGCGGCGTCCTCGGCGTCGGCGTCGTCGATGTGCCTCGCGCACCAGTAGACGCGGCCGTCGCGCTCGGCGAGGGGGGAGGAGAGCCGGCCCTTGTTGGTCATGGCGTCGGCGGCGGGGAGCAGGTTCTCCCAGTCCTCCTTGCCCAGCAGGTACGCGCAGATCGCCTGGAGGTAGGTGACGTTCTCGTACGCGGCCGGGTCGATCCCCGCGAGGTAGCCGTTGGCGAGGCGGGCGAATTCCTGGCGGTACTCGTCGCTCAGCAGCGGCAGGTCGCGCAGGTGCAGCACCAGGTCGTGCTTGAGGAACTTGGCGTCCTTCGCGGACTTGATGTCCGTGTGGCCCTTGGCTGCCAGCAGCTGGTCGACGCGGCGGTGGATCTCCATCCGGTGGACGAAGTTCGCGATCTCGTGGCGCCGGTTGCTGATCGACTTGGCCGCCGCCTTCTCGACCACGTTCCAGAAGTAGACGTGGTTGGGGATCAGCGTGATGCGGCGGGCGGCCACGTACGCCTGCGCGGAGAACAGCAGGTCCTCGTAGTGGATGCCGACCGGGAACTCCAGGCCCTGCTCCAGCAGGAACTCGCGCCGGTAGCACTTGTTCGTGGAGAGGGTGTCGTAGACCAGCAGGTCGGGGAACTCGGTGATCGACTCCAGCGTGCGCGTGCGCGAGTAGATCCAGGGGTACCACTCGGTGGTCTTCCCCCACCGGTTGTCGAGGTGCACGCGTACGCACATGCCCGAGACCAGGTCGGAGCCGGTCCGCTCGGCGGCGTCCAGCATGTTCCGGCAGGCGTTGCGCTCCAGCACGTCGTCACTGTCGAGGAACATGACGTACTTGCCGGTGGCCTGCTGGATGCCGTGGTTGCGCGGCGCGCCGCAGCCGCCGCTGTTCTGCGGCAGCTGGAAGGCGCGCACTCTCCCTGGATGCGCGGCTTCCAGTTCCTGGGCGACCGCGTAGGAGCGGTCCTTGCTGCAGTCGTCGACGATCACGACTTCGACACCGTGCAGTGTCTGGTCCAGCACCGATTGGACTGCTGTCGACAGACGCTCTGCGTCGTTGTAGACGATGACGACCACGGAGACGTCGGGCACGTGCACCTCGATCCCTTCGTTTCGTTGCGTTTCGTTCAGCTCATTCCGCTTATCTCGTCAAAGCTACCGTGTGCCGCCCTCGGCTCCGGCAGCCCGACTACGGCCCCACCCTCGCCGTGCATACTTCTAAGGAAGAGGTGTGAGGCGGGTGCGGTCGGTGACAATCACCCGTTCGGACCCAGCAGGAAGTGTTCATGACGAAGCTGTCCGTAGTTGTTCCTTGCTACAACGAAGAAGCCGTCATCGACCGTTTCGACGGGGAGATCCGCAGGGTGCTGGACACCCTCCCCGTCGAGTACGAGGTCTGCTACGTCGACGACGGAAGTCGCGACGGCACCCTCGAAAAGCTCAGGAAGATCGCCGTGGAGCACGGCGAGCGGACCCGCTACGTGTCCTTCAGCCGCAACTTCGGCAAGGAGGCCGGCATGCTCGCCGGCCTGCGCGAGACCACGGGCGACGCCGTAGTGATCATGGACGCCGACCTCCAGCACCCGCCGGAGCTCATCGCGACCATGCTGGAGCACTACCGGCAGGGCCACGACCAGATCATCGCCCGGCGTACGCGCGAAGGCGACAAGAAGCTCCGCTCCGCGCTCAGCCGCCTCTACTACCGGGGCGTCAACCGCTGGGTCGACGTGGAACTCGCCGACGGCGTAGGCGACTTCCGCATGCTGTCGCGTCCGGCCGTGGACGCCCTGCTGTCGCTGCCCGAGTACAACCGCTTCTCCAAGGGCCTGTTCTCCTGGATCGGCTTCGACACCGTCCACTTCGACTACCGCAACGCGCGGCGCGAGGCCGGCGAGACGAAGTGGAAGTTCGGCTCCCTGCTGAACTACGGCATGGACGGCCTGATCTCCTTCAACAACCGGCCGCTGCGGACCGGGATCTGGTTCGGCGTGTCGCTGGTCGCCCTGACCGGCCTGTACGCGCTGTGGATCACGATCACGGCGATCACCAACGGCGTCGAGTCCCCGGGATACGTCACCCTCGTGGCGATCATCACCGGCCTCGGCGGCGTGCAGCTGATCATGATGGGCCTCATCGGCGAGTACATCGGCCGCATCTACTACGAGACCAAGCGCCGGCCGCACTTCCTGGTGAAGGAATCGCACGCCACGCGGCCGCTCCCGGGGACCGGCCGGACCACGCCGGTGACCGAGCCGACGATCGCGGAGCGCAGCACCCGATGACCCGCAAGGACCAGCTCGGCCAGGTCTTCCGCTTCGCCCTCGTGGGCGGCGTCAACACCGGCACCTTCTTCGGCATCTACCTCCTCCTGCACCCGTGGATGCCGTACTTCGCCGCCTACTCCCTCGCCTTCGTCCTGGCGATGGTCGGCTCGTTCTTCATGAACACCTACTTCACCTACCGGACCCGGCCGACCTGGAAGAAGTTCTTCCTCTTCCCGCTGACGAACGTCACGAACTACCTCATCCAGTCCGCCGGCCTCTACGCCCTGGTGGCCTGGGCCGGGATGGACACCCGCATCGCCCCCCTGGTCGCGGCGATCGCCGCCATCCCGTTCACCTTCCTGCTATCCCGCAAGATCCTCGTCCCGGGCGCCGCCCGGGCCGCGGAGCCGGAGCCCGCGCGGGACGGGCCGTCCAGGGTCTGAAACCCCCGGGCGGCCGCAGCTGCCCACCCCGTAGATTGAGGTGGCAGGCATTTCGGCAAGGGGCAAGGGGAAAGACGTGTCAGCGGCTAGGCAAGGTGTCGTGGACGCCCGCAGGATCGTGGTCAAGGTCGGCTCCTCCTCCCTGACCACCGCGGCCGGCGGACTCGACGCCGACCGGGTCGACGCGCTGGTCGACGTGCTGGCCAAGGCCCGCAGCGGCGGCGAGAAGGAGATCGTCCTCGTCTCCAGCGGGGCGATCGCCGCCGGACTCTCCCCGCTCGGCCTGCGCCGGCGTCCCAAGGACCTGGCCCGCCAGCAGGCCGCCGCCAGCGTCGGGCAGGGGCTGCTCGTCGCCCGGTACACCGCCTCCTTCGCCCGGTACGGGATCCGCGTCGGCCAGGTGCTGCTCACCACCGACGACACCAGCCGCCGCGCCCACTACCGCAACGCGTACCGCACCCTCGACCAGCTCCTCGCCATGGGCGCCCTCCCGGTCGTCAACGAGAACGACACCGTCGCCACGGACGAGATCCGCTTCGGTGACAACGACCGGCTGGCGGCCCTCGTCGCCCACCTCGTCCGCGCGGACCTCCTCGTCCTCCTCTCGGACGTGGACGGCCTCTACGACGGCGACCCGTCCCTTCCCGGCACCACCCGCATCGACGAGGTCCGCGGGCCCGAGGACATCGCGCACGTCTCCATCGGCAGCGCCGGCAAGGCGGGCGTGGGCACCGGCGGCATGGTCACCAAGGTCGAGGCGGCGCGGATCGCGGCCGCCGCCGGCATCCCGGTGGTCCTGACCTCCGCGAGCCAGGCCGCGGACGCCCTGGCCGGACGGGGGACCGGTACGCACTTCCACGCCACGGGGCGCCGCTCGGCGGACCGGCTGCTCTGGCTCCAGCACGCGTCGACCCCGCAGGGCCACCTGGTCCTGGACGACGGCGCCGTCCGAGCGGTCACCCAGCGAGGCAGCTCGCTGCTGCCCGCCGGCATCGCGGCGGTCGAGGGCGACTTCGTCGCGGGGGACCCGGTGGAGCTGCGCTCCGCGGACGGCCGCGCCGTGGCCAGGGGCCTGGTCAACTTCGACGCCAAGGAGCTCCCGCAGCTCCTCGGCCGCTCCACGCGCGAGCTCGCGCGGGAACTCGGACCCGCGTACGAGCGGGAGGTCGTCCACCGTGACGATCTGGTCCTGCTGCAGGGCTGAGGTTCGGTAAAACCGCAGCGCGCGGGCCCGGGGACTGGTCAACTGTGAGGGGCGGGCGCACACGCGTAGCGGAGACAGGAGGCGGCTGGTGAGACGAGCGCTGACCAGCGTCGGTACGGGGGACGGCAGCGGTGGCGGGGACGGGCAGGATCACGCCTCGCGCCTGTGGCACGTGACCCTGAGCGTCTCCGGCAAGCCGGCCCCGTTGTCGGAGGTCCGGCGCGCACTGGAGCAACTGGCCCACGACCACCCCTTCCTGCTCACCAGCCGGTACGCCGACGACCACGCGGAGATCCGCTACTGGGAGGAGGCCCGCGACCTCCACGACGCGGCGGCCGTCGCCCTGCGCCTGTGGGGCGAACACCGCTCCTCGGCGCAGCTCCCGCCCTGGGAGATCGTCGGCCTGGAGGTCATCGACCGCGCCACCTACCACCTCCGCGTGGCGGAAGGCTACGGCCCCCCTCCCGCCCACCCGGTAGGCGTGCACCCCTATTGAACGCAGCCCTCTTGAACGCAGCCCTCGCACCGCTCGGCCCTGGCGGGCCTCCCGGGCTTCGGCCCGCTGCGCCGGACTCCGTCCGTCGACGGCGAAGCCCCAGGCCCCTTCGGGCCGTCGGGCTGATCCAGCCCCGCCCGGCGCTGATCCAGCCCCGCCGGCGCTGATCCAGCCCCGCCGGCGCTGATCCAGCCCCGCCGGCGTTTGAGGCGCGGGGTCCGGGGCGGAGCCCCAGGTCCTCCAGCCCGTCCGGCGTTTGAGGACCGGGTCCGGGCCGGACGGCGGGGAGCCGCAGCGCACCGGTGGTCACCGTCTCGCGGGGTGAAACCCCATCGGCGGGCACCCGCCCGGGTACTACCCTGGGCGGCATGACCTCGCTCGATGCCGCCACCTCGCCCGTCCTCGCCACCGCGCAGCGGTCCCGCACGGCCGCCGCCACCCTCGCCCCCCTCCCGCGGTCCGCCAAGGACACCGCCCTGCTGGCGATCGCGGACGCGCTGGAGGCCCGTACGGCCGAGATCATCGCGGCCAACGCCGTGGACACGGACAAGGCCCGCGCCGCCGGCACCAGCGAGACCGTCATCGACCGCCTCACCCTGACCCCCGAGCGCGTCGCCGCCATCGCCTCCGACGTACGCGACGTCGCCGCCCTCCCCGACCCCGTCGGCGAGGTCGTCCGCGGCAGCACCCTCCCCAACGGCATCGACCTCCGGCAGATCCGCGTCCCGCTCGGCGTCGTCGGCATCATCTACGAGGCCCGCCCCAACGTCACCGTCGACGCCGCCGCCCTCTGCCTCAAGTCCGGCAACGCGGTCCTCCTGCGCGGCAGCTCCTCCGCCTACTCCTCCAACACCGCGCTCGTCGCGATCCTCCGCGACGCCGTCGAGAGCGCCGGCCTGCCCGCCGACGCGATCCAGCTCGTCCCCGGCGAGTCCCGCGAGTCCGTCCGCGAGCTGATGCGCGCCCGCGGCCTCGTCGACGTGCTCATCCCGCGCGGCGGGGCCTCCCTCATCAAGACCGTGGTCGAGGAGTCCATCGTCCCGGTCATCGAGACCGGTACCGGCAACTGCCACGTCTACGTCGACGCCCAGGCCGACCTGGACATGGCCGTGGACATCCTCATCAACTCCAAGGCCCAGCGGCCCTCCGTCTGCAACGCCGCCGAGACCCTCCTCGTCCACCGCGACGTCGCCGACGCCTTCCTGCCGCGTGCCCTCGACGCGCTCGCCGACGCCGGCGTCACCGTGCACGGCGACGCCCGTGTCCTCGCCGCCGCCGAAGGCACCAAGGTCACCGCCCTGCCCGCCACCGACGAGGACTGGGCCGCCGAGTACCTCTCCTACGACATCGCCGCCGGCGTCGTGGACTCCCTCGACGACGCCGTCACCCACATCCGCCGCTGGACCTCCGGCCACACCGAGGCGATCGTGACCACCTCGCAGGCCGCCGCGCGCCGGTTCACCCAGCTGGTCGACTCGACCACGGTGGCCGTGAATGCATCCACTCGGTTCACCGACGGTGGGCAGTTCGGCTTCGGCGCCGAGATCGGCATCTCCACCCAGAAGCTGCACGCCCGGGGCCCCATGGGCCTTCCCGAGCTCACCTCCACCAAGTACATCGTCACCGGCGACGGTCACGTTCGGTAGTCGCCGCCTGAACACCGTGTGGCCGGAATTCGGCGCACACCCTGCCCAAAGACGCCCCCCAGGTCTAGGCTGGTCCCGTGCCGGACGACGTGGGGGGCAAGCCGTTCCCGGACGACGGGGAGCCCGACGACGACCGCGGAGGCGCGGATCAGGACTTCGCCTCCGTGGTGTTCGACGAGGCCTTCGTCCGGAACGCCGAGATCCATGAACCGAGCGCCGCAGAGCGCCAGCGGGCGGCCGACCGAGCGCGCGCGGAAGCGGAAGCCGCTCGCGCCGTAGCCGGCGGCTGGACGGGCGACGACGACTACGACGGCTACGGGTACGGCCGCTCCGACGGGTACGACGGCGACGACCACGGCTGGGACCACGACCGGGGCCACGGCCACCCCGACGGTCCGTACGGGGCCTACGGCGGCAGCCTGCGCCCCTACCGCGGCCGCTCACCGTGGCTGCGCCCAGTCGCCTGGGTGCTCGCCTTCGTGATGGGCCTCGGCATGGTCGCGCTCGCCTTCAGCGCCGTCTACCGCTCCGCCGCGGGCGGAGCGGACCCCGCCCCGGCGCCCACCAGCACCCCCCGGCGCGAAGTCACCGGCGTCGGCGCGTTTACGTACCCCTCCGTCCGCCAACCCTGAAGGTACGACCCCATTCGCACACACTGGAGCTGGGGGCTTCTCTGAAGCGGGGACAGCGGGAGAAGCGATGGCCGTGCCAGGAGATCCACCCAACGGCACCCCCGACGGTATCGGCGGGGGCGATGACGAGTTCCGGTCGGACGAGTACCGATCGGTGGTGTTCGACGAGGACTTCGTCCGGGCTGCCCGGCTCCAGGAGTACTCCGCGCAGGAACGCATGGGCGAACACGCCCGGGCCGTACGCAGCCGCTCCATCTGGTCGGGCGGCGGCCCCGCGTCCCGGACCAGTACCCCCGGCCGGGGCGCCCGGCAGGGCATGCTGCTCGTGCTGCTCATCGCCACGGCCTTCGCCGCCTCCGTCTACATGGGGCTGCGCAATCCCTACGTCCCCCCGCCCGGCGGCCCCGCCCAGACACTCAGCAGCACCGTCGTCCCGCTCGCGCCGACCGCCGCCGTGCCCGGCGGGCGACCCGTCGACCTGTACGCGAACAGCCCCGCCGCCGACTACCGGGTCGGGGCGGCCGGGATCACCATGCCCGCCGTGCGCCGCACGCACCACTTCACCGACGTCCAGGTCGTCACCGCGCTGTCCATCGCCAAGGACTACCTGGTGCAGTCCTCGCTGGACCCCGACATCCTGGCCGGAGCCGCATCCCGGCCGGTGCGCGTCCTGCTCGACCCGGACCAGCTGGCGCAGTTCGACCGCAGCATGACCTCGCCCGCCGGCGACGGCCGGCACGCGGCCACCGGCTGGCTGGTCCGCTTCGACCCGGCCACCGCCGTCGTGGCCGACTCCCGGGTCCGGGTGAGCGGAATCCTCGCCTTCGAGGAAGTGGCCCCCGACGTGCTGGAGGTGACCGCCGACCACACCTTCGTCTACGCCGTACGGCCGGCCACCGGAGCCCCTGCATCGGCCGACGGGGCCTCGCTCTTCACCGTCCGGCGTGAGCTGCGGCTGCGCTTCGACCGGGAGGACCTGGCCGCCCGGCGGCTGGAGCTGGCCTCGGCCCATGTGCTGGCCGGGCCGCAGGACTGCTCCGCCGACCCGGCCGGGGGCTTCCGCCCGCTCCTGGCCGGAGCCGGCCCGACCACGGTGGGCCCGGCCGCGAGCGACCCGTACGCCAGCGGCCAGCCGCGGCGCTCGGCCGGGCTGTGCGGCGTACTGGCGCCGCCCGCGACCCCGCAGGCCACTGAGCTCAGCCCTGCTCCGTAGCCCCGCCCTTGCCGCCGGAGCCGGTCCCGGTGGTCCCGGTGGTCCCGGTGCCGGTGAACCTGTCGCGGAGCTTGCCGCCCAGATCGCCCGCGCCGCCCGCGATGTCGCCCACCAGCTTCATCAGCGGATCCTTGCTGGTGCGCACCGAGTCGGCGTAGTGCGCGGCGGACTGCCGGAAGGAGTCGGTCACCGAGGTGTCCTTGTCCTCCTCCCGCTTCGGGTAGTGGCCGTCCATGATCCGCTGGAAGTCGCGGCTCTCCGACCACTTCTTCAGCTCGGCCGCCCGCACCGTGGTGAAGGGGTGCGTCCGGGGCAGCATGTTCATGATCTTCAGCACGGAGTCCCGCAGGTCACCGCTCGCCTCGTACTCCTCGGCCTGGGCCAGGAAGGCGTCCACGTTCATCTCGTGGAGGTGGTTGCCGCCCGCGATCTTCATCAGGCCGCGCATCGAGGCGTGCACGTCCTGCCCCACCAGCAGCCCGGCCCGGTCCGCCGAGAGCTCCGACTTGCGGAACCACTCCCGCAGCGCGGTCACGATCGCCATGATCGCCACATTACCCAGCGGGATCCACGCCACCTTCAGCGCCAGATTCGTCAGGAACAGCAGGATCGTGCGGTACACGGCGTGCCCCGACAGCGCGTGGCCCGCCTCATGGCCCACCACCGCCCGCATCTCCTCCTCGTCGAGCAGCTCGACGAGGCTCGTGGTCACCACGATGATCGGCTCGTCCAGCCCGATGCACATGGCGTTGGGCTTCGGGTCCTGCTGCACGTACATCTGCGGGACCTTCTCCAGGTCCAGGATGTGACAGGCGTCGCGGAGCATGGCGTACAGGTGCGGGAACTGCGTCTCGCCCACCCGCACCGAGTCCGACAGGAACAGCAGCCGCAGGCTCCGCTCCGGAAGCAGCCCGCTCAGGGCCTTGAACACCGTGTCGAAGCCGCTCAGCTTGCGCAGCGCCACCAGCGCGGAGCGGTCCGCCGGGTGCTCGTACGCCCGTGAGGAAATACCGGGGAACCTCCTGCGGTCCCGCGCCGGTGCCTTTTCGAACCCTGTCTCCGTCATAGCGCCCTCCCCTGGATCGACCTGCTTGACCGTGCGTCTATCCTCTCCAACGCCTGAGTCGGCGCGAGCGTGCCCCAGGCCCCCGCATACGATGTGAGCGAAGTCTCCGCCCGCTCCCCGACTCGATAGGTACCTGCCTGATGAGCCTCTCCTCCACCGCCCACAACCTGATCGTCCTCGCCTCGGAGGGGGCCGGCCAGCAGCACGGCGGCGAACACGACAGCCTCAACCCGTACCTCACCGGCGGTGGCGCGTTCGTCATCCTGATGCTGATGCTCTGGATCACCACCCGCCTGAACCGCGACCGCTAGACCGCCTGGTCCGCCGGGCCCACCGGGCCAGTAGGCTCTGCGCTCATGGGAGAGCAGGAGATGCCTACCGGTCCGGTCAAGCGCCGGCTCGGCGTGATGGGCGGGACATTCGACCCGATCCACCACGGACACCTGGTGGCCGCCAGTGAGGTGGCCGCCCTTTTCCACCTCGACGAGGTGGTCTTCGTGCCGACCGGCGAGCCGTGGCAGAAGTCGCAGCGGGCCGTCTCGCCCGCCGAGGACCGCTACCTCATGACGGTCATCGCCACGGCCTCGAACCCCCAGTTCTCGGTGAGCCGCATCGACATCGACCGCGGCGGACCGACGTACACGATCGACACCCTGCGGGACCTGAAGGCGCTGAACGATGACGCCGACCTCTTCTTCATCACCGGCGCCGACGCCCTCGCACAGATCCTGACCTGGCGAAACGCCGAAGAGCTCTTCTCCCTCGCCCACTTCATCGGAGTGACCCGACCGGGGCACATACTCACCGACGACGGGCTGCCCGAGGGCGGTGTCTCCCTGGTCGAGGTGCCGGCGCTGGCGATCTCGTCCACGGACTGCCGTGAGCGGGTCGCGGCAGGGGATCCTGTCTGGTACTTGGTGCCGGACGGCGTGGTGCGCTACATCGACAAGCGTGAGCTGTACCGGGGAGCCTGAGCTTCCGGAGAGAGGGGCCCCGCGGTGAACGACCGACAGGATCCGTACGACCCGTATGCCGCCCACGAGCAGCAGCTCATCGGCTACGACGCGTACGGGCGGCCGGTGTACGGCCAGGTGCCCGCGCAGCCCGCTCCGCCCGCCCCGCAGGCGCCGTACGAGCAGCAGCAGTACGGCTACGACCACCAGGGCTACGGCCAGCAGCAGCCGCAGCAGTACTATCCGCCGCAGCCGGCCGCCCCGGAGTACGGGCAGCAGGAGTACACGCAGGCGCCCGCCTACGGGTACGACACCCAGCAGACCCAGCAGTGGATCCCGCAGCAGGCCGCCCCGCAGCAGGAGGCCCCGCAGCAGGCCGCCCCCGAGCCCCAGGCCCCCGCAGGGCGACCGGCCGCCCAGGTCCCCGGACCGCGCCGGCCCGACGGCGAGTCCGAGGCGGGCCGCGACTACCGCACCGAGATGTTCGCGTTCATCGACCAGCCGGACGAGGACTCCGAGGACGTCATCGACTGGCTGAAGTTCACCGAGAGCCGGACCGAACGGCGCGAGGAGGCCCGCCGCCGCGGTCGCAACCGGGTCGTCGCCCTGATCGTCGTCCTCGCCCTGTTCGTCGTCGCCGGCCTCGGCTACCTCTGGTACGCGGGCAAGCTGCCGTTCCTCGACGGCCCCGGCGAGAAGAAGCCCGCTCGGACCGCCGACGCCGGGGCGCAGAAGCGCGACATGATCGTCGTCCACCTGCACAACACCAAGAAGGGTGGCACCTCCTCGGCGCTGCTCGTCGACAACGTCACCACCAAGCAGGGCGCCACCGTCCTGCTCCCGAACTCCCTCGGCGTCACCCACCAGGACGGGACCCCGACGGCGCTCGGCAAGGCGGTGGAGGAGGGCAGCCTCGGCACCCGCGAGGCCCTCGACTCCGTGCTCGGCACCCACATCGGCGGCACCTGGCGCCTGGACACCCCCTTCCTGGAGAACCTGGTCGAGCTGGTCGGCGGCATCGAGGTCGACACCGACACCGCGGTCCCGGCCGACGAGGCGGCCAAGGCCCCCGCCGTGGCCCAGGGCCAGAAGCAGAGCCTGAGCGGCCCGATGGCCGTCGCGTACGCCACGTACCGCGGCCAGGGAGAACCGGAGGCCAAGCAGCTGGAGCGCGTGGGCAAGGTGCTCCACGCGGTCCTGCGCAAGGTGCCGAGCGACCCGAAGGCGGCGGCCGTGACGGTCGAGAGCATCGGGCAGATCCTCGATCCCGCCCTGAACGCGCAGACCCTCGGAGCCCTGCTGGCCCGGCTCGGCGAGCACGCCAAGGTGGGCGCGTACCGCACCGACGTCCTCGCCGTGAAGGCGGACGGCACGCTCACGGACGACGCCAACAAGAAGGTCGTCAAGGAGGTGCTGGGCGGCTCCGTGACCCAGGCGCAGCCCGGCGCGGCCCCGCGCGTCGGACTCAAGGACGCCACCGGCGACGACAAGACGCAGGTCGCGGCGAAGGCGGCCCTCATGAACGGCGGCTACACCTTCGTGGACGGCGGCAAGGCCGACAAGACGGCGGCCGCCTCGCAGATCACCTACCAGGACGACGCGCAGCGGGACCGCGCGATCGAGGTCGCCAAGACGCTGGGGCTGCCCGAGACGGCCGTGAAGAAGGCCGAGAACGCCGTGAACGCCGAGGTCGTGGTGATCCTCGGCAAGGACTACAAGGCGTCCTGACCGGGCTCCGGCCCAGTCCCGGGGAGTGCCTTCGCCCGCGCGGGACGTTCCGCGCGGGCGGTGTCGGCGGTACATGAGACCCTTGTAAGGATCTGCCCGCCAACCCGAAAGCATGGCCAGTGACCGCCACGGACCGCTCCATCGAGCTCATCACCACCGCTGCCCAGGCCGCGGCCGACCGGCTCGCGCACGACATCATCGCGTACGACGTCAGCGACGTGCTGTCGATCACCGACGCCTTCCTGCTCGCCTCGGCGCCCAACGACCGTCAGGTCAAGTCGATCGTCGACGAGATCGAGGAGCGCCTGCTCAAGGAGCTCGGCGCCAAGCCGGTGCGCCGCGAGGGCGACCGCGACGCCCGCTGGATCCTGCTCGACTACATCGACATCGTCGTCCACGTCCAGCACAGCGAGGAGCGGGTCTTCTACGCGCTGGAGCGCCTGTGGAAGGACTGCCCCGAGATCGAGCTCCCCGAGGACGCCAAGCTCACCATCGGCAAGGCCGAGGAGCACGCCAAGCTGCGCGAGGCGGCCGGGGACGAGGAGCTGGACGGTGATCTGTTCTGAGCGCGACCATCTCGGGCAGGACCGGTAGGAAGATCGTCCTCTGGCGGCACGGCCAGACCTCGTGGAACCTCGAGCGGCGCTTCCAGGGCTCCACGGACATCGAGCTGACCGAGACGGGTGTGGCGCAGGCGCGCCGCTCCGCGCGGCTGCTCGCCTCTCTCAAGCCGGACGCCATCGTGGCCTCCGACCTTCGGCGGGCCTCCGCCACGGCGGCCGAGCTGGCCGCCGTCACGGGCCTGCCCGTGGCGCAGAGCCCGGCGCTGCGCGAGACGTACGCCGGCGAGTGGCAGGGCCTAACGCACGACGAGATCCTGGAGAAGTACGGCGAGCAGTACGCGGCGTGGAAGCGCGGCGAGCCGGTCCGCCGTGGCGGCGGTGAGCTGGAGACCGAGGTCGCCGACCGCGCCGCGCCGGTGGTGCTGGAACACGCCGACCGGCTGCCGCGCAACGGCACGCTCGTCGTGGTCAGCCACGGCGGCACCATCCGTACGACGATCGGGCGCCTGCTGGGCCTGGAGTCGTACTACTGGGAGGGTCTGGGCGGGCTCTCCAACTGCTGCTGGTCCGTCCTCGGCGAGGGCGCGCGCGGCTGGCGTCTGATGGAGCACAACGCCGGCACGCTGCCGGAACCGGTGCTCGGCGACGACGACTGAGCGGCTTCCCGCCGCTCCCTGCCGGGGCTGCCACCCGGATTTCACTTTCCGGCTGGTCACAGGCTAGAGTTCTTCTTGTTCGCAGCGCGGAACACCGGAGACCGGGGGGAGCGCGGCGGAGAGCGGGGCTATAGCTCAGTTGGTAGAGCGCCTGCATGGCATGCAGGAGGTCAGGAGTTCAATTCTCCTTAGCTCCACAATCAGGATCCCGTCCCCAATAGGGGGCGGGATCCTTGTTTTTGTACCCTTTGCGTTTGCTGACCTGGCCCGCACCGGCATGGCAGAATCGGACCGCCGGAGGGGTGAGACGACGGCCCGACGCGGGAGGGAGTCGCTGACGGATGGGTGCACACCGGCGCCGGTGCGACTGGTGCAACAACGGCACGCCGATTGTGCGGGACATGGACCCGGTCAACCCCGACTACCAGTACTGGTGCGAGGAATGCGCGCGGGCGCTGATCATAAAAGGCGACCCGATCGAGACGTACCGCGAGCTGGAGGGGGAGCCGATCTACGGCCGGCTGCTCGACGAGCACTGCACGCTCAAGCGGTTCTATCAGTTCGCGAGAGCGTGACAAGTTGGATCAAATCGGACATGGCCCGTGGTCGGCGGAAACCGATTTTTGGACCAGGGCCATGACCGTGTAATGTTTGGGACGTCGCCAAGGGGAACCGGCAAGGGAAACCGAAGCGGCAAGCGGAACAAGGGGCTATAGCTCAGTTGGTAGAGCGCCTGCATGGCATGCAGGAGGTCAGGAGTTCAATTCTCCTTAGCTCCACAGTGAAGAAGCGGGGCACCCCGATCGGGTGGTCCGCTTCTCTTTCTTCCCCCCCCCTCTGCGCCCCCCTCCCTTCCCTTCCCCTGC
>NZ_JBVHVF010000034.1:0-15775 GCF_055564955.1 Streptomyces sp. NPDC028910 | reverse complement strand
GGGGGGAGGGGTTTTACTTTTCCGGGGCGAGGAGGGGAAGAGGGGGCCCCCCGGGGTGGGTTCCCCCGCTTCTCGTCGTGCCCCTCCTCGCGGCGCCCGCTTCTCGTCCTGCCCGCTGCTCGTCGTGTCGCAGGGTGGAACGGCTGGGCGTCGTCACGGGCCGCTGCGGTACCCTGACGCCATGCGTGCCGTACGCCTTCTGCTTACCGAGCCGCGCTGATCAGTACCGACCCTTCGAGATGGTCGGCCTCGGCGCGGCGTCCCCTCCTGTGCGAGGGGTTTTTTCGTTTGGGCAGGCAGAGACGGCAGAGACGATCGATGGAGCTTCAGAAATCATGAGCGAGACGAACACCCCGGCCCCCGAGGCGGCCGAGGGGCACCGTTACACGGCTGCCATGGCCGCCGACATCGAGGCACGCTGGCAGGACGTATGGGACGCGCAGGGCACGTACGAGGCCCCGAACCCGACCGGTGACCTGGCCGGGGACCCCGCAGTGGTCGCGCGGCCCAAGAAGTTCATCATGGACATGTTCCCGTACCCGTCCGGTGCGGGGCTGCACGTCGGCCACCCGCTCGGGTACATCGCCACCGACGTCTTCGCCCGCCACCAGCGGATGACCGGCCACAACGTGCTGCACACCCTGGGCTTCGACGCCTTCGGCCTGCCGGCCGAGCAGTACGCCGTGCAGACCGGCACGCACCCGCGCGTGTCGACCGAGGCGAACATCGAGAACATGAAGGTGCAGCTGCGCCGGCTGGGCCTGGGCCACGACAAGCGGCGGTCGTTCGCCACGATCGACCCCGACTACTACAAGTGGACGCAGTGGATCTTCCTGCAGATCTACAACTCCTGGTACGACACGGACGCGCGGAAGGCCCGGCCGATCGCCGAGCTGGTCGCCGCCTTCGAGGACGGCTCCCGTGAGGTTCCCGGCGGTCGTGACTGGGCGGCGCTGAGCGCGGGCGAGCGGGCCGGCGTACTGAACGAGTACCGGCTGGCGTACTCCTCGGACGCGCCCGTGAACTGGTGCCCCGGGCTGGGCACCGTACTGGCCAACGAGGAGGTCACCGCGGACGGCCGTTCCGAGCGCGGCAACTTCCCGGTCTTCAAGTCCAAGCTGAGCCAGTGGAACATGCGGATCACCGCGTACGCCGACCGGCTGCTGGACGACCTGGACGCGCTGGACTGGCCCGAGGCGATCAAGCTGCAGCAGCGCAACTGGATCGGCCGCAGCGAGGGCGCGCGTGTCGACTTCGCGCTGGGCGACGAGGCGATCACCGTCTTCACGACCCGTCCGGACACCCTGTTCGGCGCCACCTACATGGTGCTGGCGCCCGAGCACCCGCTCGTGGAGAAGTTCATCCCGGCCGCCTGGCCCGAGGGCACCCACGACGTGTGGACCGGCGGGCACGCCACGCCGGCCGAGGCCGTCACCGCGTACCGCAAGCAGGCCGCCGCGAAGTCGGACGTCGAGCGGCAGGCCGAGGCCAAGGACAAGACCGGTGTATTCACCGGCGAGTACGCGGTCAACCCGGTCAGCGGTGACAAGGTCCCGGTCTTCATCGCCGACTACGTGCTGATGGGCTACGGCACCGGCGCGATCATGGCCGTTCCGGCGCACGACAGCCGCGACTTCGAGTTCGCGCGCGCCTTCGAGCTGCCGATGCGCTGCGTGGTCGCGCCGACCGACGGGCGCGGCACCGACCCGGCGCAGTGGGACGAGGCGTTCGTCTCGCACGACGCCGTCCTGGTCAACTCCGTCGGCGAGGGCGTCTCGCTGGACGGCCTGGACGTCCCCGAGGCGAAGGCCGCGATCACGGCCTGGCTGGAGGCGCGGGGGATCGGCGAGGGGACGGTCAACTTCCGTCTGCGTGACTGGCTGTTCAGCCGTCAGCGCTACTGGGGCGAGCCCTTCCCGATCGTCTACGACGAGGACGGTGTCGCGCACCCGCTGCCCGATTCGATGCTGCCGCTGGAGCTGCCCGAGGTCGAGGACTACTCGCCGCGCACGTTCGAGCCGGACGACGCCGCGTCGAAGCCGGAGACCCCGCTGTCGCGCAACGAGGCGTGGGTCAACGTGGAACTGGACCTGGGCGACGGGGTCAAGTCCTACCGCCGCGAGACCAACACCATGCCGAACTGGGCCGGTTCCTGCTGGTACGAACTGCGCTACCTGGACCCGAATAACGCGTCGGCCCTGGTGGACCCGGAGATCGAGCGGTACTGGATGGGGCCGCGCGAGGGCGCGCCGCACGGCGGTGTCGACCTGTACGTGGGCGGCGCCGAGCACGCGGTGCTGCACCTGCTGTACGCGCGCTTCTGGTCCAAGGTGCTGTTCGACCTGGGGCACGTCTCCTCGGCGGAGCCGTTCCACAAGCTGTTCAACCAGGGCATGATCCAGGCGTACGCGTACACCGACTCGCGCGGTGTCTACGTGCCCGCGGCGGAGGTCGAGGAGCGCGACGGCGGCTACTTCCACGAGGGCCGGCCGGTCAAGCGTGAGCACGGCAAGATGGGCAAGTCCCTGAAGAACGCCGTCACGCCGGACGAGATCTGCGAGGAGTACGGCGCCGACACGCTGCGCCTGTACGAGATGGCGATGGGCCCGCTGGACGTCTCGCGTCCGTGGGACACCCGGGCCGTGGTCGGCCAGTACCGGCTGCTGCAGCGCCTGTGGCGCAACATCGTGGACGAGGAGACGGGCGCGGTGACGGTCGTCGACGCCGAGCCCGCCGAGGACACCCTGCGCGCGTTGCACAAGGCGATCGACGGGGCCGGTGCCGACCTGGCGGGGCTGCGCTTCAACACCGCCATCGCGAAGATCACCGAGCTGAACAACGCCCTGACGAAGGCCGGCCGGCCGCTGGAGCGCTCGGTCGCCGAGTCCCTGGTGCTGCTGGTCGCCCCGCTGGCCCCGCACATCGCGGAGGAGCTGTGGCACCGCCTGGGCCACACCGAATCGGTGGTCCACCAGGACTTCCCGGTCGCGGACCCCGCGTACGTCGTGGACGAGAGCGTGACGTGCGTGGTGCAGGTCAAGGGCAAGGTCAAGGCGCGGCTGGAGGTGTCGCCGACGATCTCGGAGGCGGAGCTGGAGCAGCTGGCGGTGACCGATGAGGGTGTCGTGGCGGCGCTGGGCGGCGCGGAGATCCGCAAGGTGATCGTGCGCGCGCCGAAGCTGGTGAACATCGTCATCTGAGATCTCAGCCGAGATCCCATCCGCGATCGCGCCCCCGCATGGGGGTGATCCCGTACGGGCAGGTTGGGGGTTCGAATGGAACCCCCGGCCTGCCCGTGGCGTTTACGGTGGAGGGGACGAAAAATGAGCTGGCGGGGACTGGGGAAGGGACACTCATGGAGGCCGCGTTGATCATCTTCGCGCTGATGGTGCTTTTCGCCTTCCTGGGCTTGGGGGTGTACGCGACCGTCAAGGTGGTGAAGGCGACCAAGCGGGGAGTGGACCGTACGATCACGCAGGCGCGGCGGACGGTGGAGGACACCACCCTGCGGGCGAAGAGCTTCGGCCAGGTGGGGGTCGCGGGGGCGCTGGCGCAGCTGCGGCTCGACCTGCGGACGTCGATGCGGTCCACGCAGCAGGCGCTGCACGACGGGGCACGGGTGGACGCCTCGCTGAGGGAGTCGATCGTGCTGTTCGAGCGGCTGAGCGCGCACGGGCACGAGCTGGACGACGAGCTGAAGCGGCTGGAGCAGGAACCGGACCGCAAGCGGATCGCGGACAGCCTGCCCGACCTGCGCGAGCGTACGGCCAAGATCACGCAGGCCGCGGACTCGCTGCGCTGGGCCGCGCGCGACCGTGCGCGCCGTTTCGCGGAGGACGACCTGTCCGCCCTGTCGGCCCAGATCGAGGTCGAGTCCGACGCGCTGCGGGACTGGTCGCGGGAGTCGGTGGACGAGCTGGCGGCGGCGGCCGCGGCATGGGACGCGGCGCAGGCGAAGGGGCCGGAGGCGGGTCGGACGCGGGCGCAGGCAGAGGCGCAGGCGCAGGCGTCTTCGCCGGCTTCGGCTTCGGGGACCGCTCCCGGGCAGCAGCAGGCGGCCCTGAATCCGGCCGCCCCGGCTCCCGAATACCCCTGGCACAAGACGCGCCGCCCGGAGAGCACCACCTGAGCCCGAGCCGCATCCGGCCGCGCCGCCGCAACGCCGTACAGTAACGGCCGTTCGCGGCTCCGGCGCTCCGCCAAGGGGCCCGAGCTGCCGTCCGGCGCCCACGGGCGGTAACCTCCGCCTCATGTCCCGCCATGTCGCCATCGTCACCGATTCCACGGCCTACCTGCCCCAACCGGCCATGGCGCGGCACGGAATCACCTCCGTCCCGCTCACCGTGGTGCTCGGCGGCGAGGCACTGGAGGAGGGCACCGAGATCTCGGCGCGCAGCCTGGCCCTGGCCCTGCAGAAGCGCCGCTCGGTCACCACCTCGCGCCCCAGCCCGGAGGAGTTCGTCCGGGCCTACCGGGCGGCCGCGGACGCCGGGGCCACCGGCATCGTCAGCCTCCACCTGTCCGCCGAGTTCTCCGGTACCTACGATGCCGCCGTGGTCGCCGCCAGGACCGCGCCCGTGCCCGTACGCGTCGTGGACACCGGCATGGTCGCGATGGCCCTCGGCTTCTGTTCCCTCGCCGCCGCCGAGGTGGCCGAGGCGGGCGGTTCCGTGGACGAGGCCGTGGCGGCCGCCGAGAAGCGGGCCGCGGACATGTCCGCCTACTTCTACGTCGACACCCTCGACTACCTCCGCCGCGGCGGCCGGATCGGGGCCGCGCAGGCCCTCCTCGGCTCGGCCCTGGCGGTGAAGCCCCTGCTGACGCTGGACGGCGGGCGGATCGAGATGCTGGAGAAGGTGCGTACGGCCACCAAGGCCATCGCCCGGCTGGAGGAGCTGGCCGTTGAGCGCGCCGGGTCCGCCAGCGTCGACGTGGCGGTGCACCACCTGGCGGCTCCGGAGCGGGCCGAGAAGCTCGCCCAGCGGCTGCGCGAGCGCATCCCCGGCCTGGTCGAGCTGCACGTCAGCGAGGTCGGCGCGGTGATCGGGGCGCACACCGGGCCGGGGCTGCTGGCGGCGGTCATCTCGCCCCGCTGATCACCGGAACGGGTGACTCGGTTATCCACAACGGGCCCGGTATCCACCGGAATTGAAGGCTCCGAACGGCGTTCGGGGCGGGCCCCTACGGTCGTGGCATGACTCTTCGAACGCGTATGCCGCATCCGTCGGGCGCCACCAGTGGACCGGGCCGCCCCCGCCTCTCCGACAGTCGTCTCCGCCACCGCCGTGGCCGCCGGGGCCACCGGGCTCCTCATCCGGAGCCGGGGGCGGTGCGCCGGCGGGCCGAAGCCCTGCTGGGCGGCAGCAGCCCGCCCCAGGTGCCTGCCCCGTCCGCGACGGATCCCGGGGCTCCGCCCGATGAGGCGGTCGAGCTGCCCTCCGGGACCGCGCGGAGGCTGGCCGTACGGGAGCGGCTGCCGCTGTGGCTACAGGCCCGCTGCGGAGTGGAGCCGCGCACGGTGACCGCCGTCGCCGTGGTGCTGGTCGCCGCCGTCGGTTTCGCCGGGCAGCAGTACTGGTCGGCCCGGCCGCGGGCGGTGACCGTGCCCGCGGTGCTCGCCCCTGGTGTGGTGCCGGCAGCCGCGACGGCTCCGGCCGCGCCGGGGGGCGCCGTCGGCGCCGGGCCGATCATCGTCGACGTCAGCGGCAAGGTCCGGGATCCCGGTGTGCGCCGACTGCCCGCCGGATCGCGGGTGGAGGACGCGCTGGCCGCCGCCGGGGGAGTGCGGCCGGGTACGGACACCACCGGGCTGAACCGGGCCCGCGTGCTCGTGGACGGCGAGCAGGTGCTGGTGGGCGCCCCGGCGCCGCCGCCGCCGGGCGGGGCCACCGGAGGCCCGAGCCCCGGCCCGCTCAGTCTGGGGTCGGCCACGGTCGCGCAGCTGGACGCTCTGCCGGGGGTCGGGCCGGTGCTCGCGCAGCACATCGTGGACTTCCGCACCGCCCGCGGCGGCTTCCGTTCCGTGGAGGAGCTCCGCCAGGTCAACGGCATCGGTGAACGGCGCTTCGCCGAGCTGCGCACACTGGTGCGGCCGTGAACCGCCCCGAGGGGCCGGGCCCGGTGGATCTGCGCCTCGCGGTGCCGGCCGTGGCCGCCTGGGCGGCGGCCGCCCTCGCCCTGGACGCCCCCGCCGGCCGGACCGCCGTCGGGGTGGGGCTGGGCGTGACCTGCGCGGGCCTGTTGATGCTGGCCGGCTGCCGCCGCCGGGGGCCGCTGGGGAAGGTCGCACCGGCCGTGGCGGCGGCCCTGCTGTGCGCGGCCGCCGGGGCCGGGGTGGCAGGGCTCCAGCGGGCCGAGGCGCGGGCCGGGCCGGTCGCCGGGCTGGCGCGGGAGCACGCCCGCGTCCTCGCCGAGCTCACGATCGGCTCCGACCCGAGGGCCGCCGGGAGCGGGAGCGGGTCGCCGTTGGTGGTGCTGGACGCGGTACTGACCCGGGTGACCGGGCCCGACGGGGCGAGCACCCGGGTCCGGACCCCGGTGCGGGTGCTGGCCGGGCATGCGGGATGGGCCGGGCTGCAGCCTTCCACCCGGGTGGAGGTGGTCGCCCGACTGGCCCCGGCGCAGGGCGGGGAGCGGGCCGTGGCGCTGCTGCGCCCGGCCGGTGACACCCCGCCCGGCGTGACCGGTGGCCCCGACACCGCGCAGCGGCTCGCGGGTCGGTTGCGGGCCGAGCTGCGCGAGGCCACCGAGGGGCTCGCACCGGACGCCAGGGCCCTGCTGCCGGGGCTGGTCGTCGGGGACACTTCCAGGGTCCCGCCCGATCTGCACGAGGCCTTCCGGGCCACCGACATGCTGCACCTGCTGGCCGTCTCCGGGTCGAACCTGACCGTGGTGCTGTTCCTGCTCATCGGGCCCCCGTCCCGCGCGCAGCAGGCCGAGCGGCGCGGGCTGGCGCCCCGGCTCGGACTCTCGCTGCGGGTGACCGCCCTGTGCGGGGCCGCACTGACGCTGGCGTTCGTGGTGGTGTGCCGGCCGGAGCCGAGCGTGCTGCGGGCCGCGGCCTGTGGGGCGCTCACCTTGCTGGCCATCGCCACCGGGCGGCGCAGGTCCCTGATCCCGGCCCTGGGGGCCGCGGTGCTGCTGCTCGTGCTCTACGACCCGTGGCTGGCCCGCAGTTACGGCTTCCTGCTCTCCGTCCTGGCCACCGGGGCGCTGCTCACCCTCGCGCCCCGGTGGAGCGAAGCCCTGCGGCGGCGCGGGATGGGGCCGCGGCTCGCGGAGGCCCTGGCGGCCGCCGCAGCCGCCCAGGCGGTGTGCGCGCCCGTGGTCGCGGTGCTCGCGGCCCGGGTCAGCCTGGTGGCGGTGCCGTGCAATCTGCTGGCCGAGCTGGCGGCCGGCCCGGCTACGGTGCTCGGCTTCGCGGCGCTGGCGGTCGCCCCGCTGTGGATGCCCGCCGCGGAGGCGCTCGCCTGGTGCGCGGGGGTGCCGGCCGGGTGGATCGCGGCCGTGGCCCGGGCCGGCGCGCGGCTGCCGGGCGCGGAGCTGCCCTGGCCGGGCGGGCTCACCGGCGGCCTGCTGCTGGCCGCCGCGACCGTGGCCGTCGTAGGCATCGGGGGTGTCCGGTTCCGGCGGGGGAGGTGGCTCTGCTCCGCGCTGGCGGTGCTGCTGCTCCTCGCCGTACTGCGGCCGCCGCAGCTCACCCGTACGCTCACGGGCTGGCCCCCGCCCGACTGGAGCTACGTGCAGTGCGCCGTGGGGCAGGGGGACGCCGCCGTCCTCGCCGTGGGCCCCGGCGAGGCCGTGGTGGTGGACGCCGGTCCCGATCCCGGTCCGGTGGACGGCTGTCTGCGCGCCCTGGGTGTGCACCGGGTCCCGATGCTGCTGCTGACGCACTTTCACGCCGATCACGTTGGAGGCTTGTCCGGGGTGCTGCGGGGGCGGTCCGTGGGGGTGATCCAGGCCACCGCGCTGGAAGAGCCGCCGGGGCAGGCCGAGTTCGTCCGCAGGACCGCGGCGGCCGCCGGTGTGCCGATCGTGCGGGCGAGGCAGGGGGAGCGGCGCCGGGCCGGCCCGTTCGCATGGCAGGTGCTCTGGCCGCCGCCGGCCGGACCACCGACCGAGGGTCCCAACGACGCGAGCGTCGCCCTGCTCGTGCGCGGCTCGGGACTGACCCTGCTCCTGCTCGGCGACCTCGAACCACCGGCGCAACAGGCGCTCTTGAGGGAGCATCCGGACCTGGGTCCGGTGGACGTCCTCAAGGTCGCCCACCACGGCTCGGCGCACCAGGACCCCGAGCTGCACGCCCGGGTCCGGCCACGGCTCGCGCTCGTCCCCGTCGGCGCGGGCAACCGCTACGGACACCCCGCGCCGGGTACGCTCGCCCGGCTGCGAGCGGTGGGGGCGACGGTACTGCGCACCGACACCGACGGCTCGATCGCCGTCAGCGGAACGGGCCTGCGGCTGCGGGCGTTTCCCGCCCGTCGGCGGCGGAGCCGGCGCGGGCATACCGGGCGCGACCCCTCTGTTTGCCCACAACCCGACAGCATGATCGAATGCGTCTTCGCCAGAACGGTCCAAGTCCACACAGCACGGGGGTGCATCAGCCATGTTCGGTCGCCGACGGGGGATGGAGACGGCCGGAAGTTCCAGCGCGCACACATCCGCGACGCTGACACTGCCGCCGACGGCGCGTCTGCTCAGCTACCGGATCCTCGACACGGTCCACCGGCCGGTCCGGCAGGCCGCGTTCGAGGTGACCGACCCGATCGGCCGCCGGATCGTCAGCGGCGAGAGCGACCCGTACGGCGGCTTCACGGCGGCCGTGCCGGAGGGGGAGTACCGGCTCTCCGTCACCGCCGAGGGGTACGCGCCGTTCCACGGGGTGGCGCTCGTGGGGGAGCCGGTGGAGCCCGCCACCGGGGAGATCATCCTCGACGCGGTGGAACCGCCGCTGCTGCCGCAGCCCGGCCACTGGGAGCTCGACCCGACGCACTCGTCCATCGCCTTCACGGCCCGGCACATCGGCCTGGCCCGGATCCGCGGCCGGTTCAACACGTTCGCCGGCGCGGTACGGATAGCCGAGCGCATGGAGGACTCCTCCATGCACGTGATCATCGACGCGGCGAGCATCGACACCGGCGTGCGGCTGCGCGACGACCACCTGCGGTCGGGGGACTTCCTGGACGCGGTCCGGCACCCCACGGTGGAGTTCTACAGCGAACGGTTCATCCACCGCAGCGGCAGCCGCTGGGCCGTGACCGGCGCCCTCACCCTCCACGGGGTCAGCCGATCGGTCACCCTGGACACCCACTACCTGGGTCTCGGTACGGGGCTGGAGGGCGAGGTGCGGGCCGCCTCCCGGGCCACCGCCGAGCTGCACCGCGAGGACTTCACCCTGAACTGGCAGTCGATACTGGCGCACGGAATCGCGGCGGTCGGATCGAGCGTGGACGTGACCCTGGACGTGCAGATCGTCCACAAGGCCTGAGCCGGGCCCGACTTCTACGGGGCCTCCAGCCAGCCCTCGTACTCGGCGGCGAGGCCGTCAAGCGAGGCGGTGTCGAGCCGTTCCTGCGGATCCTCGACGACCACCAGCCACTGGGCGTCCTCGGCGTCGTCCTCGCCGGCCAGCGCGTCGCGCACCAACTGCGGCTCCTCCGGGAGGCCGAAGCGGTCGACGGCCTCCTGCGCCACCTCCTCGGCGGCGTCGCGGTCGGGCAGGACGAGTACATGTCGCACGTTCACCGGACCATTCTCAGGGATCCAGTGGAGGGGGCCGCGGCGCGGGGGGCTGTCAGTGCGGCGTGGGATGCTGGAGGCGATGGCCACCAGGAAGAATTCCACCGACGATCCGCTTGCCCCGCTCACCCTCGCGGTGGGGCAGGAGGAACTGCTGCTCGACCGTGTCGTCCGGGAGGTGGTGGCGGCCGCCCGCGCCGCCGATGCCGACACGGACGTCCGCGACCTCGCCCCCGAGCAGCTGCAGCCCGGCACACTGGCCGAGCTGACGAGCCCCTCGCTCTTCTCCGAGCGCAAGGTCCTGGTCATGCGCAACGCGCAGGACCTCTCCGCGGACACGGTCAAGGAGGTCAAGGCCTATCTCGACGCGCCCTACGAGGAGATCGTCCTCGTCCTCCTCCACGCCGGCGGGGTCAAGGGCAAGGCCGTGCTGGACGCGGCGCGGAAGGCGGGCGCGCGGGAGATCGCCTGCCCGAAGATGACCAAGGCGGCGGACCGGCTTTCGTTCGTGCGGGGCGAGTTCCGCACGCTGGGCCGGTCGGCGACGCCGGAGGCGTGCCAGACCCTGGTGGACGCGATCGGCAGCGACCTGCGGGAGCTGGCGAGTGCGGCGGCCCAGCTGTGCGCGGACGTCGAGGGAACCATCGACGAGGCCGTGGTCGGCCGCTACTACACCGGCCGGGCCGAGGCCTCCAGCTTCACGGTCGCCGACCGGGCGGTCGAGGGCCGTGCGGCCGAGGCCCTGGAAGCCCTGCGCTGGTCCCTGTCCACCGGGGTGGCGCCGGTCCTGATCACCAGCGCCCTGGCCCAGGCGGTACGCGCGATCGGCAAGCTGGCCTCCGCCCCGCGCGGGGCCCGCCCGGGCGACCTCGCCCGGGACCTGGGCATGCCGCCGTGGAAGATCGACCGGGTCCGCCAGCAGATGCGGGGCTGGTCGGCGGACGGCGTCTCGGAGGCGCTGCGTGCCGTGGCCGCCGCCGACGCGGGAGTCAAGGGCGGCGGCGACGATCCGGAGTACGCCCTGGAGAAGGCGGTCGTGGCAGTGGCCCGCGCGGCCCGGCCCCAGAGACGGTAAGCCCGTCCGGCCAGGTCAAGACCAGTCCGGACAAGACGAAGGCCCCGGCCGTCACCCTGGGGAAGGGAGGCGGCCGGGGCCTTCGGTTACTTCTTGGTTGCTCCGCACCCGCGTGGCGAACGCTTCGTGTGCGGAGCGGGGTGCCGGTCAGGAGCGGGAGAGAGGGCCCACTGGATCCCTACCCGGCGATCACATCAGGGAGCTCAGCCCTGCAGGGAGGCAACCTTGGAGGCCAGCGCCGACTTCTTGTTGGCGGCGGCGTTCTTGTGGATGACACCCTTCGAGACAGCCTTGTCGAGCGCACGCGCGGCGGCGCGAGAAGCCACGGTGGCCTTCTCGACGTCACCGGCGACGACGGCCTCGCGGGCCTTGCGGATCGCGGTCTTGAGCGAGGACTTGACGGCCTTGTTGCGCAGGCGCGCCTTCTCGTTCGTCTTGTTCCGCTTGATCTGGGACTTGATGTTCGCCACGAAAGAGCCTTTTCAGGTTCAGAGTTTTGTTCTTCGGATTGTGCCTCGACAGCTGAGAGGGCATACGAGACACAGCTGCCCAGGCTACCAGGCACGCTCCTGGCAGCCCAAACCGAGCGCACTGCCCCGTCCATGGGACCATGGGAGTCTGCGTATAGATCCGACATCGCGCCGCCGACAGCGACGGGAGCCGGACTTTCGCTCCGACCGACGCTCCGCAAACGCTTCCGACTGCGACCGAGAATCAGGACACTGCGTGCCCGCGATCCCCAGCCACGTGCCCGAGCCGAGCCGTACCGACCCGGCGCTGATCCGCAACTTCTGCATCATCGCGCACATCGACCACGGCAAGTCGACCCTTGCCGACCGGATGCTCCAGCTCACCGGTGTGGTCGACCAGCGGCAGATGCGCGCCCAGTACCTCGACCGCATGGACATCGAGCGTGAGCGCGGCATCACGATCAAGTCCCAGGCCGTCCGGCTGCCCTGGGCGCCCACCACGGGCGAGGGTCAGGGCAGCACCCACATCCTCAACATGATCGACACCCCCGGGCACGTCGACTTCACCTACGAGGTCTCGCGCTCCCTCGCCGCGTGCGAGGGCACGGTCCTCCTGGTGGACGCCGCCCAGGGCATCGAGGCGCAGACCCTCGCCAACCTGTACCTGGCGATGGAGAACGACCTCGCGATCGTCCCCGTCCTGAACAAGATCGACCTGCCGGCCGCCCAGCCGGAGAAGTTCGCCGAGGAGCTCGCGAACCTGGTCGGCTGCCAGCCCGAGGACGTGCTGCGCGTCTCCGCGAAGACCGGTCTCGGCGTGGACGCGCTGCTCGACAAGGTCGTCGCCACGGTCCCGGCCCCGGTCGGCGTCAAGGACGCCCCGGCCCGCGCCATGATCTTCGACTCCGTCTACGACTCGTACCGCGGCGTCGTGACGTACGTGCGTGTGGTCGACGGCCAGCTCAACAAGCGCGAGCGCATCCGGATGATGTCCACGGGCGCCACGCACGAGCTGCTGGAGATCGGGGTCTCCTCCCCGGAGATGACCCCGGCCGACGGCATCGGCGTCGGCGAGGTGGGCTACATCATCACCGGCGTGAAGGACGTCCGTCAGTCCAAGGTCGGTGACACCATCACCAGCCTGCACGCAGGCGCGACCGAGGCCCTCGGCGGCTACAAGGACCCGAAGCCGATGGTCTTCTCGGGCCTGTACCCGCTCGACGGCTCGGACTACCCGGACCTGCGCGAGGCCCTCGACAAGCTCCAGCTCAACGACGCCGCGCTGGTGTACGAGCCGGAGACCTCGGCGGCGCTCGGCTTCGGCTTCCGCGTCGGCTTCCTCGGCCTGCTCCACCTGGACGTGGTCCGCGAGCGCCTGGAGCGCGAGTTCGGCCTCGACCTGATCGCCACCGCGCCCAACGTGGTCTACCGGGTGGTCATGGAGGACGGCAAGGAAGTCACCGTCACCAACCCGAGCGAGTTCCCCGAGGGCAAGATCTCGGACGTCTTCGAGCCGGTGGTCCGGGCCACCGTGCTGGCGCCCACCGAGTTCATCGGCGCGATCATGGAGCTCTGCCAGCAGCGCCGCGGCACCCTCCTCGGCATGGACTACCTCTCCGAGGACCGCGTCGAGATCCGCTACACCCTCCCGCTCGCGGAGATCGTCTTCGACTTCTTCGACCAGCTGAAGTCCAAGACGCGCGGTTACGCCTCCCTCGACTACGAGCCCACCGGCGAGCAGTCCTCCAGCCTGGTCAAGGTCGACATCCTGCTGCACGGCGACAAGGTCGACGCCTTCTCCGCCGTCACGCACAAGGACGCCGCCTACGCCTACGGTGTGCGCCTCGTCGCCAAGCTGCGCGAGCTCATCCCGCGCCAGGCCTTCGAGGTGCCGATCCAGGCCGCGATCGGCTCCCGCGTCATCGCCCGCGAGACCATCCGCGCCATCCGCAAGGACGTCCTCGCCAAGTGCTACGGCGGTGACATCTCCCGTAAGCGGAAGCTGCTGGAGAAGCAGAAGGAAGGCAAGAAGCGGATGAAGATGGTCGGCTCCGTGGAGGTCCCGCAGGAGGCCTTCATCGCCGTCCTCTCCAGTGACGAGTCCGGCGGCAAGAAGAAGTAGCAGCTCCGCCGTCACCCGACGCGAACAGGTCCCCGCGCACCGGCGCGGGGGCCTGTTTCGTTATGAACCGGCCGCTTGCGAGCTCTGTACGGAGGCGCTGGACGGCCTCTAGTCTGATCACTGCCCGACGGTTACTCGCCAGTTTAAAAAGTCAACGGCTGTAAACCCGCCAGTCCCAAGCGCCCCCCAAGCGCCCCACGCCCACGCACTGCCGCGTGGTTCGGTCCGGAGGATGTCGTGAGCGACACACAGACCTATCTCGAGAACCGCCCGCCCACCGTGGCCGTGCTCTTCCTTGAGCGCGTCGCAGCGACGCCCGACGACGAGGCCTACCGGTACCCGGTGCCCGCGGCCGGCGGCCAGGACGCCCCGGACGACTGGAAATCGCTCAGCTGGGCCCAGGCGGCCGAGCGGGTCTTCGCCATCGCCGCCGGACTGATCGCCCTCGGCCTCCAGACGGAGGAGCGCGTGGCGCTCGCCTCCAACACCAGGGTCGAGTGGATCCTCTGCGACCTCGGCGTGATGTGCGCCGGCGGCGCGGTCACCACCGTCTACCCCAGCACGAACGCGGACGAGTCGGCGTTCATCCTCTCGGACTCCGAGAGCCGGGTGCTCATCGCCGAGGACGCGAAGCAGCTGGCGAAGGCCCGCGAGCGGCGCGCCGACCTGCCGAAGCTCGCCCACGTCGTGGTCATGGAGGCCGCCGACGCGGTCGCCGCCGAGGGCGACCCCGAGGGCTGGGTGCTCTCGCTCGCCGATCTGGAGGCCAGCGGCCGGAAGTACCTCGCCGCGCACCCCGAGGCGGTCAAGGAGCGGATCGGGGCCATCACCCCCGACCAGCTCGCCACCCTCATCTACACCTCCGGCACCACCGGCCGCCCCAAGGGCGTCCGGCTGCCGCACGACAACTGGTCGTACATGGCCAAGGCGATGGTCGCCACCGGCCTGATCGGCAAGGAAGACGTCCAGTACCTGTGGCTGCCGCTGGCCCACGTCTTCGGCAAGGTGCTGACCTCCGGGCAGATCGAGGCCGGGCACGTGACCGCCGTCGACGGCCGGATCGACAAGATCATCGACAACCTGCCGATCGTGCAGCCGACGTACATGGCCGCCGTTCCGCGCATCTTCGAGAAGGTCTACAACGGCGTGGCCGCCAAGGCCCGGGCCGCCGGCGGTGCCAAGTACAAGATCTTCCAGTGGTCGGTCGGCGTCGCGCGGGAGTACGCCAAGGTCACGCAGGACAACTTCCGCCGCACCGGTCGGGCGAGCGCCCCCTTCGGCCTCTCCACCAAGCACAAGATCGCCGATGCGCTCGTCTACTCCAAGCTCCGCGAGGCCTTCGGCGGGAACCTGCGCGCCGCCGTCTCCGGCGCCTCCGCCCTGGCGCCCGACATCGGCTACTTCTTCTCCGGCGCGGGCATCCACATCCTCGAGGGCTACGGCCTGACCGAGTCCAGCGCGGCCTCCTTCGTCAACCCGGGCGAGGCCTACCGCACCGGCACCGTCGGCAAGCCGCTCCCCGGCACCGAGGTCCGCATCGCGGACGACGGCGAGGTCCTGCTGCGCGGTCCCGGCATCATGCAGGGCTACCACCGGCAGCCGGAGAAGACCGCCGAGGTCCTGGAGTCCGACGGCTGGCTGCACACGGGCGACATCGGCGAGCTGTCGCCCGACGGCTACCTGCGCATCACCGACCGCAAGAAGGACCTGATCAAGACCTCGGGCGGCAAGTACGTCGCGCCGGCGGAGATCGAGGGCCAGTTCAAGGCGATCTGCCCGTACGTGTCGACCATCGTCGTGCACGGCGCCGACCGGAACTTCTGCTCGGCCCTGATCGCCCTCGACGAGCCGTCGATCCTGACCTGGGCGGCCGACCACGGGCTGGAGGGCAAGACGTACGGGGAGGTGCTGGCCGCGCCGGAGACCGTGCGGCTCATCGAGACGTACGTGCAGACCCTCAACGAGGGCCTTCAGAGGTGGCAGACGATCAAGAAGTTCCGGCTGCTGCCGCGTGACCTGGATGTCGAACACGGGGATCTGACGCCCAGCCTGAAGCTGAAGCGGCCGGTGGTCGAGCGTGAGTTCAAGCACCTGATCGAGGAGATGTACGAGGGGTCGCGCGAGGCGTAGCGCCTGGCGGCGGGCTGGGCGGGGCGGGGCTGGGCGGGGCGGTGGACCGCCCCGCGGGCCCCGCCCCGGTCCCGGGCGTCGGGCCTTGCGGAGCTGCCCTTCCCTGCGGGCCGCCTCGGGGGGGGGGGGGGGGGGGGGGGGGGGGGGGGGGGGGGGGGGGGGGGGGGGGGGGGGGGGGGGGGGGGGGGGGGGGGGGGGGGGGGGGAGAAAAAGAGGGGGGGGGGGGGGGGGGGGGGGGTA
>NZ_JBVHVF010000033.1:0-90600 GCF_055564955.1 Streptomyces sp. NPDC028910 | reverse complement strand
CGCCTCAAACGCCGGCGGGGCTGAAAAGAGCGGGGCTCCGCCCCGGACCCCGCGCCTCAAACGCCGGCGGGGCTGGATTGTGCCCGGCGGGGCTGGAGTTGCGCGGCGGGGCTGGGATGGTGCGGTGGAGCTGGAAGTGGGGGTGCGGGGCCTACCTTCGGCGGATGGGTGTGGTCGTGATCCTTCTTGCCGCCGGGTACGGCGTGGTCGCCGGGGTGCTGCTGCCGCGCGTCGTGTACCGGCTCTCCGTCGAGTCGGGGGAGCCCTGGCGCGACCGCTGCCCGCAGGGGCATCGGCTGCGCGGCTGGCTCGGCCCGGCCCGCTGCCGGGTTCCCGCGGGGGCCGTAGTGCCGGGCCCGGACGGCCTGCCGCCCCCCGCGTCCACGGCCCCGCACGCCTACGGGAGCCGCACCGTCCCCGTCGCCGCCCTCGCCGGGGCGCTCTGCGCCGCGCTCGGGGCGGCCGTCGGGGCGCGGCCCGAGGTCCTGGCCTACGTGGGGCTCGCCCCGGTGGTCCTCCTGCTCGCCCTCGTGGACCGGGCCGTGCACCGGCTGCCCGACGTACTGACCCTGCCGCTCGCCGCCGCGGTCGCCGCCGGGCTCGGTGCGAGCGCCCTCCTGCCCCGCGCCGGAGGCGACTGGCGGCTCGCGCTGCTCGGCGGGGGCGCGCTCGCAGCCGCGTACCTGCTGCTCCATCTGATCAACCCCGCCGGGATGGGCTTCGGCGACGTCAAGCTGGCGCTCTCGCTGGGGGTCGCTCTTGGGTGGTACGGGTGGGGGGTATGGGCTGCGGGGGCCTTCCTGGGCTTCCTCTACGGGGCCCTCTACGGGCTGGCCCTGGTGCCGCGCGGCCCCGCGACCGGCAAGCAGGGCTTCGCCTTCGGCCCCTTCATGGCGGCCGGAGCACTCACCGGAGTGCTGCTGGGCGGTTTCGGAGCGTAATCGTGTCGCGCCGATGCACGCAGCATGCTTTACGAAGGGTTATGGTGGAACCCCCCCCTCGGGCCGGTCCGTATCCCCCCCACGGACCGGCCCGTTTTTTGTTTCTCCGCCCCGCATCCGGGCGACGAGCCAAACGCGCAGGTCAGCCGCGCTGGGCCCAGATGTTGGTGCCGGGGGTGGAGACGGCGAAGGAGTCGATGTCCTTCAGCTCGGCCTCGGACAGCGGTGCGGCCGCCAGCGCGGCCACGTTCTCCTCCAGCTGCCGCACGCTCGACGCGCCGATCAGCGCCGAGGTCATCCGGTCGTCGCGAAGCACCCAGTTCAGCGCCAGCTGGGCGAGCGACTGGCCGCGGCGGGCCGCGATCTCGTTCAGACCGGTCAGCCGGCGCAGCACGTCGTCCGACAGCAGAGCCGGGTTCAGGGACTTGCCCTGCGCGGCCCGCGAGTCCGACGGGATGCCCTCCAGGTACTTGCCGGTGAGCATTCCCTGCGCGAGCGGTGCGAAGGAGATGCACCCCATGCCGGCGTCCTCCAGGGTGTCCAGCAGCCCGTCCTCCTCCGTCCAGCGGTTGATCATGGAGTACGAGGGCTGGTGGATGAGCGGACGCACGCCCATCCCGCGCAGGATCCGCACCGCCTCGGCCGTCTGGTCCGCCGTATAGGAGGAGACGCCCACGTACAGCGCCTTGCCCTGCTGGACCGCGGACGCGAGGGCGCCCATGGTCTCCTCCAGCGGGGTGTCCGGGTCGAAGCGGTGCGAATAGAAGATGTCGACGTAGTCCACGCCCATCCGCTTCAGCGAGGCGTCGAGCGAGCTGAGCAGGTACTTCCGGCTGCCCCACTCGCCGTACGGCCCGGGGTGCATCAGGTAGCCGGCCTTGGTGGAGAGGATCAGCTCGTCGCGGTAGGAGGCGAAGTCCTGCGAAAAGATCTTGCCGAAGTTCAGCTCGGCCGAGCCGGGCGGCGGACCGTAGTTGTTCGCCAGGTCGAAGTGGGTGACGCCGAGGTCGAAGGCCCGGCGGAGGATCGCCCGCTGGGACTCCAGGGACCTGTCGTCCCCGAAGTTGTGCCAGAGGCCCAGGGAGATGGCGGGGAGCTTGAGGCCGCTGTGGCCGGTGCGTCGGTACTCCATGGAGTCGTAGCGCGAGGGCTCTGCCCGATAGGGATTGGTATCAGTCACGTTGTCCTCCCTATCACGGACTTGTGACAGACCGAGTTGGGTACCGGATCCCGCCGCGCAGTAATGTGGCGCACTCGGGGGGGACCGCAATTCGCACGGGGGCATTGCACGGAGGGGCTGGAAGATCGTGAATCTGCGCGACCTGGTGTACAGGCTCTACGCACGCCGGGTGGAAGGCCGCCTCGACCACGACGCGGCGCCCAAGCACATCGGCGTCATCCTGGACGGGAACCGTCGCTGGGCCAAGGCGTCCGGTGGTACGACGGAGCAGGGCCACCAGGCCGGAGCGGACAAGATCTCCGAGATGCTGGGCTGGTGCACCGAGACGGACGTCGAGGTCGTCACCCTGTGGATGCTCTCCACGGACAACCTGGACCGGCCCGAGGTCGAGCTCCGCCCCCTGCTCAACATCATCGAGAACACCGTGCGGGGCCTCGCCGCGGACGGCCGCTGGCGCGTCCACCACGTCGGCAACCTCGACATCCTGCCCGCCCGGACGCAGACCGTGCTCAAGGAGGCCGAGCAGGCCACCCACGACGTCGACGGGATACTCGTCAACGTCGCCGTCGGCTACGGCGGTCGCCAGGAGATCGCCGACGCGGTCCGCTCGCTGCTGCTGGAGCACGCGCGTAAGGGCACCTCCTTCGAGGAGCTCGCGGAGATCCTCGACATCGACCACATCGCCGAGCACCTCTACACCCGCGGCCAGCCCGACCCCGACCTCGTGATCCGCACCAGCGGCGAGCAGCGGCTGTCCGGATTCATGCTCTGGCAGAGCGCCCACTCGGAGTACTACTTCTGCGAGGTCTTCTGGCCGGCCTTCCGGAAGGTCGACTTCCTGCGGGCCCTGCGCGACTACGCGGCCCGCCACCGGCGCTACGGCACCTGAGCGGCCGGCGCCTGACGCCCCCTCGGCGCCCGCGCCCCCGGCACCCGTACGCCCGTCCCCCCGGCGCCCCGTACGCCACTCGGGCGCCCCGTACGCCCTCCCCGCGAAGCCTTCACCAGGGATTCACCGAGCGTCCGTCATATGCCATGGCATGGCCTGGCCTGTTCGGGGAATATCCCTTTCAGGTCGATGCCCGATCCACGGGTGTCGAGTCTCAGCGGACGGCATGGGGCCGTCCGCCCGGGAGGCCCTTTGCACCAGGACGCACGTGCGGTACGCACGGACGGAGTGGAGGGCCGGAAATCGGCCCTGGCATGGGTGCCGATGACCGGTCCGGTCTTCATGGCCCGACCTCTTCCGAGGGGGTACGTCCTTCCGTGGTGACCAGCACTAAGAGCCGCCTGCCCGACAGGCGGACCTACGTCCTCGACACCAGCGTCCTGCTGGCAGACCCCAACGCGATCTCCCGCTTCGACGAGCACGAGGTCGTGCTCCCGATCGTGGTGATCACCGAGCTGGAGGCAAAGAGGCACCATCCCGAACTCGGCTACTTCGCGCGCCAGGCCCTGCGCCTGCTCGACGACTTCCGGGTTCGCAACGGTCGCCTGGACGCTCCCATCCCGCTGGGCGATCTGGGCGGCACCCTGCGTGTCGAGCTCAACCACTCCGACCCGGGTGTCCTGCCCGCCGGCTTCCGACTGGGGGACAACGACTCGCGGATCCTCGCCGTCGCCCGCAATCTCCAGGCCGAGGGCTACGACGTCACGGTGGTCTCGAAGGATCTCCCCCTGCGCATCAAAGCCTCCTCCGTGGGGCTGATCGCGGAGGAGTACCGCGCGGAGCTCGCGATCACCGACGGCGGCTGGACGGGCATGAGCGAGCTCGCCCTCTCCGGTGAGCAGGTGGACCTCCTCTACTCGGAGGAGCGGCTCTACGTGCCGGAGGCCGCCGAACTGCCCGTGCACACCGGACTGGTCCTGCAGTCCGAGCGCGGCAAGGCGCTGGGCCGGATCACCTCGGACGGCAACGTGAAGCTCGTACGGGGCGACCGCGAGGCCTTCGGGCTGCACGGCCGCAGCGCCGAGCAGCGGATCGCGCTGGACCTCCTCCTCGACCCCGAGATCGGGATCATCTCGATGGGCGGCCGGGCCGGCACCGGAAAGTCGGCGCTGGCGCTCTGCGCGGGCCTGGAGGCGGTGCTGGAGCGGAGGCAGCATCAGAAGGTGATGGTCTTCCGGCCGCTGTACGCGGTGGGCGGGCAGGAGCTCGGCTATCTGCCCGGGGACCAGTCCGAGAAGATGAGCCCCTGGGCGCAGGCGGTCTTCGACACCCTCTCCTCGGTCGCCGGGCGCGAGGTCATCGAGGAGGTGCTGAACCGCGGGATGCTGGAGGTCCTGCCGCTCACGCACATCCGCGGCCGCTCGCTGCACGACGCCTTCGTGATCGTGGACGAGGCGCAGTCGCTGGAGCGGAACGTCCTGCTGACCGTTCTGTCCCGGGTCGGGGCCAATTCGCGGGTCGTTCTGACCCACGACGTCGCCCAGCGGGACAACCTGCGGGTCGGCCGGTACGACGGAGTGGTCGCCGTGGTCGAGAAACTGAAGGGGCATCCGCTCTTCGCGCATGTCACGCTCACCCGTTCCGAGCGCTCCCCGATCGCCGCACTGGTCACCGAGATGCTCGAGAACCTCTGATCCGACGGCCCTCCACGGCGGCGGTCGAAACGGTCAAAAACCTCATAGCGGGAAGGTGAGTTGGCGCCGCCCGGCAAAGGCCCGAGAGCCTAGCCGGGCGGCGTCGTGCTGCACAGGCCTTTGACGAAATCGGCGGCGACGTGCCCGGTGTGACCTTTCCCACGCAACGGAGAATTGCCTTGCGGCGTCGAGGTCCGGCAGAGTCTGGTTTCCGTCAGGCCCCGCATACGGCACACCTGTATCTCCCGTGAGGTACGCGCAGCACCACAACTCCACAGTCGAATGCCGTATGCCGCCCGGAGTTTCACGGACCGACCCCCGCGAGGGAGTCGTCCACGGGCCCGCGTCTCCAGTGACCGTAGAACCACGGAGGCCAGAGTCGAGGGGCACTTTTGCGCCCGCGCGGTCACTGCGGACGCTGCTGGAAGGACACCGTGTGAGCCGGATCTCGGTCCGGGGGTTCGCCGTGGCTTCGGCCACCGCGGTCACCACCGTCGGCGCAGTCGTGGGCGTGGCCACTGGCGACCCCACGAACGATCTCGAGACGACCGCGTCCGGCGCGACTCTCCTCGCCGACATCCCGGTCGGCGACCAGGCGCAGGTCCAGAGCGGGTCCCTGACGCAGCAGGCCGACGCCATCGCCCACGCCGCCGACGCCGACGCGAAGCGTTCGGCCGAGGAGGCCGCCCGCCTCCGGGCCGCCGAGGACGCCAAGGCCAAGAAGGCGGAAGCCCAGAAGGCGGCGGACGAGCAGGCGAAGAAGGCACGCGAGGCGAAGGAGGCGGCCAGCCGCTCCGCCGCCCGCGACGCCGGCGACTTCGCGGTCCAGAGCTCCTACACGGTCGCGCAGGTCAAGGCCATCGCCCAGCAGATGGTCCCGGCCGGCCAGTTCCAGTGCTTCTCCAACATCATCAACCAGGAATCCACCTGGAACTACCTGGCCGTGAACAAGTCCTCGGGCGCCTACGGTCTGGTCCAGGCACTGCCCGGTTCGAAGATGGCCTCGGCCGGCGCCGACTGGCGCACCAACCCCGCCACGCAGATCAAGTGGGGTCTGAACTACATGGAGGACCGCTACGGCAGCCCTTGCGCCGCCTGGAGCTTCCACCAGGCCAACGGCTGGTACTAGACAGCCGCGGCCGCAGCACCGCTCAACCCCGGGGAGCCCCGCACCGTCCTACGGCGCGGGGCTCCTCGCGTGTACGGTCTTCGAGGTGTGCCCGTAGACCGGGGGCGGGGGAAGGAATCGACATGGCGAAGCGGGAAGGCTGGCTCGGCCGGCTCGGGAACAGGCTGAACCAGATGGAGGCGCGGCTCAACGAGCGGCGCGCCGCGATGGAGGCCGAGACCAGGGGCGACCTGCCGGGTCCTGGCGAGCCCGAGCGGCCACCGGGCGCCTCCGAGCCGCCCGTTGCCGCGATGGCCGCATCCGAGCCGCCGGAGCCCGCACCGACGCCCCCGGCGGCCCGCGCGGCCCACGCCGCCGTGCAGGCCGTTCCCGAGCGCCCCGACCCGGCGAGCGTGGTCCCCTGGGGGATGCGCGTCGCCGCCGAGGCCAGCTGGCGGCTGCTGCTCCTCGCCGGGATGCTCTGGGTGCTGATGAAGGTGATCAGCGAAGTGCGCCTGGTCGTCCTCGCCTTCGCCGCCGCCATGCTCGTCACCGCGATGCTCCAGCCCTTCGTCGTCCGGCTGCGCCGGCTCGGAATGCCACGGGGTCTGGCCACGGCGGTCACGGCGATCCTCGGCTTCGTGGTCATCGGACTCGTCGGCTGGTTCGTGGTCTGGCAGGTCATGGAGAACCTCGACGACCTCTCCGACCGCGTCCGCGACGGCATCAACGAACTCAAGCTCTGGGCACTGGACAGTCCGTTCCACGTGACCGAGAAGCAGATCAACGACATCGCGAAGAACCTCACCGACACCATCGGCACCAACACGGAGCAGATCACCTCAGCCGGCCTGCAAGGCGTGACGGTGCTCGTCGAGGTGCTGACGGGCATCCTGCTCGCGATGTTCTCCACGCTCTTCCTCCTCTACGACGGCAAGCGCATCTGGACCTGGACGCTGGGCCTCGTCCCGGCCGCGGCCCGGCCCGGCGTGGCGGGGGCCGGTCCGCGCGCCTGGCGCACGCTGACCGCGTACGTGCGCGGCACGGTCATCGTCGCCCTCATCGACGCCATCTTCATCGGCCTCGGCATCTACTTCCTCGACGTGCCGATGGCGGTGCCGCTGGCCGTCTTCATCTTCCTGTTCGCCTTCATCCCGCTGGTCGGCGCGGTGGTCTCGGGGGCGCTCGCGGTGGTCGTGGCGCTCGTGACCCAGGGCGTGTTCAGCGCGCTGATGGTGTTGCTGGTGGTGTTGGCGGTGCAGCAGATCGAGGGGCACGTGCTCCAGCCCTTCATCCTGGGCCGGGCGGTACGGGTGCACCCGCTCGCGGTGGTGCTGTCGGTGGCCGCCGGCGGGATGATCGCGGGCATCGGGGGAGCGGTGGTCGCCGTTCCGCTGGTGGCCGTGACCAACACGGTGGTGGGGTACCTGAGGGCGTACTCGCGCGAGCAGCTGCACCACGGAGCCGGAACGGTCGGTCCGGCCCCGCACGGTTCGACGGCCCTGGGCCGGGTGCCCGACGGCGGGAGGCGGACGTGATCACTGACCCGGAGCTCGACGGGGAGTGGACAACGGAGCGTTCGGAGGAGTCGGCGGAGACGCTCGCTCCGCGCGGGCGGGAGCGGGAGCGGGCGACGGGCGGTGCGCGGCCGTGGCTGTGGGCGCTGGGCGGTGTCGTGGTGGCGTCCGCGGTGTGGGCCGGCGGGCTGTACGCCTTCGGGGACCGGCTGGCCGCGCCGACGGTCTCGTACCGGGCGTCGAAGAACCTGTGCGAGGACTTCACGGCCAAGGCGCTGACCGGAATCGCCGGGGAGATGCACGAGAACAGGCCCGTGAACAAGGAGGACAGCCATCCGGCCGTGGACGCGGCCGTGTGCGTCCTGGAGAACGGCGGCGACGGGGTGGAGGACTTCACCGTGTGGGCGCGGGTCGACCTGCACAAGAAGACGGACCCGTCGGTCGAGTTCGACGTACCGTCGCTCCTGACCATCGCCAGGATGGGCGCCTTGCGGACGGAAGCGGTGCCGGGCCTCGGTGAGCGCGCCGTCATGATGACGTCCGCCGGTGAACGGGAGCTCGCGCTCAAGGTGCTGGACGGCGGTGCGGTCTTCACCGTCCAGGCGTTCGCCCCCACCTTCGAGGAGAAGAACGGCCGCCCCGCCACGGACTCCACCGCGGTCCAGGCGGCGCTGATCGCGGACACGCGCGCGCTGCTCGACGCACTCGAGAAGTAGGGGGCGGGATGATCGGCGAGCCCGAGCTCGACGGGGAGTGGGGGCCGGCGCCGCCGGCCGGGATCGCGCAGGAGGACGCGTCGCCGCGGGAACGCGAGCGCGGACCGGGCCGGCCGTGGTGGTGGGTGCCGGTGACGGTGGTGGCCACCTCCGCGTTGTGGGCGGGCGGCCTCTACGCCTACGGGGACCGGCTGACGGAGCCGGAGATCCGCTACCGGATCCCGGACAACCTGTGCGGACAGTTCCAGGCGACGGCGCTGTCCGGGACGCTGGGCGCTCTCTCCGCCTCGTCCCCCCAGGCGGCCGGCCGGCATCCGGCGATGGACTGGGCGCAGTGCGACCTCGACAGCAAGAACCCGGCGGACGACGACGGGTTCTTCGTCGTGTCCGCGGTCGAACTGCACAAGAAGACGGATCCGGCGGCCGAGTTCGAACTCGGCTCCAGGTACGACCGGATGCTCGGCACCGGTAGCGGCAACTGGGAGGCGGTGCCCGGCATCGGAGAGCAGGCCGTGATCACCGGTCCCGGGGTCGAGGACGACCTCCGGCTGCGGGTCCGTGACGGGGGCGCGGTGTTCACCCTTGACGTGGCGTTCTTCGGGCGGGGCGCGGACGATGACGCCCCCGGGGCGCAGGCCCCCGCCCGGCCGGACCGGGACACCCTGAAGGCGGCGATGATCGAGGACATGCGGGCGCTGATGGCCGCGCTGAGGACGGGCAAAAAAAGGACGGGCTGAACGCGCAGGGCCCCGCCGCCGTTTCCGGTCGCGGGGCCCTGTCCGTCGTACGAGGCGCTGCTACTCGGCGGCGAGGGCGGCCTCGGCGTCGAGGGTGACCGCGACGGCCTGGATCACCGAGGCGATCTTGAAGGCCTCCTGGATCGTCTCGCGGTCCACGCCCGCCTTGCGCAGGACCTGCTCATGCGAGTCCAGGCACTGGCCGCAGCCGTTGATCGCGGAGACCGCGAGCGACCACAGCTCGAAGTCGACCTTCTCCACGCCCGGGTTGCCGATGACGTTCATCCGCAGGCCCGCGCGCAGGGTGCCGTACTCCGGGTCGGAGAGCAGGTGCCGGGTGCGGTAGAAGACGTTGTTCATCGCCATGACCGCGGCGGCGGACTTGGCGGCGGTGTACGCCTCCGGCGAGAGGTTCGCCTTCGCCTCGGGCTCCAGCTCACGCAGGACGCGCGGGGAGCGGGCGGCGATCGCACAGGACAGGACGGTGCCCCACAGCTGCTGCTGCGGGAGCTCGCTGTTGCCGATGACCGAACCGAGGTTCAGCTTCAGGTCCTTGGCGAAGTCCGGTATGGCCGACTTCAGGGAGTCGAGGGACATCCGTCACTCACCGGCCAGCAGCGCGCCGGCGTCGATGGTGCTGTCGCCCTTGTTCCAGTTGCAGGGGCACAGCTCGTCGGTCTGCAGGGCGTCGAGGACCCGCAGGACCTCCTTGGGGTTACGGCCCACGGAACCGGCGGTCACCATCGAGAACTGGATCTCGTTGTTCGGGTCCACGATGAAGACGGCGCGCATCGGCAGGCCGTCCTGGCCGAGGATGCCCAGGTCGTTCGACAGCTCGCGCTTGATGTCCGACATCATCGGGAAGGGCAGGTCACGCAGGTCGGCGTGGTCCTTGCGCCAGGCGTGGTGCACGTACTCGGAGTCGAGCGAGAAGCCGAGGACCTGCGCGTCGCGGTCGGCGAACTCCTCGTTCAGCTTGCCGAAGGCGGCGATCTCCGTCGGGCACACGAAAGTGAAGTCGAGGGGCCATGCGAAGACGACCTTCCACTTGCCCTCGTACGTCTTGTGGTCGATCTGCGCGAACTCGTTGCCGGCCTCGAGCGAGACGCAGGCGGTCAGGTCGAAGGTGGGGAACTGGTCGCCGACAGTGAGCACTGGCTCTCCTTGCGGAATGGAAAGAGCCCCTTTTGGGGGATTTCCGAGGGGGTTGGACGAATCTCACATGCTGGCACAGCTGCATTGATTACAGAAATAGCTAGTCTTGTGGCGGGTGATCGGAGGTACCTATCAGTGGCTGTCGGTAATAGGGGAGCGAAGCAACCGACGCTCGCTCAGCTGCGCGCCTTCGCGGCGGTCGCCGAGCACCTGCACTTCCGGGACGCCGCCGCCTCCATCGGCATGAGCCAGCCGGCGCTCTCCGGGTCCGTCTCCGCGCTGGAGGAGACCCTCGGCGTGCAGCTGCTGGAGCGCACCACCCGCAAGGTTCTGCTCTCGCCGGCGGGCGAGCGGATCGCGGCCCGGGCGCAGGTGGTGCTCGACGCCGTGGCCGGGCTGCTGGAGGAGGCCGAGGCGGTACGGGCTCCCTTCACCGGGATCCTGCGGCTCGGGGTGATCCCCACGGTGGCGCCGTACCTGCTGCCGACCGTGCTCGGGCTGTTCCACCGGCGCTACCCGCGGATGGACCTCCAGGTGCACGAGGAGCAGACCGCCTCGCTGCTGGAGGGGCTGGCCGGCGGGCGCCTGGACCTGCTCCTGCTGGCGGTGCCGCTCGGGGTCCCCGGCGTCACCGAACTGCCGGTCTTCGACCAGGACTTCGTACTGCTCGCGCCCCGGGAGCACGCCCTGGCCGGGCGCCGGGACATCCCCCTGGAGGAACTGCGGGGACTGCAACTGCTGTTGCTGGACGAGGGGCACTGCCTCCGGGACCAGGCCCTCGACATCTGCCGCGAGGCGGGGCGTACGACCGGGGCGGACGTCACGACGACCGCGGCCGGGCTGTCCACCCTCGTACAGCTGGTCGCCGGGGGACTGGGGGTGACGCTGTTGCCGCGCACGGCCCTGCGGCTGGAGACCGCCCGCAACGAGTACCTGTCCACGGGATACTTCGCCGAGCCCGCGCCCTCGCGGCGGATCGCCCTGGCGATGCGCACCGGGACGGCCCGGCAGGAGGAGTTCCGGGCCGTTGCCGCCGCGCTGCGCGAAGCGGTGCGGCCGCTGCCGGTGTGGCCCACGGACTGAGCGGCCGCGCTTGGTGGACGGGCCCGGCAGCCGACGGTCAGTCCGCGGATTTTGGGGGGCGGCCCCGGCGGGGGAGGGGGCCCGGGGCGGACGGGAGGCGGCCGGCCTCGCCGAGGGCGCGGCGGAGCAGGAACTCGATCTGCGCGTTCGCGCTGCGCAGCTCCTCGCCCGCCCAGCGGGCCAGCGCCTCGTACACCTGCGGGTCGAGCCGCAGCAGCACCTGCTTGCGCGCCTGGCGACCCGCCGGGTTCTCCTCGCCGCCGGGGGTCACTGGTAGAGGGTGCCCGTGTTGAGTACCGGCTGGGCGGCGCGGTCGCCGCACAGGACGACCATCAGGTTCGAGACCATGGCGGCCTTGCGCTCCGGGTCCAGGTCCACGATGTCCTCCTCCTGCAGGCGGGTGAGGGCCAGCTCGACCATGCCCACCGCGCCCTCCACGATCTGCTTGCGGGCCGCCACGACCGCGCCCGCCTGCTGGCGCTGGAGCATCGCGGAGGCGATCTCCGGAGCGTACGCGAGGTGCGTGAAGCGCGACTCGATGATGTGCACCCCGGCCGCCTCGACCCGCGCGTGCAGTTCGACCGCGAGCTTCTCGGTGATCTCCTCGGCGTTCCCGCGCAGCGACAGGCCGTCCTCCTCGTGCGCGTCGTAGGGGTACTCGATCGCTATGTGGCGGACCGCCGCCTCGGTCTGGGTCTCGACGAACTCGGTGAAGTCCTCGACCTCGAAGGTGGCCCGCGCGGTGTCCTCGACCCGCCACACGACGACCGCCGCCAGCTCGATCGGGTTGCCGTAGGCGTCGTTGACCTTCAGGACGGCCGTCTCGTGGTTGCGCACGCGGGTGGAGATCTTCTCGCGCGAGGTCAGCGGATTGACCCAGCGCAGTCCGTCGGCGCGGATCGTCCCCCGGTAGCGGCCGAACAGCTGGACGACCCGGGCCTCGCCCGGCGCCACCGTGTTCAGCCCGGTCATCGCGATCAGGGCGGCGAGGTCCAGGAGCACGCCGGCCGCTATCAGGGTGAGCTTGAGCGCGAGGCCCGGCGCCACCGCGCCCGCCGCGATCACGCCCGCTCCCGCTGCCATGCCCGCCAGTCCGAGCAGCAACGCCCGGCCGCCGCCCACACTGTGCGCGGTGAACTCCCGTACTCCGTCTGGGGTCGCGATTTGGTTCGTCATCATTTGCCCCGTTTCTCTGGTCGCGGTCGGTCGGACCGCCTAGCAAAGTGATATCACTTTTTTGCGCTACAGCAACCCTTCGGCTTAGGTGGGCGTCGGTTCCTGTGACGTGGGTGCTGATTCTCACGTCCGAATTGACCGGTAATGGTCATAGTTGGCCAACCTTTGTCACAGCCTGCGGTGTTAGCTTTCTGAGCTGACGTCGGGGGGGTAATCGAGCGGAGCGGGAGCGATGGGCCGAGCAGAAGTGCGTAAGGCGCAGCAGCAGCGCGGTGCGCGGCGGGCGCCGAGCGGACGCACGAAGGGCACCAAGGGCAGAGGAAGCGCCGGCAAACGCACCGGCATACGTCGCTTCTTCACGTGGAAGAAGATCCTCGGGACGTTCCTCGGGCTGATCCTGCTCCTCATGGCCGCGGCGGTCATCCTCTACTTCTCGGTGAACGAACCCACCGACCCGAACAAGCAGGCCACGCTCCAGAGCAACACCTACCGGTACGCCGACGGCTCGATCATGGCCCGCACCGGTGAGATGAACCGCGAGATCGTGACGATCGACAAGATCCCGCCGGAAGTCCGCACGGCATTCATCGCCATCGAGAACAAGTCCTTCTACAAGGACCGCGGCATCGACGTGATGGGCGTGGCCCGAGGCCTGTTCAACACGGTCACCGGCAAGGGCAAGGCCGGCGGCTCGACGATCACCCAGCAGTACGTCAAGAACTACTACCTGACGCAGGACCAGTCGGCGACCCGTAAGCTCCGGGAGCTCGTCATCTCCCTCAAGGTCGACCAGCGCATGGAGAAGAACGACATCCTCGCCGGGTACCTGAACACCAACTTCTACGGCCGCAACGCGTACGGGATCCAGGCCGCGGCCCAGGCCTTCTACGGAGTCGACGCCGACAAGCTCACGCTGGAGCAGGGCGCCTACCTCGCCGCCGTCATCCAGGCCCCCAGCCAGTACGACCTGGCGACGGCCGGCCCGAACGGCAGGAAGCTGGTCAACATCCGCTTCAACGCCGTCCTCGACAACATGGTCGAGATGGGCGAGCTGGACGCGGCCAAGCGCAAGACGATGACCCTCCCGCCGCCGATCAAGCCCAAGCCCCGCCCGGGCATGGACGGCCAGAAGGGCTACCTGATCCAGGCGGCCAACGACGAGATGAACGAGCAGGAGATCACCGACGCGGAGATCGCGGCCGGTGGCTGGAACATCGTGCTCAACATCGACCCGAAGAAGCAGGCGGCGCTGGAGACTGCGGTCCAGGACGAGCTGGAGTCCAAGCTCGACCGCAAGGACACCAAGAACCGCCCCCAGGACCAGAGCGTCCAGGCCGGCGCCACCTCGGTGAACCCGAAGACCGGCGCGATCGTCGCCATGTACGGCGGTCAGGGCCTGGCGGAGAAGGCCGCGAGCAACGCCCTGCGCACCGACTACCAGCCCGGCTCGACCTTCAAGCCGATCGTGCTCGCCTCCGCCCTGGAGAACAACGCCACCACCCAGGACGGCAAGCCGATCACCCCGAACGCGCTCTACGACGGCACCAGCAAGCGCGGCGTCGTCGGCAGCAAGATCGCGTTCGCCCCGCAGAACCAGGACGACAAGGACTTCGGCAAGGAGATCACCGTCCAGGACGCGACCAACTTCTCGGTCAACTCCGTCTATGCGCAGATGATCGTGGACGTCGGCGCGCCCGACGTGAAGAAGACGGCCCTCGCGATGGGCATGAAGGACCGCGACGGCTGGCAAGAGGACCAGCCGGCCATGTCGCTCGGCACCATGAGCGCCAACACCCTGGAGATGGCGGCCGTCTACGCGACCCTCGACAACCACGGCAAGAAGGTCACGCCGACCATCATCAAGAGCGCCGAGCACAGGGACGGCGAGTTCACCCCCCGTGAGGCCATCGGCAGCCAGGCCATCAGCCGTCAGACCGCCGACACCGTCACCAAGGTGCTGACCGGCGTGGTCAACGACGGCTCCGGCAACAAGGTCAAGAGCAGCGCCTACCAGGCCGCCGGCAAGACCGGTACCACCGAGTCCAACGTGGCCGGCTGGTTCACCGGCTACACCCCCGAACTGGTCACCGTCGTCGCGATGTTCGGCGAGGACCCCGTCACCCACAAGCAGGTCACGCTCACCGGCACGGCCGGCGGCGGGCGCGCGGGCGGTTCCAGCTTCCCCGCCGAGATCTGGAAGGCGTACACGCTGGCCGCGCTCAAGGGCGTGAAGACGGGCCCGTTCGATGTGTCGGAGGCGGAAATGGGTGCCCCGCAGACGCCGTCCCGCAGTGCCTCCCCGCCGGCCTCGCAGAGCCCCTCCAGCCAGCCGCCGACCAGCAGCGCCCCGCCGCAGAACTCGCCGACCCCGACGCCGACCCCGACGCCGACCAACACCCCGACGAAGTCGACGACGCCGACCCCGACCCCGACGCCGACCAAGACCGGCCCGAAGCCGCCGGAGCCGCCGCTGTTCCCGCAGACGCAGAGGGACTGACCGCCGGACGCCGACACACCGCCGCCCCGCAGCCTGAAGGCTGCGGGGCGGCGGTCTTGCCCGGTGCTGTGGGTCAACGCCGGTCGTGAGCCCCCGGCAGTGCCAGCTCGAACCAGACCACCTTGCCGCTGCTCAGCCGGGTCGCACCCCACCGGCGGGCCATCCGGTTGACCAGGAACAGGCCGCGGCCGCCCTCGTCGGTGTCCCGCGCCCGGCGCTGGCGCGGCAGCTGCGGGGAGTCGTCGCCGACCTCGCAGCGCAGTACGTCCGTACGCAGCAGGCGCAGGGTCACGGGCCGCTCCGCGTACCGGACGGCATTGGTGACCACCTCGCTGACCAGCAGCTCCAGCGAGTCGCTCAGCTCCTCCAGGCCCCATCGGGTCAGGGCGCGGCGGGCGAACCGGCGGGCCCGGCCCGGGGCGGTCTCCTCCGGGTCCAGGAACCAGTACGCGACGTCACTGGGCGCGATGCCGTCGAAGCGGGCCGCGAGCAGCGCGATGTCGTCGTCCCGGTCACCCGGGCCGAGCATGTCCAGCACGTCGTCGCAGAGCGCCTCCAGTGGCGGCGGATGGTCCAGGCCGGTCAACTGGGCGGTGGTGGCGAGGCGTTCGCGGAGCTGCTCGATGCCGGTCCACACGTCCCGCAGGCGCGATTCCACCAGGCCGTCGGTGTAGAGCAGCAGGGTGGCCCCGGCGGGCGCGTCCAGCTCCACGGCCTCGAAGTCCACGCCGCCGACGCCGATGGGGGCGCCGGGGGGTACGCGCAGCACCTCGGCGCGGCCGCCCAGGTGCAGCAGCACCGGCGGCGGGTGCCCGGCGTTGGCGATGGTGATCCGGTGCGCGACGGGATCGTAGACGGCGTACAGGCAGGTGGCCATGCGGTCGGAGCCGAGGCGCTGCGCCTGCTCGTCCAGGTGGTGCAGGACCTCGGCGGGCGGCAGGTCCAGCTGCGCGAGGGTCTGCGCCGTGGTGCGGAGCTGGCCCATGATCGCCGCGGAGGTCATGGAGTGGCCCATCACGTCGCCGACGACGAGCGCGACCCGGCTGCCGGGCAGCGGTATGGCGTCGTACCAGTCGCCGCCGACCCGTGCCGTCTCGGCGGCGGGCAGGTAGCGGGAGGCGAGCCGCACCCCGGTGGGCTGCGGAAGGCTGTCGGGCAGCATGGTGCGCTGGAGCTCGTCCGCGATGTACGCCTCACGGCCGTACAGGACCGCCTTGTCGATGCCGAGCGCGGTGTGGGTGGCCAGCTGGGCGGCGACCAGGAGGTCGTTCTGCTCGAAGGCGGGACGCTCGGGGCTGCGCAGGAAGACGGCAGCGCCGATCACCCGGCGTCGGCCGCGCAGGGGCGCGAGCACGGCCCGGTTGCCCCGCGGCAGCGGGTGGTCCAGGCCCAGCAGTTCGGGCAGCGCGGCCCTGGCGGCGGCGGAGGACCCGAAGACGGGCCGTACGCCGCGCAGCACCTCGGCGAGCGCGCCACCGGGCCGGATCTCGCACAGCTCGGCCGCGGGCAGGTCACCCTGCGGGCCGACCAGCGGCAACTGGCTGAAGTCGAGCTCGCCGGTGGCCCCCGCGGCCCCGGCGAGGTCCATTCCCGCGGAGATGGTGCTGCTGCTGTCGGTGAGGTCGTCGATCGGCCGGAGCCGGTCGGTGCGCCGGAGCCTTAAGACGACCGGGCCGACGGGGCGTTCGTCGCCGACCGGGAGCGGATCGCGCAGGTAGACGAGGATGGCGTCCGAGAAGGTCGGCACGGTGGCCCGGCACAGACCGAGCACGATCTCGTCGAGGTCGATGCCGCGGGCGATCCGCCGGGTGGCGGCGCCGACGAAGCGCAGCCGGTCCCCTTCGCGGCGCGCCGCGGTCATCTCTCCGGCGCCCCCGCCCGGTATTCCGGTCCCGCCGCCCCCGTGCCGGCCCGCTCCGCCGGCCCCGGCTCCGCCGTGGGCGCCCGAGCCGACCGCGCCGTGGAGGGCCGCGTCGTGGACGGCCGCGCCGTCCCGCGGGCGGGCGTTGTCGTGGCTCTGGCCCGGGCCGGAGCCCGCGGCGGCCGGTACGTCCGCCGACGCGGCGGCGCGCGGCCGGGGGAGCCCGGCGGCCGAGCCCGCCGCCGAGCGGGCCGCGCGCGCGTCGGAGGCCGCTGCGGCGGCGCCGCCCGGCCCCGGTGCGGCGCCGGCGCCTGGGCCCGCGGCATGCGTGCGTACGGCCTCGGCTGCGGCGATGGGCGCCTTGCCGTGGCCGGCCTCGTCCGTACCTCCGCCGGAGGCGACGGGCTGCGGTCCCTCCTGGGAGGTGGGGTACTCCGTCACGCGTGGAATTCCGTCCGTTTGCGCTCGATGTGCGCTGCACTCAACTCGGTCAGTCGCGGTATACCCGCTCAGCGGCCCGGGCACCATCGCCCCGAGGTTCCTCGCCCAAACTTCTCCCCCCGACCACCGGCCGGGAGGGGCCTCCAGGCGGACCCCCGCCCCTCGTTGCCTCTCGTCCTGCGTCGACCTCCGGTCAAGTCACGCGTACGGCACGACAGTTGCGCTCGGGCGGCCCGACCGCACCGTCCCGCGCGCGCGACCCCGCGGAGGACGATCCTACGTTTGAACCCTGGGGGCGCATCAAGGGTCTCATGAGGTCATATGCGCCGGGGTGCGGTCCCAGTCCTCCGGCAGGACCGGAACCTTCCAGGCCGGATCCGGCCGCCAGTCCTGCCAGCCGGCGGAGAACGGAGCCCCCCATTCCTTGATCACCCCGACCGCCGCGCGCCCGGCGTCCCGCACCCGTCGCGCCTGCTCCGCGCCCATCAGGCCGGACCGCTGCGCCTGGGCGAACTCGTCCTCGTCCAGCCACTTCCAGCTGCGGTCCGGGTAGACGGCGATGTCGAGGAAGTGGTCCTCGGAGTCCACTCCGCCGGCCCACCGCGACAGCGGCTCCTCCAAGTTCACGTACCAGTTCTTGAACTGCCAGCCGTGCCCCCAGAACAGCCACACCGACCACGGGTCACCCGGCCGGGCCAGCTTCAGGACCCCGCCGCCGAACCAGCGCGACCGTACGGTGGTGCGCGGTGCGGTGTAGCGGGTGGCGAGCGGCTCCTCGTGGACGGGCGTGCCGTCGGCGAGGACCGGCTTGACGCATTCGGTGCCGGGGGCCATCCAGACGGCCAGCAGCTCGTCGGTGTCCTGCACCACGGTCACCGGGCGGCAGATGTGCACCTGGCCCTTCAGGCCCGGGGCGTGGTCGCGGTAGCGCCACAGGATCTGCTCCCCGGGCGCCCAGCGCACGCCCTGCGCGGGACGCGGCGGCGCGCTCCGGGCCGCACTGCTCCCGGGCTTGAAGGTTCCTGTCATGCGCAGATCTTAGGGCGGGGGCCCGTACGCCCGCTGCGGTGCAGGTCACCGGGGGTGCCCCCGGCGGGGGCAAGGGGCGGATCCGAGCGCGGCGAACGACCGGATCCGGCCCCCGCCGGGGGGCGCGTGCGAGCGAGTCAGGGACGCGTCATGCGCAGCACGTCCAGGGCCTCGTCGAGCTGCTCCACGGTGAGGGCGCCGCGCTCCACGTATCCGGATTCCAGGATTACCTCCCTGATCGTCTTGCGCTCGGCGAGGGACTTCTTGGCGACCTTGGCGGCCTCCTCGTAGCCGATGTAGCGGTTGAGGGGGGTCACCACGGAGGGCGAGGACTCGGCGTACTCCCTGGCCCGCGCCTCGTTGGCGGTGATCCCGTCGACCGTACGGTCGGCCAGCAGGCGGCTCGCGTTGCCGAGCAGCCGGATCGATTCGAGCAGGTTCCTGGCCATCACCGGGAGCATCACGTTGAGTTCGAAGTTGCCGGCGGCGCCCGCCACCGCGACGGCGGCGTCGTTCCCCATGACCTGTGCGGCGACCATCAGGACGGCCTCCGGAACCACCGGATTGACCTTTCCGGGCATGATCGAGGAGCCCGGCTGGAGATCCGGGAGGTTGATTTCGGCCAATCCGGTGCGCGGCCCGGAAGCCATCCAGCGCAGGTCGTTGCAGATCTTGGTGAGCGAGACGGCGACCGTACGGAGCATCCCCGAGGTCTCCACCAGCGCGTCCCGCGCGCCCTGTGCCTCGAAGTGGTCGCGGGCCTCGGTCAGCGGCAGCCCGGTGGCGTCGGCTACTTCCCGGATCACGGCGGCGGAGAAGCCCGGCGGGGTGTTGATGCCGGTGCCCACCGCGGTCCCGCCCAGCGGCAGCTCGGCCAGGCGGGGCAGGGCCGCGCGCAGCCGCTCGACGCCGTAGCGGATCTGGACCGCGTACCCGCCGAACTCCTGGCCCAGGGTGACCGGGGTGGCGTCCATCAAATGGGTCCGCCCGGCCTTGACCACCTGCGCGAACTCGGTGGCCTTGCCCTCCAGCGCGGCGGCCAGGTGCTCCAGGGCCGGGATCAGCTCGCCGGTGACGGCGGCGGTGGCGGCGATGTGGATGGAGGACGGGAAGACGTCGTTGGAGCTCTGCGAGGCGTTGACGTGGTCGTTGGGGTGGACCTCGCGGCCGAGGCGCTCGGTCGCCAGGGTGGCGATCACCTCGTTGGTGTTCATGTTGGACGAGGTCCCGGAGCCGGTCTGGAAGACGTCCACGGGGAAGTGGTCGTCCCAGCGGCCGTCCGCGACCTCGGCGGCGGCGGACCGGATCGCGTCGGCGACGTCCGGGTCCACCACGCCCAGCCGGGCGTTCACCACGGCGGCCGCGGCCTTGATCCGGGCGAGGGCCTGGATGTGGGCGCGCTCCAACCGCTGCCCCGAGAGGGGGAAGTTCTCCACCGCGCGCTGGGTCTGAGCACGCCATTTGGCGTGCGCGGGCACCCGTACGTCGCCCATGGAGTCGTGCTCGGTCCGGAACGCTTCGGCCTGCTGGTCCTCGGTCATGTTCGTGGCCTCCTCAAAAAGTTGAGCAATTGTCTTGTTCGAAGTGTTCCCAAGTCCCCTACTGACCAGTAAATACCGGGGGTAACACCGGCACTCGGGGAGGCGTTCATGACACATGCTCAGATGAAGCCCAGGCTCAGATCTACCTTCGCCGCCGTCGTGGCGGCCGCGGCCGCCCTCGCAGGCGTCACCGCCATCACCCCCATGGCCCAGGCGGCGATGCCCACGGCGGCCGCGACAGCGGCCGCCACCCCCCTCCCGCCCGAACTGGAGGCGATCCGCGCGGCGGAGGCCGTCAAGATCTACGGCGACGCGGCCGTCCGTCCCCTGAACCAGCGCAAGACCGGCCTGATCTCGCTGGGCGACAGCGAGATCTCGGGCGAGGGCGTCGGCAACTACGACCCCGCGACCAACACCCCCGACAACCAGTGCCACCGCTCGCCCGACGCGGCGATCCACCGCACCGGCATACCGGCCGACCTGACCTTCAACGTCGCCTGCTCCGGCGGCTACACCGGCAACATCAGGATCGGCGGCAGCAAGCAGTACGCCGACGAGCTGGTGCAGAGCGACAGCCTGGCCATCAAAGCACGCAACACCAGGATCAAGATGGTCCTGCTGGTCGCCGGGGCCAACGACGACCTGCAGTTCGGCCCGGTCATGACCGACTGCGTGACCCGCTGGATCCTCAGCCAGGGCACCTGCGAGCCCAAGTACGCGCCCGGCTGGCAGGCGCGCGTCGACGGCCTGAGGCCCAAGGTCGAGGCCACGGTCGCCGACCTCAGGACGGTCATGCGCGACGCGGGCTACGCCGACTCCGACTACAAGCTGGTCGTGATGGGCTACCCCAGCCCCATCGGACCCGACTTCTACGACAACCCGAACTTCCCCGGCAAGCTCCCCGGCGGCTGCGCCGGCTACGACTCCGACGCCACCTGGGGCCGCAACTACGCGGTTCCCACCTTCGAGAAGGGCATGCGCGCGGCGGCCCTCGCCTCGGGCGCGACCTACCTGGACAACTCGCGGCTCTTCCACGGCCACGAGGTGTGCATGGAGGACGCCTGGGCCCGCGGGCTGTACCTGGACCTCGGGGACCACTTCCCGTGGGACGAGAACACCGCCCGCCAGTCCTTCCACCCCAACTACCGCGGCCACGGCGCGTTCGCGTCCTGCCTGACCCAGCTCTACAACTCGGGCCTGCGCGAGGCCTCCTGCGCCGACCCCGCGAGCACCGGGACACCCGTCCTGCAGGCCGGGGCCTGGGACGACAGGTTCAAGCCCCTGAAGAACGAGGCGACCGGCGACTGCCTCGACGCGAAGGGCGGCTCCAGCGCCAACGGCACGGCGATCCTGGGCTGGGACTGCCACGGCGGCCGCAACCAGGGCTGGTGGTACGACACCGCCCGCAAGTCCGTCCACATCGAGCTGACGCAGGACCGCTGCCTCGACGCCCCCGGCGCCAACTACGGCTCCGGCACCGGCCTGATCCTCTGGAACTGCCACGGCGCCGCGAACCAGCAGTTCGTCCGTGACGGAGCCACCATCCGCCCCGCGGCCGCTACGGGCATGTGCCTGACCGTGGCCGCCGCCCACGAGCCCTTGCGCCTGCAGGCCTGCAACGGATCCGCCAACCAGCGCTTCGCGTAACCGCCCCCGCACCATCGAACCCCCCACGCCCGGCCGGCGCACCCCGGCCGGGTGTTCAGCGGGCCGCGAGCTGTTCGCGTACCGCGCGCGGCCGGTTGGTGATCAGCGTGTCCACGCCCAGGCGCACGCACAGCTCCACGTCCTGCGGCTCGTCCACGGTCCACACCCGTACGGACAGCCCCCTCGCCTTCAGCCGGGCCACCAGCCCCGGATCCCGGCGTACGAGATCGATGCCCGGGCCCGCGTGGGTCGCGTACGGCGGGCGCACCGGGCGCAGCCGCCGCTCCATCAGGTAGACGGCGGGCAGGCCGGGCGCGAGCCGGTGCATCCGGGTCAGGGCGCCGCGCGAGAAGCTCATCACCTCGACCAGGCCCGCGGAGCCGTCGGCCAGACCGTACTCCCGGAGCATCCGCACCAGTTCGGCCTCCAGCCGGCCGCCCGCGCGGGTCGGGTGCTTGGTCTCCACGGCGAGCCCGACCGGCCGGGGCGCGGCCAGCGCCTCCCGCAGCAGGTCCTCGAAGAGCAGCACCCGGGCGCCGGCGTGCCCCGCCCCCTTCCACGCCCCGAAGTCGAGGGCGGACAGCTCCTCGTAGGTCATCGCGGAGACCACGCCCCGCCCGTCGGAGGTCCGCTCCACGCGCCGGTCGTGCACGCAGACCAGCTTGTGGTCGGCGGTGAGCCGCACATCGCACTCGAGCGCGTCGGCCCCGTCGGCGATGGCCTGCCGGTAGGCGGCGAGGGTGTGCTCGGGGTGCTCGTGGGAGGCCCCGCGATGGGCGACCACCCGAACGGCGCGGGCGGTACGGAGCGGCGTCTGCGTCATGCCCCAGACGTTATCCGGATGCGGGGAACGCCCCGCTACCGCATCCTGCCCGGATGGCCGAACAGCAGATGTACGTGCTCTGCCGGCGGAGTCGGTCAGGTCGGTCAGGGCTTCGGGCGCGGGGGCAGCGGGGCCGGGGTGACCTTGAAGCCGCCCTTCGTGACCTCCGTGAAGGGGGCCGGGGCCATGCAGGTGCCCACGCGGGGCTCGGAGGCCGAGCCGTCGGGCTTCACGTCGACGTTGGCGATGCCCCACGAGAAACCGACGCGGTCGGGCCCGCCGCGTTCGCCGTCCTGGACGCTCAGACCGATCCGCTTGCCCTCCCAGCCGGGGACGTTCGAGGACGTCACCACCGCCGTGACCGTGGCCGTCCTGCCGCCGGTGACCATGCAGTCCACCGCCGCCTCGGCGACGCCGGTGACGTTCGCCTCGGGCTGGGCGTGGTAGACGGTCACCCGTCCCCGGGCGTCGGTCGGGAGACCCTGATCGGCCCCCGGGAAGGGGCGGCTCCATGGGACCGACTCGGCGTCCACGGTGAAGCGGATGTCGTGTGCCGCGGGCACGTACGGGTAGTGCACCGTCCCCCCGCCGTGCACCGAGGCGAGCTTCGGCGCGGCCGGGGCCGCCGGGGCGGGGGCCGCGCCGACCAGGGTCGCCACCAGCGCGGCGGATCCGGTCAGGGCGAGGGCGCGCGTGCGGTTCTTCATCGTGAACTCCCGTTTTCCAAGGGCTGCTTGAGTACGGGTAAAGCCTCGCCCGGCGGCATGCCGCGCTCCATCTGCCGATGGGCGGACATGAGTGAGGGCCTCTCCCCCGAACGGGGGAGAGGCCCTCGTCTTGCGGGCTACAGGCCCGGGCCGCGGACCGGGATGTGGGTGAACGTCGGCTCCGGGGCCGGGTTCTGGAAGAAGTCGTTGCCCTTGTCGTCGACCACGATGAAGGCCGGGAAGTCCTCGACCTCGATCTTCCAGACCGCCTCCATGCCGAGCTCCTCGTACTCCAGGACCTCGACCTTCTTGATGCAGTCCTGGGCCAGGCGCGCCGCCGGGCCGCCGATCGAGCCCAGGTAGAAGCCGCCGTGCGTGCCGCACGCGTCCGTCACCTGCTGGGAGCGGTTGCCCTTGGCCAGCATGACCTTGGAGCCGCCCGCCGCCTGGAACTGCTCGACGTAGGAGTCCATGCGGCCGGCCGTGGTCGGGCCGAAGGAGCCCGAGGCGTAGCCCTCGGGGGTCTTCGCGGGGCCGGCGTAGTAGACCGGGTGGTCCTTCAGGTACTGCGGCATCTCCGCGCCCGAGTCCAGCAGCTCCTTGATCTTGGCGTGCGCGATGTCGCGCGCCACGACCAGCGGGCCCGTCAGGGACAGCCGGGTCTTGACCGGGTGCTTGGTCAGGGTCGCCAGGATCTCGTCCATCGGCTGGTTCAGGTCGATGGCGACGACGTCGGAGACCTCGTCGAGGTGCTCGTCGGTGGTCTCCGGCAGGAAGCGCGCCGGGTCCTTCTCCAGCTGCTCCAGGAAGACGCCCTCGGCGGTGATCTTCGCGGTCGCCTGGCGGTCGGCCGAGCAGGACACGGCGATCGCGACCGGCAGCGAGGCGCCGTGGCGGGGCAGGCGCACGACGCGGACGTCGTGGCAGAAGTACTTGCCGCCGAACTGCGCGCCGATGCCGATCTTCTGGGTGAGTTCGAAGACCTTCTCCTCGAGGGCCAGGTCGCGGAAGCCGTGTCCCGTGGCGGAGCCCTCCGTCGGCAGCTCGTCCAGGTAGTGCGCCGAGGCGTACTTCGCGGTCTTGAGCGCGTGCTCGGCGGAGGTGCCGCCGACCACGATCGCCAGGTGGTAGGGCGGGCAGGCCGCCGTACCGAGCGAGCGGATCTTCTCCTCCAGGAACTTCATCATGGAGGCCTCGTTGAGGACCGCCTTGGTCTCCTGGTAGAGGAAGGACTTGTTGGCCGAGCCGCCGCCCTTGGCCATGAAGAGGAACTTGTACGCGCCGCCGTCGGTCGCGTACAGCTCGATCTGCGCGGGCAGGTTCGAGCCGGTGTTCTTCTCCTCCCACATGGTGAGGGGGGCCATCTGCGAGTAGCGCAGGTTCAGCCGCGTGTAGGCGTCGTAGATGCCGCGCGAGAGGGCCGCCTCGTCGCCGCCCTCGGTCAGGACGTTCTGGCCGCGCTTGCCCATGACGATCGCGGTGCCCGTGTCCTGGCACATCGGCAGGACGCCGGCCGCCGCGATGTTCGCGTTCTTGAGCAGGTCCAGGGCGACGAACTTGTCGTTCGCGCTCGCCTCGGGGTCGTCGATGATGCGGCGCAGCTGCGCGAGGTGCGCGGGGCGCAGGAAGTGCTGGATGTCGTGGATGGCCTCCTCGGCGAGCTTGCGCAGCGCCTCGGGCTCCACCTTGAGGAACGTACGGCCGTCGGCCTCGAAGGTGGACACGCCTTCGGCGGTCACCAGCCGGTAGGGGGTGGTGTCCTCGCCCAGGGGCAGCAGGTCGGTGTACGCGAACTCCGGCATCGTGTGGCCATTCCTCACTCGGCAGACAGCGCTGACGACCAATTGGCAGCGCAGTCCACCAGCGTAGAACCTCCCGCCGTGGGTGTGTCTGTGAGGTAAGGCTCAGTCGGTAGTATCGCGATCTATCGTGTCTCGCTATGCTGGGCGTCGTGGACCTGGAAAAGCACCCCGCCGCCCCTGCCCCCGCACCCGCGCCCGGCCCCGTACCCGGCCCCGCCGGGCTGCGCGCCTCCGACGCCGACCGGGACCGGATCGCGCAGATCCTCAGCGACGCCCTCGCCGAAGGCCGGCTGACCGCCGAGGAGCACTCCGACCGCCTGGACTCGCTCTATGCCGTCAAGACGGTCGGCGAGCTGGAAGTGCTCGTACGGGATCTGCCCGCGCCCGGCGGCGTCCACGCCCCGTCCGCGTACGCCACCGGCTCCCCGGGCTCCGCCGGCTCCCCCGGGTACGCGGAGAACATCGTCGCGGTGTGCAGCAGCTCCGCCCGCAAGGGCCGCTGGCGGCCGGGCGCGAACACCCGCGCGGTCTCGGTCATGGGCGACATCACCCTCGACCTCACCGAGGCGGTCTTCGAGCAGCAGGTCACCGAGATCAACGTGACGTGCGTCCTCGGCAACGTCGAGGTCCTGGTCCCGGAGAACGTCACGCTGCGCGGCTACGGCAGCGGAGTCCTCGGCAACTTCGAGGTGCGCGGCGAGGGCCGTGGGGAGAGCGACCCGCAGGCGCCGGTGGTGATCGTCCGGGGCTTCTCCCTGCTGGGCAACATCGAGGCGCGGCCCAGGCCGGGCGCCCGCCTGGTCGACCTGGCCCGCAAGCTGCGCGAGCGTCAGGACGGCTGAAACCGCACGGTCTCGTTTCGGACGAACCCCCGCCGGGCCGTGGCACGCGGTGCATAGGGGCGCGTACAGCGGGTAGGGACAGGTGCGTCGTCTCTCGCTCACGTATCCGTCGTCAGGAGTAGACCGTGCCGCTTCCGCCGCATCAGTCCCTGCAGGTCGCCGCCGTGAAGAGCCTTCAGGGGCCCGGGGTGCGCCCGTCGGCCGTGCCGAAGCCACGGGTGCCGGCCAGGGCGGAAGACGGCCCATGGCACGCGGAGGCGGTGTGCCGCCGGGACGAGGCGGGACTCTTCTTCGCACCGTCCAAGGAGCCGACCGCGGCCCGGCTCTCCCGCGAGGAGGCCGCCAAGCGCGTCTGCGCCCGCTGCCCGGTGATGGTCGCCTGCCGGGAGCACGCGCTGCTCCAGCCGGAGCCGTACGGGGTCTGGGGCGGGCTCACCGCGGCCGAGCGCCGCGTGGTGCTGGCACGCATGCGCCGCAGGGCCGCCGAACTCCGCCAGTCCCCGGGCCCCGGCCCCATCGCCGCCGCGGGCTGACCCGCTCGCCTGCCGCAGGACGGGCCGGTCGCCTGCCGCAGGCTGAGCCGAGCGCTTGCCGGGGGCCGGCTCGTCGCTGCCGCGGGCTGACCCGCCCGTCTGCCGCGGGCTTGGCCGCCCGCCTGCCTCGGGCTGATCCGGTCGCCTGGCACGGGCTGAGCCGACCCTCGGCTTCGGCCGGGCCACCCGCTGCCTCGGGCCGGCCACCCGCTGCCGCGGGCCGGGCCGGCCGCCTCGGGCTGAGCCGGTCGCCTGCCCGGGGCCGGGGCGTCGCTGTCGCGGGCTGAGCCGGCCGTCCGCTGTGGGCCGGGCCGTCCGCAGCCGCGGGCTGAGCCGGTCGTTTGCCTCGGGCTGAGCCCGATCGTCTGCTGCGGGCCGGGCCGAGCACCTGCCGGGGGCCGGGTCGGCGCGGGCTGGGCCGATCGCCTGCCTTGGTGGCCCGGCGGGGTGCGCGGGTCTGCCGTCGGGGGCGAGAGGGTGGGCTGCGGGCCGTGACGATCCGTGGCCGGGCCGGGTACGCCGCGTGTGCGAAGCCTCGTACGGCCTGCGGTCGTGCGCGGCCACGCGAAAGGGCGGCCCGCCGCACACGGACCGCCCCTCTCGTGCTGCCGAGCCGGAGGCTACAGCGCCCGGTCGAAGTCGATCGCGCTGTACGCGCGCAGCTTCGACAGCCGGTGCGTGGAGTCGATCTGCCGGATCGTGCCCGACTTCGAGCGCATGACCAGCGAGGACGTCGTCGCCGTCTCCGAGCGGTAGTGCACGCCGCGCAGCAGCTCGCCGTCGGTGATGCCGGTGGCGACGAAGAAGACGTTCTCGCCGGACACCAGGTCGTTCGTCGTCAGGACGCGGTCCAGGTCGTGCCCGGCGTCGAGGGCGCGCTGGCGCTCGGCGTCGTCCTTCGGCCACAGCTTGCCCTGGATGGTGCCGCCGAGGCACTTTATGGCGCAGGCCGAGATGATGCCCTCGGGCGTGCCGCCGATGCCGAGCAGCAGGTCCACGCCGGTGCCCTCGCGCACCGCCATGACCGAGCCCGCGACGTCGCCGTCCGAGATGAACTTGATCCGGGCGCCCGTCTCGCGGATCTCCTTGACGATGCCCTCGTGGCGGGGGCGGTCGAGGATGACCACGGTGACGTCCTCGGGGGCCATGCCCTTGGCCTTGGCGACCCGGCGGATGTTCACCGAGACGGGGGCGTTGATGTCGACGAAGTCGGCGGCCTCGGGGCCCGTGACCAGCTTCTCCATGTAGAACACCGCGGACGGGTCGAACATGGTGCCGCGGTCGGCGGCGGCCAGGACGGCGATGGCGTTCGGCATGCCCTTGGCGTTCAGGGTGGTGCCGTCGATCGGGTCCACGGCGATGTCGACCTCGGCGCCGGTGCCGTCGCCCACCCGCTCGCCGTTGAAGAGCATGGGGGCTTCGTCCTTCTCCCCCTCGCCGATGACGACGACGCCGTTCATCGAGACGGTGGAGATCAGCGTCCGCATCGCGTTGACCGCGGCGCCGTCCGCGCCGATCTTGTCGCCGCGCCCGACCCACCGGCCCGCGGCCATGGCGGCGGCCTCGGTGACCCGTACGAGTTCCAGGGCGAGGTTGCGGTCGGGGGCCTCCGGAGAGACTTCGAGCTGGGGCGGCAGGTTGTGCTCGGTCATCGGAGCGCACCTTTCTGTACGGCGACGGCCGGGAAGTGAGGGTGCTGGAACTCTATCGGTACGTCGACATATTGAGCAGAGCGGGTCACGTATGAGCGGTATATCGGTCAGCCGATTGTCCTGAGCGGACGTCTTGCGGCCTTCAGGGTGCGGCGCGCGGCCCTCCGGCGCGACCCCGGCGGTGATCGACCCCCGGCGATGCGGGACGATGGTGCCGTGGCAGGTATGAAAGGCAAGCAGACGGTCTGGGACATGGTCCGGTCGCTGGCGGTGATCGGCGTCGTCGTCGCCGGGATCTACCTCTTCGTCCCGCATGACGAGAAGGCCGATCCGACGCGCACGGTCGACTACCGGGTGGAGACCATCACGGCCCGGCGCGCGGCCCCGTACCCGGTGGCCGCCCCCGTGGGGCTCCCGGAGCAGTGGCGGGCGACCTCGGTGACGTACGAGCGCAGGAACGCCAACGCCTGGCACCTGGGCTTCCTCGACCCGGACCGGCAGTACGTGGCGGTGGAGCAGTCCACGGACACCTCGGCCAAGTACCTCGCCCGGGTCACCCAGAAGGCGACGGCCACCGGCCAGACGCAGCAGGTCGCCGACGCGGCCTGGGAGCGCTGGGACGGCGAGAAGTACGACGCCCTCGTACGGCAGGAGCAGGGCTACGTCACGGTGGTGACCGGGACGGCCTCCTTCGAGCAGCTCGGCGCGATGGCGGCGGCGCTGGAGTTCAAGCAGGGCAGCTAGCCGGCTGGACCCTTCCACGCGGTACGTACGAAAGGGCCGTGCCCCCGGGATCCCGGGGGCACGGCCCTTTCGTACGTACCGCGTAGTGGCGCGCAGTACTTCCTGCGTACTGCCTGCCACCGCGTCGCGCGCTGCGCTCAGACGGTGGTGACGACCTCGTCGAACGCCAGGCGCGGGGAGCGCGGGAACCAGGCGTCCTCGCCCGGCTTGCCGATGTTGACGATCATCAGCGGGGTGTGGTCGTCGTCCAGGAACTCCTTCTGGATGCCGGCGAGGTCGGCGCCGGTCATCGGGCCCGCGGCCAGGCCGGCGGCGCGGACGCCCACGATGAAGTACGCGGCCTGCAGCGCGGCGTTGAGCAGGGCGGACTGCTCGCGGGCCGGGCGCTCGGTGAAGAAGACGTCCTTGGCCTGCGGCCAGTGCGGCAGCAGTCGCGGGAGCTCGTCGTGGAACTCGTTGTCCGCGGAGAGGATGGCGACCAGCGGGGCGGCGGCCGTCTTGGCCTGGTTGCCCTCGGCCAGGTGCTTCACGAGGCGCTCGCGGGCCTCGGGGGAGCGGACCAGGGTGATGCGCAGCGGGGTCTGGTTGAAGGCGGTGGGACCGTACTTCACCAGGTCGTATATCGCCTGGACCTGCTCCTCGGTCACCGGCTCGTCGGAGAACGAGTTGGCCGTGCGGGCCTCGCGGAACAGCAGGTCCTGCGCGGCGGAGTCAAGAACGAGAGACATCGGAAAGCCTTCTTCCATACGGAGGTGAAGCGATGTCCCAGACTCTACGGTGAAAGTAGATGAATTTTCAACTAAATCGCCCTGCGGGTGATCGAGATCACTCCTCCTCGGCCGGCTCGCGCGCCGCCAGCGCCGAGTCCAGCCGGGCCCGGGCCCCCTCCAGCCAGTGTCGGCAGACCTTCGCCAGCTCCTCGCCGCGCTCCCAGAGCGCGAGGGAGTCCTCCAGAGAGGTCCCGCCGGCCTCCAGCTTGCGGACGACCTCGATGAGCTCGTCGCGGGCCTGCTCGTATCCCAGCGCGGTTTCGGCCTCTGCCATTCCCTTTTCCACCTCATGTGTGTGTGCGTGTGTGTACGTGGGGTGCGTACGTGCGTATATGCGCGTGTCTGCGTGTCGTGTGCGTGTGTCGTGCCGTCGGACGTCGCGCGGTCAGTTGACCGCGGCCGTGTGCCGCTACTCCGAGGTGACCGGCACGGACGCGGCCTCAGCGGCCTCCACCGAGGAGACCTGCACCGAGAACGTGCCCTCCGCCACCCGGGCGCGCAGCACCTCGTCCGCCGAGACCTCGCGCGGCGAGCGCACCACATGGCCGTCGGCCCGCTGCAGGACGGCGTACCCCCGCTCCAGCGTCGCGGCCGGGGACAGCGCCACCACCCGGGCGAGGGTGTGGGCGAGCTCCGAGTCGGCCCGGTCCAGCAGGTGACCCAGCGTGCGCCGCCCGCGCGCCAGCAGGGCGTCCAGCTCGTCCTGGCGCATCTCCACCATCCGCTGCGGATGGACGAAGACCGGCCGGGCGAGCGCCTGCGCGAGCCCCCGCTCCTCCCGGTCGAGCAGCCCGCTCACCGCGCGCAGCCCCCGGGCCTGGAGCTGGCGTACGCGCTCCAGTTCCTCGCCGACGTCCGGGACCACCTTCTTCGCCGCGTCCGTGGGCGTGGAGGCCCGCACGTCCGCGACCAGGTCCAGCAGCGGGGAATCGGGCTCGTGGCCGATCGCCGACACCACCGGCGTACGGGCCGCGGCGACGGTCCGTACGACCTGCTCGTCGGAGAAGGGCAGCAGGTCCTCCACGCTGCCGCCGCCGCGCGCCACGATGATCACGTCCACCTCGTCCAGGGCGTCGAGCTCCTTGACCGCCTGGACCACCTGGGGCACCGCGTGCACACCCTGCACGGCGACGTTGCGCACCTCGAAGCGGACCGCCGGCCAGCGGCGCCGGGCGTTCTCCAGTACGTCGCGCTCCGCCGCCGAGGCCCGCCCGACCACCAGCCCGATCAGCTGCGGCAGGAAGGGCAGCGGCTTCTTGCGGTCCGACGCGAAGAGTCCCTCGGAGGCCAGGGACCGCTTCAGCCGCTCCAGCCGGGCGAGGAGCTCCCCGATGCCGACCGGCCGTATCTCCGTGGCCCGCAGGGACAGCTGCCCGCGCGGGGCGTACCACTCCGGCTTGGCCAGCAGGACGACCCGCGCGCCCTCCGACACGACGTCCGCGACCTCGTCGTAGACCTGCCGGAAGCAGGTCACGCTGACCGAGATGTCGTGCGACGGGTCGCGCAGCGTCAGGAAGACCACCCCCGCCCCGGGCCGCCGCGAGAGCTGCGTGATCTGCCCCTCCACCCACACCTGACCGAGCCGCTCGATCCAGCCCCCGATGAGCCGGGACACCTGGCCTACCGGCAGCGGCGCCTCGGCCGACGTATTCAGACCCATGCACGCAGGCTATCCGGCCGCACTGACAGCGTCTCAGGGTCCGGCGCTGGTGTCGGGACCCCGCAGCCGGGGGGCGCCGTCGGCGTCCCGCCGCCCGCGCTGGGCGAAGAGCACCCCCAGACCCACCGCCAGCCACACCGCCCCCACCAGCTGCGCCGTCCAGGAGGCCTCGAAGATCACCGCGACGGTCACCGCCGCGCCGAGCACCGGGACCACCAGGTGCTTCCACCAGTCCGGCGCGCCCTCCCGCCGCTTGACCACGAACCAGCCCACCACCGACGCGTGCAGCAGGGTGAAGGCCGCCAGCGCCCCGACGTCCACCACGGACACCAGGTGGTCGAGCCCGTCGTCGCGCCGGGCCGCCCACACGGCGGCGATCAGCGTGACGGCGGCCGCCACCAGCAGCGCCGGCCGCGGGGTGCCGTCCGAGGTGCGCGCGAGCACCCGGGGCAGCCGCCGCTCCCGGGCCATCGCGAACACCAGCCGCCCTGCCGCCGCCTGCCCCGCCAGCGCCGCGAAGGCCGCCCCGATCGCCTTGCTGACCGCCACCAGGTCGTGCAGCCAGGACCCGACCGAGGACTCCACCGCGTCGTAGAAGGCCGGGCCCTGCTTCACGGGCTGGGCCGCCAGCTCCGCCGCGGAGGCGGGCATGAGCAGCGCCGCCAGATAGCTCTGGGCGACGAACAGCACCCCGGCCAGCACCAGGCAGAACAGCACCGCCCGCGCCACCTTCGCGCTCCCGCCCGTCACCTCCTCGGCGAAGGAGGCGATGGCGTCGAAGCCGAGGTACGAGAGGACCGCGACCGACACCGCGCCCAGCACCGCGGCCACGCTGAAGCCCAGCGAGCCGTCGCCGGTCAGCGGGGAGAGCCAGCCGCGCCGCGCCCCGTCCCGGACCAGGACGGTCACCGCGGCGACCAGGAAGACGAGGAGGACCAGGATCTCCATGGCCAGCACGGCGAAGCCCACGCGCGCGGCCGCCCGTACGCCCCACAGGTTGAGCAGGGTGGCGACCACGACGGCCAGGGCCGTCCACACCCACCGGGAGACCTCCGGCACCAGCGCGTTCATCGCGATCCCCGAGAAGAGGTACGCGACCGCCGGGATCAGCAGGTAGTCGAGCATCGCCATCCACCCGGCGATCAGCCCCGGCCCCTCGCCGAGGCCCTTGCGGGCGTACGTGAAGACCGAACCGGCCTGCGGGGCGACCCGCACCATCTGGGCGTAGGAGAAGGCCGTGAAGCCCATCGCGACGGTGGCGACGAGGTAGACGAGGGCGACGGCGCCGTGCGACTTCGCGTCCAGGGTGCCGAAGACCCCGACCGGGGCCATGGGGGCGATGAAGAGCAGCCCGTAGACGACCAGATCCCGGAAGCCCAGGCTCCGCCGCAGCGCGGTGGGGGCCGCCTCACCGGAATCCGTAGCGGACGCCATCCGTCCTCCGGGGGATAGGCGGGACAGGCTTTCGGGTCTCCCGGGCAAGTGTGTGCCGTACGGCCAGCGCCCGGCCTCCTGGAGACCCCCGTACGATGGAGCCCATGACTGCTCCCGCCCCCGCTCCCGCTTCCCGCCGTGTCCTGCTCGCCGCGCCCCGCGGCTACTGCGCGGGCGTGGACCGAGCCGTGATCGCCGTCGAGAAAGCCCTTGAGCAGTACGGTGCGCCGGTCTACGTCCGCCACGAGATCGTGCACAACAAGTACGTCGTCCAGACGCTGGAGAAGAAGGGCGCCATCTTCGTCGAGCGGACGGAGGAGGTGCCCGAGGGCTCCATCGTGATGTTCTCCGCGCACGGAGTGGCGCCGGTGGTGCACGAGGAGGCGGCGCGCGGCAAGCTCGCGACGATCGACGCGACCTGCCCGCTGGTCACCAAGGTGCACAAGGAAGCCATCCGGTACGCGAACGAGGACTTCGACATCCTCCTCATCGGCCACGAGGGCCACGAGGAGGTCATCGGCACCTCCGGCGAGGCACCGGACCACATCACGATCGTCGACGGCCCGGACGACGTGGCGCGCGTCGAGGTGCGGGACGAGTCGAAGGTCGTCTGGCTGTCGCAGACCACCCTCTCGGTCGACGAGACGATGGAGACGGTCGACGCCCTGAAGCAGAAGTTCCCGCTGCTGGTGTCGCCGCCCAGCGACGACATCTGCTACGCCACCTCGAACCGGCAGGCCGCCGTCAAGGTGATGGGCGCCGACTCCGACCTGGTCATCGTGGTCGGCTCGAAGAACTCCTCGAACTCGATCCGGCTGGTCGAGGTCGCGCTCGACGCGGGCGCGGGCGCCGCGTACCTGGTCGACTTCGCGAGCGAGATCGACGAGGCCTGGCTGGAGGGCGTCACCACGGTCGGCCTCACCTCGGGCGCCTCGGTGCCGGAGGTCCTCGTCGAGGAGGTCCTGGAGTGGCTGGCGGCGCGCGGCTACGCGGACGTGGAGATCGTCAAGACCGCCGAGGAGTCGATCGTCTTCTCGCTGCCCAAGGAGCTGCGCCGCGACCTGCGCGCCGAAGCCGCGGAACTGGTCGCCGACAAGTAACTCCTTTCGTACGGTATGTCCATGCAGATCATGGGTGTGGACATCGGCGGATCCGGGATCAAGGGCGCTCCCGTGGACCTGGACCGCGGCGACCTGGCGCGAGAGCGCCACAAAGTACTGACACCGCAGCCGGCCACCCCCGAGGGGGTGGCCGGCTGCGTCGCGGAGGTGGTCGGCGCGTTCTCCTGGTCGGGCCCGGTCGGGGTCACCTTCCCGGGGGTGGTCACGGCGGGTGTCATCCGTACCGCGGCCAACATGGACGAGGCGTGGGTCGGCGTCGACGCGGCGGCGCTGCTCTCGCGCGAGCTGGGCGGCCTGCCGGTCACGGTCCTGAACGACGCGGACGCGGCGGGGGTCGCGGAGATGACGTACGGGGCCGGGCGCGGCCGGGACGGCACGGTCATCCTGCTCACCCTGGGGACGGGCATCGGGAGCGCCCTGTTCACGGACGGGCGGCTGGTCCCGAACAGCGAGCTCGGGCACCTGGAGCTGAAGGGCCACGACGCGGAGACGCGCGCGTCGGTGAAGGCCAAGGAGGACGGGGGCTTGACGTGGGAGCGCTGGGCGCACCGCGTCCAGAGGTACCTCGCCCACGTGGAGATGCTGTTCTCCCCGGACCTCTTCATCATCGGCGGGGGCGTCAGCCGCAAACCGGAGAAGTTCCTGCCGTTGATCGAGGGCATCCGGGCCGAGATCGTCCCGGCGGCGCTCCAGAACAACGCGGGCATCGTGGGAGCGGCGATGGCGGCGACGGCCGCGGCGACCGGGGCGACGGCGACGGCAGAGGCGAAGGCCTAGTAGGGCCGGGGCCGGGCCCCTAGTGCTGTGGCCGGGAAGGTTTGCCGGGCGTCGCGCCCCGGTGAACCTTCCCGGTCACAGCACTAGGCGACGCGTCGGGGAAGCCGCCGCCTGCCGATGAGTACGGCCTTCCTGACCACGGCGATCAGGGCGGCGACCAGCGTCCCCGCGTACAGCCAGCCGGCGTGCAGCGACAGGGCGGACACCAGCCCCATCAGCTGCCCGCCGAAGCCGCCGGAGCCGCCGGAGATGGGCCACACACCGGCGGCGAAGGCGATGGGGACGCTGATCGGCGCCGTGATCAGGTCGGCGGGCCGTACCCAGAGCGCGGTGGCGGCCGCGACGGGCGGGAAGAGCAGCCCGTAGACGAAGAGCGAGGAGCCGAAGAGCAGCCAGCAAATCCCGGCGACGAGCACCATGGCGGCGCACGCGAACAGCCCGCCGCCGAGCCCGGTCAGCCGGGGCCGGGGCATCCGCCGGGCGAGCGGGGGCCGCGGGCGGCCGCCCTGGGCGGGCACCGCGGTGGTCCGGGCCACCCTTCGCTGGGCAGGGGGTCGCCGGGGGTAAGGGGCCGGTCGCGTCCTGTGTTGCTCCACCCCACCAAACTAGGCGGGGAGGCCGTCGGATCGGGCCGTGGACACGCGTACATCCACCGCCACTCATCGGAAAGTAAACTGTCCGGTGGCCCACTACCGGGCCTCCGCCCCCTCCAGCTACGGGAAGTCCCAACGTGTCGCTCACGATCGGAATCGTCGGCCTGCCGAATGTCGGCAAGTCGACCCTGTTCAACGCCCTGACCAAGAACGACGTGCTGGCGGCCAACTACCCGTTCGCCACCATCGAGCCGAACGTCGGTGTCGTCGGCGTCCCGGACAAGCGCCTGGCCGTTCTCGCGGGCATCTTCGGATCGCAGCGGGTCCTCCCGGCGACGGTCGACTTCGTCGACATCGCGGGCATCGTGCGCGGCGCCTCGGAGGGCGAGGGCCTGGGCAACAAGTTCCTCGCGAACATCCGCGAGTCGGACGCCATCTGCCAGGTCATCCGCGCCTTCAAGGACGAGAACGTCGTACACGTCGACGGCAAGGTCTCGCCGAAGGACGACATCGAGACGATCAACACCGAGCTGATCCTCGCCGACCTCCAGTCCATCGAGAAGGCGGTGCCGCGCCTGACGAAGGAGGCCCGCCTCCAGAAGGACAAGGTCGCGGTGCTGGCCGCCGTCGAGTCGGCCCAGAAGATCCTCGAAGCGGGCGACACCCTCTTCTCCAAGGGCATCACGAAGGGCACGGAGCAGGGCGACCTCCTCCACGAGCTCCACCTGCTCACCACGAAGCCCTTCCTCTACGTCTTCAACGTGGACGAGGACGAGCTGACGGACGACGCCTTCAAGGCCGAGCAGAGCGCGCTCGTCGCCCCCGCCGAGGCGATCTTCCTCAACGCCAAGCTGGAGCAGGACCTCTCCGAGCTGGACGACGACGAGGCCCTCGAGCTCCTCCAGTCGGTCGGCCAGGACGAGCCCGGCCTCGCGACCCTCGGCCGCGTCGGCTTCGCCACCCTGGGCCTCCAGACCTACCTGACGGCCGGCCCGAAGGAAACCCGCGCCTGGACGATCAAGCAGGGCGCCACCGCCCCCGAGGCCGCCGGCGTGATCCACACCGACTTCCAGCGCGGCTTCATCAAGGCCGAGGTCATCTCCTTCGCGGACCTGGTCGCCTGCGGCTCGGTCGCCGAAGCCCGCGCCAAGGGCAAGGCCCGCATGGAGGGCAAGGACTACGTCATGCAGGACGGCGACGTGGTCGAGTTCCGCTTCAACGTCTGATCCGCACGCACGACGGCACGTCAAGGGGTCGGCTCCTCCGGGAGCCGCCCCCTTCGGTGTCAACTGCTCCGGGGCGGCGCGGGTCAGGCGTGGGGGACCGCCGTGGCGAGGATCACCTCGAATTCCTCAAGGCTGCGGGTGGTCACGCGGGCCTTCGCCGTGACCTCTCCGCGGACCGCCGCGACGGCGCCACGGGATGCCACGAGTGTGTCGCGGTCGGTGTAGAGCGCGCCGACAGCGGCTCTGCCCCGGTCGCGGTCGATGAGCAGGGAGATGCCGGCCAGTCCTGGAATCTCCTGGACCTTGGGCAGTGAGGTGTCGCGGAACGTGTCCACTAGCAGGTCGAGGTCGGCCGGCTCGACGTCCATGCGGAGCAGCCGGAACCCCGCGCCCGGCCCGAGTTCCTCTGCGCGTCGGGCGACCGCCGCTTCCCAGTTGTCGACCGTCACGGTCTGCGCGAAGGGCGCCATCATCTCGGCCCGCCGCTTGCTCAGGTTCTCGTAGCTGGCCTGCCGGGAAGCCTCGTCCTCCCACCACGATCCCACCAGGAGCTTGCCGAGCTCGCGGTCGGCGAACAGCCCCATCCCGCGAAAGCCCGGCTGCGCCGACAGCAGCGCGCGCCCGTCGGTCCGGAGCGCCTCGGCGACCCCGTCGAGCTCGGCCGGATCACCCGTTGCATAGATGCTGCGAACGTACATAGCGCCCTTTCCTGCCTTGCGGTGGCCCCGTGCGGGCTCGCGTTCCCCACTCCATGCGATGGCTGGGGCGGATGGGAGGCAACATGGCCGGGGCAATCAGGTGAAGAGGCGGCCCGTCGCTGGGTGCTCGTGGCTTCCTATGGAGCCACTGGGCGACAAGTCGGCATCTTGTGCGACGGTCTCTGTGACGGTGCTGATTCTGTGCTGACCTGGAGCGGCGTGGAGCGCGTTTCCGCAGGTGGGAGCGTTGTGGTGCACGTTCCGCTTCAATGTCCGTCTCCTTCGGCCCCGTGCCCGTGCTCACTGATGCGCTGGCGGCACTCGAAGGCGTAGAGCGCGCCTATATCTACGGTTCTTGGGCCGCTCGGTACAACGGTGAGCCGGGCCGCCGCCCGCCGATGTGGATGTCCTCGTTCTGGGTGACCCCGACGCCGACGCGCTCTTCGACCTTGCCGAGGAGGCGTCCCGACGCCTGCGTCGTGAGGTCAACGTCCATCGGGTCTCCGCCGAGGCGTGGGAGGCCCGTACGGAGGATCCGTTCCTCACCAGCGTTCGCGAACGTCCGCTGGTCCAGCTGAACCTTGACCTGGAGGCGCAATGACGCGCTGGGGCGCGGACACACTGGCCTATGACGCCGCGCACCGAGCGCAGCTGTTCCTGGCGCAGGGGGTCAGGTGTCGTGAACGGTGGAGCGATGCCCGATGTGCACGTCCCACACCACCAGTTCACCGTTGTCGATCGTGTAGACGACGCGGTAGTCGCCGACGCGCAGGCGGCGGCGTTCGGGCTGGGACACGAGTGCGGTGGTGTCGAACCCGAGTGGGTCGCTTTCCAGCTCGGTCAGCTTGGCCAGGATGCGGAGCGCCATGTCGCGGGGGATCTTGCGCAGCTCTGCCTGAGCTTCGGGTCGGAAGACCGCCCGGTACTCACTCACCGCGCGCCAGCGTCTCCCTCATGATGTCCTCGATCGGGATGCCGGGTGCCGGGTTGGCCATGCGCTCGTCGATGATGCGGTTGATCTCGCGCTCTTCCCACTCCTGGTACTTGCGCAGTACCTCGATGGAGACGACGGCGGCGACTTCCTTGCCTCGGCGCGTGATCACTGTGGGCACGTCGTCGCGGTCTGCGCGCTCCACGACCTCCGCCAAGTGTGCGCGCACGTCACGGATGGACTCTATGGGCAGTGGCTGCGTCATGCGCTCAAGCGTACCGAGTGTCCCATGTGTACACAACGCGCGCCGTTGAGGTGGAGAGGGTCCCTCCCCGCGGTCGCGGCGCGCTGGATGTGCTGCCCCGGGCGATTCCAGCTGAGTGGCAGCGCCGGCCTACCGGGCCTTCGCGTTCGCCGGTCTGCCGCGCCGAGCCGTGCACGCGCAGGGCGTACGGGCTGGCGGGCACCGTGAGTCTTCCTCCTGGATGGGTCAGCGCCTGCGGTGGGACAGGCGGTTGATGAGAGAACGCCACTGTCGCGGCACGTCGTGGGGGAGCATCGCCCCGTCCAGCGTGGCGAGGGCCGACGCCACGTGGTGGGCGGCGGCTTCCTCGGAGCGTTCCCGGCTGCCCGTGGCGTCCAACAGGCGCATGATTTCCGGGACGTGGGCCGGTGACGGCTGGGCGGCGCCGAGCAGGGCCGTGATCCGCCGGCCTTCGGCGGAGGCCGATGTGGCGGCGAGAACCAGCGGAAGGGTCTTCTTGCCGCGGATCACGTCCGTGCCGACGGGCTTCCCGGTGACCTCGCTGTCGCCCCACAGGCCGAGCACGTCGTCGAGGATCTGGAACGCCACGCCGAGGCTGCGGCCCGCGCCGCGCAGCGCGCGCACCACGGCCGGTGGCGCGTCCGAGAGAACGGCCCCGAGGGCCGCCGCACAGCCGAAGAGCGCGCCGGTCTTACCGCGTGCCATGCACACGTACCGGCTCGCGGACATCTCGTGAAGGGGCAGGCGCTCCAGGGCGAGGTCCTCCGCCTGGCCCTCCACCATCTGCTCCAGGGCCGCGACGACTTCCGCCAGGGCCGCGTGTGCTCCCGGGGCCCGCGCGTGCAGGATCGTGGCGACGGCCTGGACGATGAGGGCGTCACCGGCCAGCACGGCGGAGCCGGTACCGAACCGGGCCCACGCGGCCGGCCTGCCCCGCCGCTCCGTGTCACCGTCCATGATGTCGTCGTGCAGCAGGGAGAGCTGGTGCACGAGCTCCACCGCCGTACCGGCCACGGCGGCGAACTCCTCCGGCGCGCCGACGGAGCGCACCGAAAGCAGCGCGAGCGCGGCCCGGACCCGCTTGGCCGCCTGCCCCACCGTGCCCTGGGATCCGTCGGCGTCCCATCCCAGGTGGTACCGGCACACCGTGGACATGGACGGGTGCAGCCGCTCCACGACCTCCCGCAGCGGGGGATCGACGAGCTCCGACCCCCGCCTCAGGAGCTCCTCGGCGTCCGCCCCGCCTTCGGACGCGCTCAGAAGGCTGGCGCCGTGCACCGGTGTGTGTGTCATCGATCCCTCGCCCGGCCGCATCGTCCCCCAGGGCCGCTCGGGCCCTCCGTTCGCCTAACGACAGCGACGATCACAGGTGTGTCCGCCGTTCGTGGGACGCGCCACGGACCGTCCCGCCCGCGCCTAACATGCCCGAGAACCCGCCCGACGAAGGGAATCCCGTGGCTCAGCAGACCGACGACCGCCCCCCAGCCCTCGAGCCGGCGCTCGACTCGATGACCTCGCTGGTCGCGGCCGTCATCGTCCACGACAAGGCGACCAACCGCATCGTGCTCCTCCAGCGCAGCGAGAACGCCAGGTTCGCCCCGGGCAAGTGGGACCTGCCGGTCGGTAAGAGCGAGCCGGGAGAGCCGATCACGGCAACGGCGGTGCGCGAGCTCTACGAGGAGACGGGTCTCACCGTGAAGCCCGAGTCCCTCCGCCTGGCCCACATCACCCACGGCGCCTGGGGCGTCGAGGCCCCGGGCGGCTTCCTCACGGTCGTCTTCGTCACCCACGAATGGACCGGCGAACCCGAGAACCGCGAGCCCGGCAAGCACTCCCACGTCCGCTGGGTCGACGCCGACGCCCTCCCCCGGCCGTGTGTGCCGACGACGGCCGGCGCCCTCGACCGCTACATCGCCGGAGGCCCTCAGGTGTCCCTTCACGGGTGGAGTGAGTAGTGGAGTGAGTAGAAGCCCCCGCGGCGGCGTGTCCCGCCGCCCCGGCGGGGAGCAGTTGCTCTTCCTATGCTGGTGAGAGGGGCCGCGGGCGGGCGAAGAGCCTGAAGGGAGGCGCGCGTGGGCGAGAGCAGGTACGCCGTCGAACGGGCCCGGGAGGCGGTGTCCCGCGAGGCGTGGGGTGAGGTCCACGGGGCGCTGCGCGGCGTCGACCCGGAGCTCCTCGACGCCGACGACCTCGACGCGCTCGCCGACGCCGCCTGGTGGACCGGTCGCATCGACGAGTCGGTCGCGGCCCGCACCAGGGCCTACGCCGGGTACGCGCGGAAGGGCGACGCCAGGCGGGCCGGGTACTGCGCGTGGATGCTCTTCTACGAGCACCAGCTGGCCGGGCGCACCGCCGCGGCCGCCGGCTGGCTGGGGCGGGCGCGGCAGCAGCTCGGCGGCGAACCCGAGTGCGTCGAGCAGTGCTACCTCGCCTGGGTCGACGCCCAGGAGGCGCAGGCGCGCGGTGCCTACGGCGAAGCCATGGACCAGGCCCGCCGGATGGCCGCCATCGCGCGGCGCTGCGGCAGCGCCGATCTCCTCGCCATGAGTACGCAGGCCCAGGCGGGCGTACTGCTCGCCGAGGGCCGGTTCGCCGAAGGGCTCGCGCGGCTCGACGACGCGATGTGCGCGGCCACGGCGGGGGAGCTCAGCGCCTTCTTCACCGGCTGGATCTACTGCCTCGGCCTTCAGCAGTGCATGGCCTGCGCCGACCTCGAACGGGCCGCCGAGTGGACCGACGCGGCCATGGCCTGGTGCGCCACGATGCCCGAGGAGAACAACTTCCGCGGGCTGTGCCGCGTACACCGGGTCGAGGTGCTGGAGCTGCGCGGCTCTTGGCCGCAGGCCGTCACCGAGGCTGCCCTGACCTGCGAGGAGCTGCTGCCGTACGAGGCGCTGATCGCCGCGGAGGCGGTGTACCTGGTGGGCGAGATCCAGCGCAGGCGCGGTGAGTACGCCGCCGCCGGGGCTTCGTACGCCCGGGCTCACGAGCTCGGGCGGGACCCGCAGCCCGGACTCGCCCTGCTGCTCCTCGCCCAGGGGAAGGCCTACGCCGCCGAGGCCGCTCTACGCGTCGCCCTCGCCGCCGATGGCGGAGACCGGCGGCGGGGGCGGCTGCTCGCGGCCCAGGTGGAGATCTCGCTCGCCCTGGGACGGCTCGACCAGGCCCGCGCGGCGGCCGACGAGCTGGCCGCGATCGCCGACGCGTGGCAGCGGCGGTGCGCGTCCGAGCGCACCCCTCCGCACGCGACCGCGGCCTGGGCGGGCGGCGCCGTCGCCTTCGCCGAGCGCGATCTGCGGCGCGCGCTGCCGCTGCTGCACCGGGCGCTGGCGCTGTGGCTGGAGCTGGGAGTCCCGTACGAGGCCGCGCTGGTCAGGATGACGCTGGCCGCCGCCGACCGGGCCGCCGGGGACGAGGAGAGCGCCCGGCTCGAACTGCGCGCCGCCCACGCGGCCTTCGAAGCGCTGGGCGCGGTGCCCGACGTCCGCCGGGCGGCGGCATTGCTGCGGCTGCCGGGCGAGCTGACCGCACGGGAGATCGACGTGCTCCGCCTGGTCGCCGCCGGGCGGACCAACCGGGCCATCGCCGCCGAGCTCACCATCAGCGAGCACACCGTCGCCCGGCACCTCAACAACATATTCGCCAAGATCGACGTGTCCTCGCGGGCCGCCGCCACGGCGTACGCCTACACGCACGGACTGGTCTGAAATCGGCGGATGCGCGTGCGGGTGCGCGTGCGGGTGCGGGTGCGGGTGCGGGTGCAGGCGCAGTGCAGTGCAGTGCAGGCGCGGACGCGGAGGCGGGGCGTGGGCCGTTCTGCCCATGCCGTGATCGGCCGGATGGGTGGTTCCGGCGATGAGGGCCACCTCCGGACACCTCTACAAAGGAGCTACGGAGTCCCACCCGAACCCCTCACAAGGCGGTGGCGGTCATGAGCACCCTCGCACCGGCCCTGGACAGCGCACTCGCGGAGCAGCTGCGGGCGGCCGTCCACGGCGACGTGATCCAGGCCGGCGAGCCCGGCTACGACGAGGCCCGCAGGGTCTACAACGCGATCCACGACAAGCGCCCCGCAGCCGTCGTACGCGCCGCGGACGCGGGCGATGTCATCGCCACCGTGAACTTCGCCCGGGAGCAGGACCTGGTCCTGGCGGTCCGCGGCGGCAGCCACGGCGTCGCCGGCTACGGCACCTGCGACGACGGGGTGGTACTCGACCTCTCCCGGATGCGCGCGGTCCGCGTCGACCCGGCGACCCGAACGGCCCGGGCCGAGGGCGGCTGCACCTGGGCCGACTTCAACCACGCCACGCACGCCTTCGGCCTGGCCACCACCGGGGGAGTGGTGTCCAGCACCGGCATCGGCGGCCTCACCACCGGCGGCGGCATGGGCCACCTGGCCCGGCGCTGCGGGCTGGCCTGCGACAACCTGCTCGCGGCCGATGTCGTCACCGCCGACGGATCCTTCGTGACCGTGTCACAGGAGGCGAGCGACGAGAACGCCGACCTCTTCTGGGCGTTGCGTGGCGGAGGCGGGAACTTCGGGGTCGTCACCTCCTTCCTCTACCGGCTTCACCCCGTGACCGACATTCTGGGCGGCCCGACCTTCTACCCGCTCGACGGCGACGTACTGCGGCGCTACCGCGAGCTGATCGCCGAGTCCGACGAGCGGCTCGGCGCGCTGCTCGTCGTAGGGCTCGGGCCACCCCTCCCGTTCCTGCCCGAGCGCTGGCACGGCCGGCCCCTGTGCGGTGTCCTCACCTGCTGGAGCGGACCGCAGACGCAGGACGACGAGATCCGTGACCGCCTCGCCGGCCTCGGCCCGGTCATCGGCCGGCACGTGGGACGCATGCCGTACCCCGTGATCAACACCCTCTTCGACGAACTGCTCCCCGCAGGGCTCTTCCACTACTGGAAGGGCACCTTCAGCAGGGGGCTGCCGGACGGGGCCATCGACGCGTACGTGGAGTACGGGGCTTCGACCCCCTCCATCCAGAGCTCGACGGTGGTGTTCCCCATCGACGGCGCCTGCCACCGGGTGGCCCCCGGGGCGACCGCCTTCGCCTACCGCGACGCAGACTTCTCGACCGCCCTCAACCACACGCTGACCACGCGCGCGGAATACGAGGCGAACGTCGACTGGGTGCGCCGCTTCGCCGAGGCCCTGAAGCCGCACTCGCTGGAGGGCGCGTACGTCAACTTCATGGACCAGGACGACCAGGGCCGGGTCCGCACCAACTACCGGGAGAACTACGACCGGCTGGCGGCGGTCAAGCGGCGCTACGACCCCGCGAACCTGTTCCGGCTGAACCACAACATCGCGCCCTAGGAGGAATGTGCGCGTCCGGGGAACTGTCTTGCAGTGCAAGGGAGTTCGCACTATCTTGTACCGCATGACAAAGGAGCTGCCCGCGACCGGTGACCAGCGGCGCAGTCAGCTCCTGCGCGGAGTGCTCGACCTGTGTCTGCTGTCGCTGATCGCCGAACGGCCGCGGTACGGCTTCGAGTTCGCGCAGGCGCTCGCCGCCGGTGGGCTGGAGCTGGTCAGCGACGGCAGCATCTATCCGCTGCTCGCACGGATGGAGCGGGCGGGGCTCATCTCCTCGTACCGCGCCCCGTCCCCCAACGGCGGCGCCCCGCGCAAGTACTACCGCCTGACCGAGGCGGGGCGCACCGAGCTGGGCGGTGGCCGGGCCGACTGGCAGGCCTTCGCCGCGCAGGTGGGCCGGATCCTGACCGGCATGCCGGCCGGCACCGAACCTGGCACGCAAGCCGGCACCGAACCTGGCACGCGACCTGGCAAGCACTCCGGCACGTAATCCGGCACGTATTCACGGGGGAAAGCGCACCATGACGAACACGCAGATACTCGCGGCCTGCCGCAGCAACTGGGAGTACCGGGGGATCGACGACGCCTCCGTGCGGGAGATGCTCGACGAGCTCTCCGCGCACCTGGAGGACGCGGAGGGCGCCGGCCGCACGGCCGAGGACGTCGTCGGCCGGGACGTCCGGGCCTTCGCCGCGTCATGGGCGCGGGCGCGCGCCCCGCTCTCCCGCCGGGTGCTGCGCACGGTGTCCATGGCCTGCTTCGCACTCGGCTGGCTCCTGCTGTTCTCGTACCTGGTCCGGTGGACCACCCAGCTGACCGTGACCGCCGGCTACGTCGCCTTCTGGACGGTCCTCGGCACGGCCACGGTCGCCTGGGAGTTGCGGCGGGGCGGCATGGGCCTGCGCCAGAGGTGGGCGGCCGCCCTCGCCGTCGGTCTGCCCGCGGCGGTGCTCACCGACTGGCTGGCCGGCGACGGACCGCTGTTCACGCTGCCGCTGTGGGCCGCGCCGGTCCTGCTGCTGCCCGGGCTGCCGTACGCCGTCGCCGACGTACGGGCCCGGAAGAGCGACCGCGAGGGTGACGCCCGCTGAACGTCAGAGGCCGCGGACCGAAGCGATCGTGAAGGTCGTGGGGGTGCCCGTGCTCGGCGTCATTGGGCCGCCCTTGTCGAACTGCGAGCGGACCACCAGCGTGCGGCCCGGGGTGTGGGCCAGGGTCGTGGGGATCTGCAGGGACGGGTCCGTGATCGTGCGGGTCAGGCGGGCGCGGGTGCCGTCGGCGGTGAGCTGCCAGCGGGTCAGCGTGTTGGAGACGTTGTGCGCCACGCGCAGGGTGCCGTCCGTGGAGAGGTCCAGGCCGTCGGCGGCCTTCATGTCGCCGCCGGTGAGGTCGACGCGGCGGACGGCGCCGGTGGCGAGGTCGACGCGGTAGAGGTCGCCCGCCGCCATGTCGACGGTGAGGAGGTAGCGACCGGCGCGGTCGGAGACGATGCCGTTCAGGCTGAAGCCGCCGGCGGGCCGGGGACGCAGGGCCGGGGTGAGGTCGTAGGCGGGGGTCAGGGCTCCGCTGCCGACGGCGAGCTGGGCCGGGGTCACGCGGTAGATGACCGCACGGATGCTGTCGGTCAGATACGCCGTGCCGTCCGGGGTCAGGGTCAGGTCGTTGACGAAGAGGCCGGTAGCCGCCGTCCCGGACGGTGTCCCGGCGACCTCGAAGTGGGCCAGGCGCGCCCCGGAGGCGGTGTCGTAGACGGAGACGCCGGAGGTGGAGTCGGTCACCCACAGACGGCCCCGGGCGTCGACGCGCAGTCCGTTCGCCGTGCGCCGGCCGTCCGTGCCGGCGGGCAGGAAGACCTCGGCGGTACGCCGGCCCGCGCGGGCCCGGTAGACGGTGCCGTCCGCGTACGAGCCGACGTAGACGGTGCGCGTCCGCGGGTCGGTGGCTATGCCCTCGGGGTAGACCTTCTCGCCGGGGATGACGAAGGCGGTGGATATCCGGCCGTCGGTCGCCCGGGCGGGTGCCGCGCCCACGGTGAGCGCGGTGGCCAGGGCCGTGGTGAGGGCCAGGACCGTGGTGGGCAGGAGCTTCCTCTGGGGTGTGCGCATGAGCAGACGTCCTCTCCTCGATGGGTGAGGACGAAGATATGTTAGGGCTCTAATGGTTGCAAGGGTCGTAGGATGCGGGAATGACCTCCATGCCCCCCGAGGAGCGCATCGGCGCGCACATCAAGCGCGCCGAGCAGGCGCTGCTCGCGGCCAAGAACATCGCGTGCAAGCCGGCCGCAGTAACGGTTCCGCAGTACGCCGCGCTGCTCTGGCTGGCCGAGAAGCCCGGCATCTCCGCCGCCGCGCTCGCGCGGCTGTGCGGGGTGACGCCGCCGACCATGAACACCGTGCTGAAGAACCTTCAGGAGCGCGGGCTGATCGAGCGGACCCCGCACGAATGGCACCGCAACGTGCTGGAGACCCGGCTCACGGAGGACGGCCGCGCCGCCATGGAGCTGGCGGACGCGGGGGCCGTCAGGGTGGAGCGGGCGCTCGCCGCCGAGTTCACCGCGGCGGAGCGGGAGCAGCTCATCCTGCTCCTGGGGCGGTGCGCGCAGGTACTGGACGCCCAGCGTTGAGGTCGCGGTCATGAGAGCCCGGCCATGAGAGCCCGATCATTCTTTTGCCGCGATTTGGAACTGTCCGGGGGATTCGCACATCAGGACTAGGGGATGCCCAATCGTTTCTGTCCCCTCCCCTGGGGGCAACCATGACCGTTCGGAGCGAAGTTCGTGCACCAGTACCCGCAGCGCCCGCGGCCTGACGACCAGCCTTACCCGGAGTTCCCGGCCCAGGGGTACCAGCCGGACCCGCACCAGCAGGGCCCGTACCAGCCGGACCCGCCCCACCAGGACCCGTATCCCCAGCCCCCGCGGCCCCAGCGGTCCCGGCGCCGCATATGGATCGCCGCGGTGGTCGCCCTCGCGCTCCTGCTCGGCGGCGGCGGGTTCGCCGCCTGGAAGCTCGACTGGTTCTCCGGCAACGGCGAGGCCGTGAGCTTCGGCAAGACGCCCCCGCCCCCGGCTAGCGGGAAGAGCGACCCGGGCGCGCCGGCGACCCCCGCCAAGCCCTCCGGCGACCCGGACGTGCTCATGCCCACCGGCCCGAAGTCCGACTTCAAGCAGACCACCAAGCTCGACGACGGCACGATCATCGCCAAGACCCGCCTCGCGGGCGCGAAGTCCGGCTTCGAGGGCGACGTGTGGGTGTGGGCGCCCAAGGAGTACGACGACCCGAAGTACGCCAAGAGCGGTTTCCCGGTGCTCATCGCGCTCCCCGGCGGCAACGGCTTCCCGGCCAACTACTGGGCCGACCGCAGCCTCGGCCTCCAGAAGGCCATCAGCGAGGGCGTCCAGGCCGGTACCAGCCTGCCGTTCATCGTGATCATGCCGGTGCTCAACCCGGACAACAAGTACTACTACGACGGCTCCGACATCCCCGGCCAGGCCAAGATGGGCACGTGGATCGCCGAGGACGTCCCGGCCTTCACCAAGGCCAACTTCCGTACGTACAAGTCCCGTGACGGCTGGGCCTTCATGGGCTCCTCCTCCGGCGCCTTCGTCGGGATGAAGACGGTCCTTCAGCACCCGGACAAGTTCAAGGCCGTGATCGCCAGCGGCGGCGAGATCGTCCCCGATTCCCCGCTGTGGAAGGGCCACCAGGCGGAGATGGACGCGAACAACCCCGAGAAGCTCGCCAAGAAGCTGATCGACAGCAACGGCCCCGAGGTCTACATCAACTTCCAGATCGGCACGAAGGAGAGCGGGAAGGACCGGATGACGAAGTTCGTGCAGTCGTACGGCAAGGGCCCCGTCAAGACGACCATCCGCGACATCCAGAACGGCGAGCACAACGGCTGGCACTACGTCCGGGGCATGAAGGAAGGCTCCCTGGAGTGGATCAGCAAGGTGCTCAAGGCCCCGAAGCCCGACGCCGCCTGACCGGCCCTCCCGCCCCGTGGCGCTCGCCACGTCCCGCCCGTCCCAGGCAACCCATCCCGTCGTTCACACCTCTGTAAGGGGTGTAAGGGGGACCGATCGGTCCGACCCGCGCTCCGAGGTGAGCGCCGGAGAAGGAACGGGACACAACCGTGCAGCATGACCAGCAGGGCGACGGCAGCCCCATGACCCAGGGCGGCCGTCGCCCCCACCGCCTGCGCCTGCTTCTGATCAGCGGCGGGCTCGCGCTCACCCTCGCCGGAGGCGGAGCGGCAGCGTACAAGTACGGGCTCTTCTCCGACGTAGGGGACCCGGTCTCCTTCGGGAAGGTCCAGGAGAAGGCCTCCGCCACCGCCACCGCCACCGCCGCCACCCCCGCCGTGCCGCCCGAAGTGCTCATGCCCACCGGGCCGGCGGCCGAGTTCGTCCGCACCAACCGGCTGCCCGACGGCACCCAGATCGGCAAGACCACCCTCACGGGCAAGAAGTCCGGATTCACGGGTGACGTGTGGGTGTGGGTGCCGAAGGAGTACGACGACCCGAAGTACGCCAAGAGCGGTTTCCCGGTCCTGATCTCCCTGCCCGGCGGCCGCGGCTACCCCACGAACTACTGGGGGACGGGCCCCGCCCTCGGCCTCCAGAAGGCCGTGAGCGACGGGGCCAAGGCCGGTACGAGTCTGCCCTTCATCCTCGTCATGCCGGTGATCAACGGCGACACCAAGCACCACTTCGACGGCTCGGACATCCCCGGTCAGCCCAAGATGGGCACCTGGATGGTCGAAGACGTCCCGGATTTCACGAAGGCCAATTTTCGCACCTTCACCTCCCGCGACGGCTGGGCCTTCATGGGCTCCTCCTCGGGCGGCTTCGGCGCCTTCAAGCACGTCCTGAAGTACCCCGACCGGTTCAAGGCCGCCATCGCGAGCGGGGTCGACATCGTCCCCGATTCCCCGCTGTGGAACGGGAACACGCAGGCCATGGACGAGAACAACCCCGAGAAGCTCGCCGCGAAGCTGATCAAGGCGGGCGGTCCCGACGTCTACATCAAGTTCCAGATCGGCACCGCGGAGAGCGGCCGCGACAAGGCCGAGAAGTTCATGAACGACTACGGGAGGGGCCCCGTGCACACCTCGCTGCAAGTGATCCAGGATGGTGAGCACAACGGAAAGTCGTACGTGCGCGGCATGAGGGAGGGCTCCCTGGAGTGGATCAGCAAGGTGATGAAGGCACCGACACCCGACCCCGGCGTGCGATGAGCCCGGTGGTGAAGGGGGCATCGGCGGCCGCGGCCGCGGGGATCGCCGCGGTGTGCGCCGTCGCGTTCCTCAAGGTGCCGGGCGACCGGCCCGTGCTCCCCTTCCCCACCGTCGGCGTGCTCATGGCGGGCGGCGAACACTGGTGCACGGCGAGTGTCGTCGACAGCCCGAAGGGCAATGTCGTCGCCACCGCCGCGCACTGCGTGGCCCCCGCCGGCGAGGACGGGCAGCCGGGCGAGCTGGCCCACGACGGCCTGGCCATCGGCGAGCTCTCCTTCGCCCCCGCCTTCTCCGGCGAGGGCGACGGCACCCAGCCGCTGGGCGTGTGGCAGGTCCGTTCGATCCACGTGGACGACCGCTGGAGGAAGTGGGGCGAGGACACCGCCGACTTCGCCTTCCTCACCATCGCGCCGGACGAGGACGGGCGCAGCGTCCAGGAGGCGGTCGGCGGCCGCGCCGAGGCCCCGAAGCCCGAATGGACCTCCGGGTACGAGCGGGACGTGACCGTCGTCGGCTATCCGGAGTCCGAGCACAACCCGCAGAACAAGCCCGTCTCCTGCACGACGCACACCCGCCACGACGAGGACGATCCCGACATGCTCTACATGAGCTGCGCGGGCTTCTGGACCGGGACCAGCGGCAGCCCCTGGATCGCCGACCGGGGCGGGCCGGAGCGTGCCGGGCGGCTGATCGGCGTGCTGAGCGGCGGGGACACGGACGTGGACTCCACGGCCGCGCTGTTCGACGAGCACGCGAAGGCGCTGTACGAGCGGGCCGCGCGGGGCTGAGCCGAGCGCTGCCTACTTCTTGCTGCGCTCCGTGCTGACGATCACGCCCACCGCCGCCACGACGATCGCACCGCCGACCAGGATCGGCCAGGTCAGCGCCTCGTCGAGGATCAGCGCGCCGAGTGCGACGGCGACGACCGGATTGACGTACGCGTACGTGGACACCAGGGACAGCGGCGCGGCCTGGAGCAGCCACACGTACGCCGTGAAACCGACGAGCGAGCCGAAGAGGATCAGGTATCCCAGGGCCAGCCAGGAAGCGGTGGAGAAGGCCGCCGGGTCCAGGCCGCGGTGCTCGCCGCGCAGCAGGCCGACGACCACCGCGGCCGCTCCGCCGGCGAGCATCTGGTACGCGCTGCCCGTGAAGGGATTGCCCGGCAGCGTCAGCTTCGACGCGGAGAACGAGCCCAGCGACCACAGGACGGACGCCGCCACCACCATCAGCACCCCCGACAGCCGCACCGCACCGCTGAGCCCCGGACTGGTCAGCACCGCGAGCCCGGCCAGGCCGACCAGCACCCCGCCCAGGGTGCGCGCCGGAGGCCGGTCCCCGGTGCCGGCCCGCAACACCACCACCCACATCGGCACCGCCGCGACCAGCAGCGCGGCCAGCCCCGACGGTACCGAGACCTCGGCGAGGACGACCAGGCCGTTGCCGCCGAGGATCAGCAGCAGGCCGACCAGGGCCGCCGAGCCGAGCTGCGCACGGGTGGCCCGGAGCGCGGCCGGACCGTACCGCCAGGCGACGACGGCGGCCAGCAGCAGGCCGGCGGTGATGAAGCGGGCTCCGGCGGAGAGGAAGGGCGGCATGGTCTCGACGACGATCCGGATGCCGAGGTAGGTCGAGCCCCAGATGACGTAGACGAGGGCGAGAGCGGTCCAGACCGCGCCGGTTATCTTGCCGCGCGGGGTGGCCGTGGACTTCTCGTCCACCGGAGTCGAGGTGCTCATGGCCGGATCCTATGGTCGTTGGTCCATGCAAGCTTGTGGGTTTCTCAGCCCTTGAGCAGGTCGTTCAGATCGCCGTACGGCAGCGAGTGCGCGAGCGCTCCGTACGTGCCGGCGGAGATCAGCTCCTCGGAGGCGCGGCGGACGACGGCGTACGCGGCTTCGGCGACCCAGGAGCCGAGGCTCACGCGGGACACGCCGAGGGCGCCGAAGGCGGCGACGGTCGGGGCGTCGGGGCCGAGGAGGACGTTGAGGGGGGCGTCGATGCCCTTGGCGAGCTCGGCGACGGTGGCCGGGTCGAGGACGCCCGGCACGAAGATGCCGGAGGCTCCGGCACGGAGGTAGGCGGCGGCGCGGGCGAGGGTCTCGTCGAGGCGGGTGGCGGGGTCGCCGAGGCCCCTGAGGTACGTGTCGACGCGGGCGTTGATGTAGAGCGGGACCCCGGCGGCGTCGGCCGCGGCGCGGGCCGCGGCCAGGCGTTCGGCCTGCTCGGCGGGGTCGCGGGGGCCGTCCTCGATGTTGATGCCGACCGCGCCGGCCGCGAGGACCCCGGTGACGGTCTCGCCGACGGCGGCCGGATCGGCGCCGAAGCCGCCCTCGATGTCGGCGGTGACGGGGACGGAGACGGCGGCGGTCACGCGGGCGACGAGGTCGAGGGCGCGGTCGCGGGCGAGGGCGTCGCCGTCGGGGGAGCCGAGGGACCAGGCGACGCCGGCGCTGGTGGTGGCGACGGCGGGGGCGCCGGTGGCCTCGACGATGCGGGCGCTGGCGACGTCCCAGGCGTTGGCGAGGGCGAGGGGGAGGGCGGGCGTGTGCAGCCCGGCGAAGGCGGTGGCTTTGGCGGCGAGGTCAAGGTTGGTGGTCATGTGGCCAGTTGACCAGACGGGCGGCTCGTGGGCTCGCGGATTTCCGACGTCTAGGCCGGGGCGCGGTGTCCGGGCGCGACGCCACTGCCGGGGCTCCGCCCCGGACCCCGCGCCTCAAACGCCGGCGAGGCTGGATGGCGCGGCGAGGCCGAAGCATCGGGGCTCCGCCCCGGACCCCGCGCCTCAAACGCCGGCGGGGCTGGATGGCGCGGCGAGGCCGAAGCATCGGGGCTCCGCCCCGGGCCCCGCGCCTCAAGCGCCGGCGGGGCTGAATCTGTGCCGCCCGCCAGGGCTGGATGCCCGCAGGGCAATTCCAGCCCCGCCGGCGTTTGAGGCGCGGGTCCGGGCAGGGCCCGGGGGTGGCGCCGCAGGGGCTGCGGTGCCGGGCCTGTGCCAGCGGACGGCATCAGCCGAATCCAGCCCCGCCGGCGTTTGAGGCGCGGGTCCGGGCGGAGCCCGGGAGGTGGCGCCGCAGGGGCCACGGCCGGGCCCGTTGATGCGGGGGGTCCGGGCGGAGCCCGGAGGGGCTACGGTGCCAGGCCCGTTTTCGCGCCCGCGCCGCAGAGGGGGAGGACCGCCGTGCGGCCCTGCAAGGGGTCGGTGGGGGACCACGGGCCCACCGCCGCCCAACACGCCGCGGCCGTCGGTTCCACGAAGAGCCCGCGGCGGGCCAGGTCCCGCTGGGCCTCGCGCAGCCCGGCCTCCGGGACCGTCACGAACGTGCCGCCGGACGCGCGGACCGCCGCCAGGATCTGCCGGGCGCGCGGCGGCGCCGCGATCGCGATCCCCTCGGCCAGCGTCGGCCGCTGCTCCACCGGCGCGGCATCCTCCGCGCCCGCCTCGAACGCCCGCGCCAGCGGGGCCACCTCCTCCGCCTGGACCGCGATCAGGGCCGGCGGCCGTACCCCGCGCCGCGCCAGCTCCTCGACGGCCAGCGCGGCCCCGAGCAGCAGGGTGCCGTTGCCCACCGGAAGCACCAGCACCTCCGGCAGCCGCCCGCCCAGTTCCTCCCACACCTCGTACACGTACGTCCTGGTCCCGTGCAGGAAGTGCGGGTTGAAGACGTGGCTCGCGTAGAAGACCCCGGGCGAGTCCGCCTCCGTACGAGCCGCCCGCGCCGCGGCCTCGCGGCCGCCCGGGACCATGCGTACGACCGCCCCGTGCGCCCGCATCTGGTCCGTTTTCCTCTCCGGGGTGCCCGCGGGCACGAAAATTTCACAAGTGAGGCCCGTCCGCGCGCAATAGGCCGCCACCGACGTCCCCGCGTTGCCGCTGCTGTCCGCCACGACCCGCTGCGGAGCCAGCCGCCGGGCCAGCTCCACGAGCATCACCGCGCCCCGGTCCTTGAACGAGAGCGTCGGCATCAGGAAATCGAGTTTGGCGTGAACCCGCTCTGCCAGTGGGACGAGTGGAGTGTGCCCCTCCGCGAGCGATACGGAGAACGCCCCCGGCAGTGGCAGTACGGGCCCGTACCGCCACAGCGAAGGCGGCCCGGCGGCCGGTTCCAGCACCGCGGTCGGATCCGGCGTGAAATCGAGGTCCCAGGGTCCGCCGCAGACCGGGCACCCCCACGGAGCAGTCCGGACATCCGCGCGTGTACCGTCCTCTGAGCAGACGTAACCGGGGGATGCGTGCGTCATGTGCGGAGCGCCTTTGCTCATTCATGGCCGGTGTGTGGCACGGATGTTACGCGTGCGCCGACCTCTTGTGGGTGGCGCCGAAGGTGGGTCAACCTTTCGGAGGCGGCAGCCCGTTGGGCCATCTGCGTTGTCATGGCCACGCTTGCGCGGCACCGCTCAACCCCCCGCAATGCACCACCTATGAGGAGGACCCGTCACATGCCCGTGATGCGTCACACCCGCCGGAAGATCGCCGGCATCAGCGCGACCGCGGTCGTCGCCCTCGCGCTCGGCGCGGCCGCCGCGCTCCCCGCCTCCGCCGCCGACATCGGCGTACAGGGCGTGATCCAGAACGCCGGAGCCGAAGGATCCGTCCCCGGCAGCTACATCGTGACCCTGAACGACTCCGCCGCCCGCTCGACCGCCCCGAGCGGCAAGGCCGTCGCCAAGCGTTACGGCGCGAAGATCGACCGGACCTACAGCGCCGCCCTCAACGGCTACTCCATCGAGGTCTCCGAGGCGCAGGCCAGGAAGCTCGCCGCCGACCCGGCGGTCAAGTCGGTCGTGCAGAATCGTATCTTCAAGGTCAACGCCACCCAGCCCAACCCGCCGTCGTGGGGCCTGGACCGCGTAGACCAGCGCGCGCTCCCGCTCAACCAGAGCTACACGTACCCGGACAAGGCCGGCGAGGGCGTCACGGCGTACGTCATCGACACCGGTGTCCGCATCACGCACCAGGACTTCGGCGGCCGCGCCTCCTACGGCTACGACGCCATCGACAACGACAACACCGCCCAGGACGGCCACGGCCACGGCACGCACGTCGCCGGCACCGTCGGCGGCGGAGCGTACGGCGTGGCCAAGAAGGCCAAGATCGTCGGCGTCCGCGTGCTCGACAACAGCGGCTCCGGTACGACGGCCCAGGTCGTCGCGGGCATCGACTGGGTCACCGCGAACGCCGTCAAGCCGGCCGTGGCCAACATGTCGCTCGGCGGCGGCGCGGACTCCGCGCTCGACGCCGCCGTCCGCAACTCCATAGCCTCCGGCATCACTTACGCCGTGGCCGCGGGCAACGAGTCCACCAACGCCTCCACCAAGTCCCCGGCGCGCGTCACCGAGGCCATCACGGTCGGTGCGACCACCAGCTCCGACGCGAAGGCGAGCTACTCCAACTACGGCACCGTCCTGGACATCTTCGCTCCGGGCTCCTCCATCACCTCCACGTGGGGTACGGGAGACACCGCCACCAACACCATCAGCGGTACCTCCATGGCCTCGCCGCACGTCGCGGGCGCGGCCGCCGTCTACCTCTCGCAGAACCCGGCCAGCACCCCGGCCCAGGTGGCCACGGCCCTGGTGAACTCCTCCACCCCGAACGTGGTGACCAGCCCCGGCACCGGCTCCCCGAACCGCCTGCTCTACGTCGGCGGCGGGACCACCCCGCCGAACCCGGGCACCCGCTTCGAGAACCTGAACGACTACGCGATCAACGACAACTCCACCGTCGAGTCGCCGGTCACCGTCAGCGGGATCTCGGGCAACGCCCCGGCCACCCTGAGCGTGCCGGTCGACATCAAGCACACGTACATCGGTGACCTGAAGGTCGACCTCATCGCCCCCGACGGCACCGTCTACGTCCTGCACAACCGCAGCGGCGGCAGCGCGGACAACATCATCAGGACCTTCACGGTCAACGCTTCCGCCGAGGTCGCCAACGGCGTGTGGAAGCTCCGCGTGAACGACAACGCGAACATCGACACCGGGAAGATCGACTCCTGGGCGCTCCAGTTCTGAGGGCTGGACTGAGCGCAGCGGCTGAGCCGCGATGAACAGGCGGGGGCGACCGGAGTCACGGTCGCCCCCGCTGCGTACTATTCGCGCATTCGTTCGCGCCCTCCGCGGGTGCGCCCCGTGCTGCCCCTGCGATGGAGTCCGACCCCGTGAGCACCCCGCCGAGTCCTCCGCCCGGACCGGGCCACTCCTGGCCCCCGCCGTCCCCGCAGCAGGCCTGGGGGCCGCCGCCCGGCTACGGGCAGCCGCCGCCGCTCAACGGCTTCGCGCTCGCCTCGCTCCTCTCCGGACTGCTGTGCTTCCCGCCGCTCGGCATCGCCTTCGGCATCGCGGCCCTCGTGCAGATCGCGAAGAGGCGGGACCGGGGCAAGGCCCTCGCGATCGTGGGCCTGGTGGTGTCCGTGGTGATGACCGGCGCGGTGGTCCTGACCGCGGAGCGGGTCGTGACGGCGGTCGGCGAACGGTTCGAGGCGCGGGGCCAGTTGCCCGACCTCGACGTCGAGGGCGAGCTCACGGACATCGACGAACTGCGTACGGGTGACTGCTTCAACGTCCCGGGCGGGGACCTGATGGACGAGCGGCCCCTCATGTACAAGGTCGACTGCGCGCAGGTGCACCACGGTGAGGTCACCGCGTCGAAACTGCTGAACACCGTGGACGCCCCGGAGTCGAGCGAGGCGGACCGTGCCTCCGAGGACGCCTGCTGGAAGGCCCAGGACGAGTACGCGATGGACACCTGGGCGCTGCCCGACTACGCGGAGATGTTCTACTACGCGCCCTCGCGCCAGTCCTGGCGGCAGGGGGACCGGCTGCTGTTGTGCGTGATCGGCACGACCGACGAGGACCGGCGGGGCAGCCTGCGCCAGGACTCCGGAATGCTGAAGCCCGAACAGTCCGCCTTCCTGCGGGCCGCCAACGCCGTCGAGTTCGTCATGAGCCGGCCCCCCGAGGAGGACGTCGAGGACGCGCTGGCGACGCATCAGGCGTGGGCGCGCGAGGTGTACGCGGCGCTGGGCGAGGAGGCGAAGGTGCTCCAGGGCGACAAGGCCCGGCCCGGGATGGAGAAGGCCGTCCAGGCGCAGCTCAAGGAGATCGAGGCGGCCCGCGCGGCGTGGCAGCGTGCCGCGCAGGCGAAGACGGCGGCGGACTTCGACAAGCAGTGGGACCGGGCCGTGGGCGCGATGTCCATGGAGACGGAGAAGGCGCTGCGCGGCGCGTACGGGCTTTCGACGGTGATTCCGCAGTGGCTGGAGGAGGGCCAGGGGGACTCGGGCGACTCGGGGGACCCGGACGGCGGGCCCGGGCCGGTGCCCTCGTCCGAGTCGGTGTGACGTCGCCGGGGTAACGCGGGGTAACGGGTTTGAGTGACCTGGCTTCATCACTTCGGGTGAAACTCTGGCCCTTGCTTGCGGTATTCAACCGTCGGTTGCCAGGGTGTAGCTGTCTGTCAACCTGATGGGAGTGGCCAGTGACTTTCGGTGAGCAGCCGGCCTATCTGCGCGTGGCCGGGGATCTGCGACGGAAGATCGTCGACGGTTCTCTGCCCCCGCACGCCCGGCTCCCCTCTCAGGCCCGCATCCGCGAGGAGTACGGGGTCTCCGACACCGTGGCTCTGGAGGCGCGCAAGGTCCTCATGGCGGAGGGGCTGGTCGAGGGCCGGTCCGGATCCGGTACGTACGTACGGGAACAGCCGGTCCCGCGGCGGGTCGCCCGCTCCGGCTACCGCACGGGCGGCGCGTCGACGCCGTTCCGGCAGGAGCAGGCGGATTCGGGTGCGCGCGGCACGTGGGAGTCGAGCAGCGAGCAGGCGGGGGCGCCCGCCGAGATCGCGAAGCGGCTCGGCATCGAGCCGGGCGAGCGGGTGATGCGGACGCGGTACGTCTTCCGTGACGCGGGGGAGGCGATGATGCTGTCGACCTCGTGGGAGCCGCTCGCCGTGACCGGCCGGACCCCGGTGATGCTGCCGGAGGAGGGGCCGCTGGGCGGGTCCGGGGTGGTCGACCGGATGGCCGCGATCGACGTCGTCGTGGACAACGTGGTGGAGGAGGTCGGCGCGCGGCCGGGCCTGGCGGAGGAGTTGCTGCTGCTGGGCGGGGTTCCGGGGCACGTGGTGCTGGTGATCGGCCGTACCTACTACGCCTCGGGGCGCGCCGTGGAAACGGCCGACGTGGTGGTTCCGGCGGACCGGTACCGCCTGGCGTACCACCTCCCGGTGAGGTAGACGGGCCCCGCCGGTGCGGCCCGGCCGCCGGTGCGGCACGCCCGCCGGGGATCCGGAGTGTGCCGTCTGCGGCGCCGCCGCTGGGGCTCCGCCCCGGACCCCGCGCCTCAAACGCCGGCGGGGCTGAAAGATCGGGGCTCCGCCCCGGACCCCGCGCCTCAAACGCCGGCGGGGCTGGGTTGTGCCGGCGGGGCTGGGGGTGCGGCTGGATACGGCGGGTTTCGGCGGGATGGTGATCGACTGGACCGGCTCGATCCTTGTAAACGTTGGCCGGGTCCGACCGGTCCTCCTGTTGTGCCCGTCCGGTCGGGGGTGATCGGTTCCTCCGCCGTGCGCTCGACGCGACCTGCGGGGATGGCCGCCGCATGGTCCCCTCGACGCCCTTCGTGCGCCCCCTCCGAACCGGCGCGCACGGCTCACTCGTACGCATGGCCGGATGCGTACGCCTGCTAGGTACCTCTTCGTGAAAAACCGTATCCGCTGCGTAAAGGTCGGGCGTAAGCTCGGGCATATGCGCAATGCGGTTTCCCGGGCAGGTACGTCGGCGGAGGGTGAAACGCGATGAACGACAGCGGTGCCCTGCTCCCGTGGCTGGTCATACGTCAGGACGACAACGGCAACCGCTACCGGGTGGGCCGCTATCCCACCCGGGCCGAGGCCCAGAAGGTCGTGGACAGCCTCGACGACCGAGGACACAAGCAGCTCTACTGGGTCGAGCGGATCGGCCAGACCGCCACGATGAACTGAGCGTTAGGCTCCGCCCATGACGGTACGAGTGGTCGTGGGCGGAGCCCTTTGTCATGAGGGGCGCCTGCTGGCCGCCCGCCGCAGCGCACCGCCGGAGCTCGCCGGGCGCTGGGAGCTGCCGGGCGGGAAGGCCGAACCGGGTGAGTCCGTCCCCGAGGCGCTGGTGCGCGAACTGCGCGAGGAGCTCGGCGTGGAGACCGAGCCGCTGGAGCGGATCCCGGGGGAGTGGCCGCTGAAGCCCGGTCTCGTCCTGCACGTGTGGACCGCCCGGTTGCTCTCCGGAATGCCCGCTCCGCTGGAGGACCACGACGAGTTGCGCTGGCTCCGGCCGGAGGAACTGGAGTCGGTGGACTGGCTGGACCAGGACCGGCCCGCGGTCGCGGAAGCCGGACGCCGGCTGCGCCTCGACGCGGGCGCCCGCGACGGCGGGGGCGCGTGACGCTCGCACGGTAGGCCGTCTGCGCCACAGTGCGCCGGTGGGTGAGGGATCGAGTGGTACGACGCCTCGAATATCGGGTATGTCGCTATTAATCCCTCTCTCGTCCCCCTTTCGTCCCAGACGAACCGGACTGGGGTCGCTGCTGGCCCGGGAAGTGATCGGCGTGATCGACACAGACGGTGAGTGCGCCGAGTGGGCCTTCCCCGCCGAGCCCGGTGCCGTCCGTACCGCACGTCACGCCGTGCGCGGCACCCTGCGCGCCTGGGGCCTGGAGGCCGTCGGCGATGTGACCGTCCTGCTGGTCAGCGAGCTCGTCACCAACTCCCTGCGGTACGCCTCCGGCCCCATCGGTGTCCGCCTGGAACGGCGGAATCCAGCCGCCGACAGCCCCGCGAGCGGCCCCGCCCTGCTCGTGGAGGTTTCCGATCCGCTTCCGGATCCGCCCCGGGCGCGGGTCGCGAACCCGGACGACGAGGGGGGCCGCGGACTGCACCTCGTCGCCGTCTCCTCGCAACGCTGGGGGACCCGCCACGGGAAGTCGGGCAAGACTGTGTGGTTCGAGTTGGCTCTTCCCGGTGAGTAACAAGGTGAACGGTGGCGGGGGACCTCCCGACGGCACCTCCCGGCGGCGGCCGGAGGGGGTGTCCGGGGGAGATCACGTGACATGGCTCGAAATCATCGAGACCGTGCTGTGATCGTGGACGCCGTGCCGTCCGGGGCCGTGTTGCTGAATACTGCGGTAATGGCCGGTCCGGTTGCGGTGAGCTGGAGGGGACGGTCGCGTGAGCGAGATACCTGCGCAGGCACATCAGACCCGTGTGCCTCGCGAGACATGGCACGACGCCCTGTGGCACAGCAGTCCGCCTGGCTCGATATATGACTACATAAAGGTCGCTTCCTTCTCGATCGGGCCCGATGGGTTCATCGACCAATGGAGTCTGCGCGCCGAGGAACTGTTCGGACTGACGGCCGCCCAGGCCGTCGGCCGCGATCCGGTCGACGCGTTCATGCCGCCCGAGCTGCGCCCCGAAGCGCACCGCAAGGTCGCCGAGATCCTCGACGGCAAGGAGTGGACGGGCCTGATCCCCTTCCGCGTCCCGGGCGGGGACGGCGCGCACGGCGTGGCCGAGATCTATGTGATGCCCACCCAGACCGAAACCGCCGAACGGGCCGCGCTGTGCGTCGTCGTCGACGTACGCGCGCTGCGGCGGATCGAATCCGACCTCGCGGCCTCACAAGCCATATTCGGCCAATCTCCCTTCGGCTTCCTGCTCTTCGGTACGGACCTCACCGTGCAGCGGGCCAACCGCCGGTTCGCCACCGTCTTCGGGGGCGCCGCCGAGGAGCACCGGGGCCGGACCGTGCACGACTACCTGCCGGCGCAGGAGGCCGACCGGATGGCCGAGGCCCTGCGCCGGGTGCTGGACACCGGCGATTCGGTCACCGACCTCCGGATCACCGGCGCCGCCCCCGGCAGCCGGGAGAAGCGGCACTGGTCCATCAACCTCTACCGCGTACACGGCGGCACCGGCCGCCCCATCGGCGTCGCCGGCATCGGCACCGACGTCACCCGCCGCCACCTCGCCGCCCGCGAGGCCGCCGGGGTCCGGCGCAATCTCGCCCTGCTCAACGAGGCCGGGCACCGCATCGGGAACTCCCTCGACCTGGAGACCACCGCCCGGGAGCTCCTCGACGTCACCGTCCCGGGCTTCTGCGACCTGGCCGCCGTCGACCTCTACCAGGGGCTGCTGCTCGGCGACGACGACCGCCCCGCCCGCCCGCAGGGGCCGGGCGTCCCCAGCCTGCCCGGCCAGGGCCCGGCGCGCACGCCCTCCGCCGCGCTGCGCCGGGTGGCCTTCGCCTCCGCCGTCTCGGACGCCCCGCTGTCCGGTCCGGGCGCGCTGGTCTCCGTAGGAGACGTCCACCGGTACCCGGCGGCGTCGCCGGGCGCGCTCGCCCTGCGCACGGCGCGGCCGCGGCTGATCGAGGGCGGCGGACCGGAAGACCTCGTGCAGTCCACGCTGGTCGTCCCGATGGTCGCCCACGACACGGTGGTCGGGCTCGCGCAGTTCTCCCGTACGAAGGGCAGCGAGCCCTTCGGCGAACGCGACCGGGCGGTGGCCGTGGAACTGGCCGCGCGGGCCGCCGTCTGCATCGACAACGCGCGGCTCTACCGGCGCGAGCACGAGCGGGCGCTGATACTGCAGCGCAGCCTGCTGCCGCCGGGCGACCCCGAGGCGGCGGGCCTGGACATCGCCTGCCGGTACCTGCCGGGGAACGCGGCGACGGAGGTCGGCGGGGACTGGTTCGACGTCATCGAGCTGCCCGGGCACCGCACGGCGCTGGTCGTCGGCGACGTCATGGGGCGCGGGCTGCGGGCCGCCGTCGCGATGGGGGAACTGCGCACCGCCGTACGCACCCTCGCGCTGCTCGACCTCGAACCGGCGGAGGTGCTCACCGCGCTGGACGAGATCGCCCGGGGGCTCGGGTCCCCCGGCGGCTCCCAGCAGGCCTCGCGGGCCGCCCTGCACTCGCGGGACGCGGACCGCTCGGAGGTGTACCTCGCCACCTGTGTCTACGCGGTCTACGACCCGGTGACGCGGCGCTGCACGATCGCCAACGCGGGCCACATGCCGCCGGTGCTGGTGTCGCCGCCCTCGGACGACGAGCCCGAGGAGGAACGGGGGCCGACGCCGGCACTGCTGCTGGAGGTACCGCCCGGTCTGCCGCTGGGGGTGGGCGGCGAACCGTTCGAGGAGGTCGAGGTCGAACTGCCCGAGGGCGCCCTGCTGGCCCTCTACACCGACGGGCTCGTGGAGTCCCGGGACCATCCGCTGGAGGAGGGGCTGCGCGGCCTGCGCGAGGCCCTCGCGGACCCGGTCCGTCCGCTGGAGGACGTCTGCGACCACGTACTGAACACGCTCGACACCCGGCACGGGGAGGACGACATCGCCCTGCTGATGGCACGGGTGCAGGGGCTGCCGGTGGACGCGGTGGGGGACTGGCAGCTGCCGCGCGAAGCCCGGTCGGTGGGGCGGGCGCGGGAACTGGCCCGGGCGAAGCTCCCGGCGTGGGGCCTGGAGGGCCTGCTCGACACCACCGAGCTGCTGGTCAGCGAGCTCGTCACCAACGCCCTGCGGTACGGGGAGGGGGAGATCCGGCTGCGGCTGCTGCTCGACCGGACACTGGTGTGCGAGGTGTGGGACGCGAACCTCGTGCAGCCGAGGCGCAGGCGGGCCCGTGACACCGACGAGGGCGGGCGGGGACTGCAGCTGGTGGGCCTGCTGTCCGCGGGCTGGGGCACCCGCCGCACCCACCGCGGCAAGACGGTCTGGTTCGAGCTGCCGCTCCCCGGTGCGGCGTCTGAGGCCGTCTCCGAACTGTCGGCGGAACAACTCCTGGGCATGTACGGCTGACCGCCGCTGCCGGGGCTCCGCCCCAGACCCCGCGCCTCAAACGCCGGCGAGGCTGGAAAAACCAGCCCCGCCGGCGTTTGAGGCGCGGGCGCGGAGCGCCGTGTAGTGAGCCACGCCCGGCGAGCGCGCAGCGGCACATCCGCCCACCTCCCCGGAGGGGTCAGGCGGCGCGGCCTTGCTTGAGCGCAGCGAGCCTGGCCTCGATCTCGCTCTGCTTGCCCAGGTCCTCCAGGGACTCGAACTGCGCGTCCAGGGAGGACGCGGCCAGTTCCTGCTTGCCCAGCGCCATCGCCTCCTGCCGCCGCACCTTCTCCTCGAAGCGCGACAGCTCGCTCGTCGGGTCCATCACGTCGATCTTCTTCACCGCGTCCAGCATCGTGTTCTGCGCCTGTGCGGTCCTCGCGCGGGCCACCAGTTCGTCGCGCTTCGCCTGGAGTTCCGTCAGCTTGTTCCGCATCGACTCCAGGCCCGACGTGAGCCTGCCCACGACCTCCCGCTGGGCGGCGATCACCGGCTCCGCCGTCTTCGCCTCCTTCTCCGACTGGATCTGCCGGCCCAGAGCCACCTTCGCCAGGTTGTCGAACTTGTCCGCGTCCGCCGCGGAACCCGCCGACCGCAGCTCGTCCGCCTTCTTGCTCGCGGCGAGCGCCTTGTCGCCCCACTCGCCGGCCGTCCCCACGTCCTCCTTGTGGTCCGCCTCCAGCAGCCGGAGGTTCCCGATCGTCGTCGCGACGGCCTGCTCCGCCTCGGAGATGTTGTTCGTGTAGTCGCGGATCAGCTGGTCCAGCATCTTCTGCGGGTCCTCCGCCTGGTCCAGCAGCGCGTTGATGTTGGCCTTGGCGAGCTGGGTGACGCGGCCGAGGATGGTCTGCTTGCTCATGGCGCTCTCTCCTGGTGAGGGATGGTCCGTGCCGTTCAGAAGCGGCCGCCGCCGCCCATCCGGCCGCGGGTCCCGCCGCCGCCGAAGGAGCCGGGGCCGCTGCCCCCCGAACCGCCGCCCCCGAAGCCTCCGCCGCCCCGCAGGATCTCGCCGAGGATGATCCCGCCGAGCACGGCGCCGCCCTGGCCGCCGCCGGCCCGCCGGCCCGCGTACGGGTCCTGGAACGCCCGTACGTCCTGCTCCGCCAGCTGCTGCGCCTGCCGCGCCAGCGCGTCCGCCTGCTGGGCCTCCACCAGCGCGCCCGCCGGGTCGGCCGTCGCCAGGGACACCGCCCGCTCCAGGTGCCGGCCCGCCTCCGCCAGCCGGGTACGGGCCTGGCTGCCCACCGCGCCGCGCGTGGTGGTGACGTAGTCCGTCGCCGCGCCGATCGCGCTGTGCGCCGAGAGCATCGCCTGGTCGAGCAGGGCCACCGCCCGCTGCCGGCCCGATTCGCGCTCCCGCGCCCCGGAGAGGGCCGCGTCGAGGGCGGCGTCGGCCTCCTCGACGCGGCGCAGGGCGTCGATCGGGTCGTACCGGCCGGCGGCCTTCGCCTGCCGTACGTCGGCCAGTACGGCCTGCGCCCGGCTGATGCGCCCGCGCAGGTCCGCCGTCGAGGTGCCCTCCGCGGTGCCGGTCAGCAGTCCGCGGGCGTCCGCGAGGTCGGTCTCCGTCTCGGTCAGCGCGCCCGGCAGCTTCCCGGCCGCCTGCGCCAGCTCCTGCGCCCGCCGCTCGACCGCGTCCACGAGGGTCGCCGCCTGGTCCACCGCGCCCTCGGCGGCCCGTACGTGCACGGCCGCCGTGCCGTTCTCGCCGGCGTCGAGGGCCGCGCGGGCCTGGCCCAGGTTGGTCGTCGCGAACAGCAGCCGGTCCTCGGCCTGTTCGGGGTGGGAGGCGACGGGAGCGGACGCGGAGTCCGCGTACCGCCGCACCAGCGCGGTCAGGGTCGCCTCGGCGGTGGTGGTGCGCCCGGTCAGGGCCCGGAAGTGCTGCTCCACGGTCGCCAGTGCCTGGGGGGCGTTCTTCTCCAGGTCCCGCAGCCGGTCGAAGTCCGCCGACTCGGCGTCGAGCCGCCGGTTCGCCTCGGTGCAGCGGGCGACGATCTCGTCCAGCATCCGGCGCCGGGTCGCGTCGTCCTCCGGGTAGGCGTCGTCGAGCTGCTGGCGCAGCCGGAAGGCGTGCGTCAGCTCACCCTTGGCGTACTCCACCGCCTCGGTGAAGGGGCGGATCGCCCCCTCGCCGAACTGGGCGAAGGCGAAGCCCAGTTCCTCGGTGCTGGTGCGGACGGCGTCGTCGGTCTGCACGAGCAGGGCCGCGGCCTTGCCGTCCAGTTCGGCGAGCGGGAGCCGGTCGGGCGCCCCTTCGGGCCAGCCCGGCCCGGTCTTCGCCGCACGTCCGCCGCCGGAGACCCAGCGCTTGCGGCGGCTGTACGCGTAGGCGGCGAGCGCCCCGGCCGCGCCGACCGCGACCACCGGGAGCACGAAGTCCCCGGCCCCGCTCTCGCCGCTCGCCCGGCCGCCGGGATCGGCCTGGCCCGGGGTGATGGCCGGCGCGGGGACGGGCCGCCCGCCGAGCACGGCGTCGTATCCGTTGGCCGCGCCGATCGCGGCGCCCGCCCAGTCGTTCTGCTTCAGGGCCGGCTCGATGGCGGTCCGCGCGACCTCGGCCAGCTGCTGCTCGGTGAAACCGGAGTCGACGGCGGCCGAATAGGCGTACTGCCGGGTGCCGGTCGCGACGGCCAGCAGCAGGTCGTTCTGGCCCAGGCCGTTCTTCTCCGCGGTGGCGTCGGCCCAGCTCTGGGAGGAGCGCCCGGAGAAGTCACGGACGTAGGCCACGAAGAGCTGGATCCTCCGGCCGGCGTACAGCTTGTCGAGCGCGGCGGTGACGGCGGCCTGCCGGTCGCCCAGCGCCCCGACCCGGTCGGTGATCTGGCCCTGCTCGGACAGGGTCACGGGATCGTCGGCTCGAGCGGACGGAGCCCCGGCCGCGCCCCAGCCACCGAGCGCCAGCAGCCCGGCGGCCAGGGCGAGCCCGGCCCGTACGAATATCCTGCTGCGCGGCCTGCTTCTCGGCGGATTCACATTTGGGAGATTATGGGCGGTTTCCGCCCGGCGCACCCGGAGCCGCCGCCGAGGTCCCCGCCCGCACGGACTACTCCGGGCCGGAACGGCGCCGGATCCGGCTGCCCAGCCAGACCAGCGGGTCGTACTTGCGGTCCACCGCCCGCTCCTTCAGCGGGATCAGCGCGTTGTCGGTGATCTTGATGCCCTCGGGGCAGACCTCCGTACAGCACTTGGTGATGTTGCAGTAACCGAGCCCGTGCTCCTCCTGCGCGGTGCGCTTGCGGTCCAGGCCCGCCTCCCCCGCCGCGTCCAGGGGGTGCATGTCCAGCTCCGCCACCCGCATCAGGAAGCGCGGACCGGCGAAGGCGCTCTTGTTCTCCTCGTGATCACGCACCACATGACACGTGTCCTGGCACAGGAAGCACTCGATGCACTTGCGGAACTCCTGCGAGCGCTCCACGTCGATCTGCTGCATCCGGTACGCGCCCGGCGCCACGCCCTCCGGAGGCACGAAGGACGGGACCTCCCGCGCCTTCTGATAGTTGAAGGACACGTCCGTCACCAGGTCGCGGACGACGGGGAAGGCGCGCAGCGGGGTGACCGTGATCGTCTCGGACCGCTCGAAGGTGGACATGCGCGTCATGCACATCAGCCGCGGCCGGCCGTTGACCTCCGCGCTGCACGAGCCGCACTTGCCCGCCTTGCAGTTCCAGCGCACCGCGAGGTCGGAGGCCTGGGTGGCCTGGAGCCGGTGGACGATGTCCAGGACCACCTCCCCGTCGTGCACCTCGACGGTGAAGTCCCGCAGTTCCCCGCCCTCCGCGTCGCCCCGCCAGATCCGGAAGCTCGCGTCGTACGTACTCATTCGTACAGCTCCTCTTCGGCGAGGTACTTGACCAGCTCTTCCTTCTCGAACAGCGCGAGCAGGTCGGGGCGGATGGGGTCCGTGCGGGTGCGGTCCAGGGCGATCCGGGCTCCGTCGCCCCTGTCCCCCGGGGGCGGATCCACCAGGCGGCACAGCAGGTTCACCGGGCGCCAGTCGCGCTCCATCGCCGGGCAGTCCTCGCGGGTGTGCCCGCCCCGGCTCTCGGTGCGCTCCAGGGCCGCGCGGGCCACGCACTCGCTGACCAGCAGCATGTTCCGCAGGTCCAGCGCCAGGTGCCAGCCCGGGTTGAACTGCCGGTGCCCCTCGACACCGGCCCGGGAGGCCCGCAGGCGCAGGGTCGCGAGCCTCTCCAGCGCCTCGGACATCTCGCCCGCCCGCCGGATGATGCCGACGAGGTCGTTCATGGTCGTCTGGAGTTCCTGGTGCAGGGTGTACGGGTTCTCCGCGCCCTCGGCGGCGTGGAAGGGGGCCAGCGCCTCCGCGGCGGCCGCGTCGATCTCCGACTGGGCCACTTCCGGGCGCGCGCCGGTCCCCGAGGCGTACTGCGCCGCGTACAGTCCGGCCCGGCGGCCGAAGACCAGCAGGTCGGAGAGGGAGTTCCCGCCGAGCCGGTTCGAGCCGTGCATCCCGCCCGCGACCTCGCCCGCCGCGAACAGCCCCGGCACGCCGACGGTGGCCGCGGTATCGGAGTCGACCGCGATCCCGCCCATCACGTAGTGGCAGGTCGGACCCACCTCCATCGGCTCCGCCGTGATGTCCACGTCCGCCAGCTCCTTGAACTGGTGGTACATCGACGGCAGCCGGCGCTTGATCTTCTCGGCCGGCATCCGGGTGGACACGTCGAGGAAGACCCCGCCGTGCGGGGAGCCCCGGCCGGCCTTCACCTCGGAGTTGATGGCCCGCGCCACCTCGTCGCGCGGCAGCAGTTCGGGCGGGCGCCGGTTGCGGTCGGGGTCCTCGTACCAGCGGTCGCCCTCCTCCTCCGACTCGGCGTACTTCTCCTTGAAGACGTCGGGGATGTAGTCGAACATGAACCGCTTGCCCTCGGAGTTGCGCAGCACCCCGCCGTCGCCGCGCACGGACTCGGTGACGAGGATGCCCTTGACCGACGGGGGCCAGACCATGCCCGTCGGATGGAACTGCACGAACTCCATGTTCAGCAGGGGCGCGCCCGCGAGCAGGGCCAGCGCGTGGCCGTCGCCCGTGTACTCCCACGAGTTCGACGTGGTCTTGAAGGACTTGCCGATGCCGCCCGTGGCGAGGACGACCGCCGGGGCCTCCAGCACGAAGAAGCGGCCGGACTCGCGCTCGTAGCAGAAGGCCCCCGAGACCCTCTCCCCGTCCTTCGGACTGCGATCCTTCAAAACCCTGGTGACCGTGCACTCCTGGAAGACCTTGAGCCGGGCCTCGTAGTCCCCGTACTCCTTGAAGTCCTCCTGCTGGAGGGCGACGATCTTCTGCTGGAGGGTGCGGATCAGCTCCAGGCCGGTGCGGTCACCGACGTGCGCGAGGCGCGGGTACTCGTGGCCGCCGAAGTTGCGCTGGGAGATCCTCCCGTCGGGCGTCCGGTCGAAGAGCGCGCCCCAGGTCTCCAGCTCCCAGACCCGGTCCGGGGCCTCCTTCGCGTGGAGTTCCGCCATCCGCCACTGGTTGAGGAACTTCCCTCCGCGCATGGTGTCGCGGAAGTGCACCTGCCAGTTGTCGCCCTCGTTGACGTTGCCCATGGAGGCGGCGATCCCGCCCTCCGCCATCACCGTGTGGGCCTTGCCGAAGAGGGACTTGCAGATCACGGCCGTACGGGCGCCGCGCTCGCGGGCCTCGATCGCGGCCCGCAGCCCGGCGCCGCCCGCGCCGACCACGACCACGTCCCACTGCTGCCGTTCCACTTGAGCCATCTCAGAAGATCCTCGGGTCGGTGAAGGCGCCGCTGGCCAGCAGGTACACGTAGAAGTCACACAGGGCCACGCTGATCAGGGAGGTCCACGCCAGCAGCATGTGGCGGTCGTTGAGCCGGCTGACCCAGCCCCAGAGGCGGTAGCGCACCGGGTGCTTGGAGAAGTGCTTGAGCCGGCCGCCCATGATGTGGCGGCAGGAGTGGCAGGACAGGGTGTAGGCCCAGATCAGCGCGATGTTGACCAGGAACAGCAGCGTCCCGAGGCCCATGTGGCCCCACTCGTAGTGCTCGTCGCGGAAGGTCAGCACGGTGTCGTACGTGAGGATGCCGGCGACCGGGACGGCCGCGTAGAAGAAGTACCGGTGCAGGTTCTGGAAGATCAGCGGGAAGCGGGTCTCGCCGGTGTACTTCGCGTGCGGCTCGGCGACGGCGCAGGCGGGCGGCGAGGCCCAGAAGCCGCGGTAGTACGCCTTGCGGTAGTAGTAGCAGGTCAGGCGGAAGCCGAGCGGGAAGACCAGGATCAGGAGGGCGGGGGACAGGCCCCACCAGCTGCCGAAGAGGTCCCAGTTGGGGCCGGCGCGCATCTCCTGGCAGTTCTCCGCGAGACACGGGGAGTAGAAGGGGGAAACGTACGGGGCCGCGTAGTAGTCGGCGTTCGCGAAGGCCCGCCACGTCGAGTAGACGATGAATGCGAGCAGCCCGGCCGCGGTGCCGGCGGGGGCCAGCCACCACCGGTCGGTGCGCAGGTGCCGGGCCGCGATCGCGGCCCGCGAGGCGTCGTGGACGCCGCCGGGCCGCTGCCGGGGCCGGTTGGAGGGTGGCAAGTCCGTGCCTGTGGCCAAAGGGGACTCCGGGAGGAGTGAGGAGGGGTGGCCCAGGAGACCCGGCCGCGGGCGGCCGGGTCAGATGGGAGGCGAAGGGTACGGCCGGCGGGATCAGGGCGCGTGGCGGTCGCGCGCGCCCAGGCCCTCGTCGTCCGTGTCCGTCCACAGCGCGTTGTCGTACGGCGTGTCCGGGATGGTCACCATCCGCGACGGGTCCGGCGCGGGCGGAGGGCCGCCCGTCGACTTCTGGCGCGCGGCCTGCTGCTCCAGCCGCTCGACCTTGCGCGTCAGCTCGTCCAGGTTGCGCCGTACGGCATTCAGATCGTCTTGCAGGGACATGATGATTTGCCCTCACTTCCGCCATGCTGCGGTGGCAACGCTCATGTGCGCCTGCGAGTGTCGCCCTTCACGTCCCCCCTTGTGAAGGGACGTGCAGCGATTGCGGGCGCGCAGGCGTGAACTGTGCGCCCCTCCCTGCCCCCCATTCTCATCCCTCTCCCGAGGGAACGCCTCTCCGCCGCGCAAGGGGGATTGGTCCGCACGGGTGGGGTTCGCGGCGTGGCGAGAGGCGGCTGCGAAGGGTGCGGCGGACCGTCGATTTCAGTGGGTTCCGGCAACCGGTGTGATCAGCTCCAAATACCGCCGAAAGTGATCATGCTTCCCCCCGCCCCGGAGGTACCACCCATGTCCCAGAGAAGGCGCAGGTCCTTGGCGCTCCTGACCTCGGGAGTCCTCGCACTGCCGCTGCTCGCGGGCTGCGGCGCGGGTGACGACGAGGGCGGCCCGGCCGCAGCAGGGCAGGACATCGCCGCGACCGCCCGCGACAAGGTCGCGGACGGCGGTGTGCTGCGCTGGGCGGTGGACACCCTCCCGGACACCCTGAACACCTTCCAGGCCGACGCCGACGCCACCACGACCCGGATCGCCGGGGCCGTGCTGCCGCAGCTGTTCGTACTGGACGACAAGGGGCGGCCGGTGGCCAATCCCGACTACCTGGAGAAGGCCGACGTCGTCGAGCGGGAGCCCAAGCAGGTCGTCCTTTACAAGCTGAACCAGCAGGCGGTGTGGAGCGACGGACGCGAGATCGGCGCCGCCGACTTCGTGGCGCAGTGGCGGGCCCTGAACGGCAAGGACTCGGCGTACTGGACGGCGCGCAACGCCGGCTACGACCGGATCGAGAAGATCGAGAAGGGCAAGACCGACCTGGAGGTCAAGGTCACCTTCGCCAAGCCGTACGCCGACTGGCGCTCCCTCTTCTCCCCGCTCTACCCCAAGCAGGTCACGGGCACCCCGGACGCCTTCAACGAGGGCGCCCGCGGCACGTTGAAGGTCACCGCGGGCCCCTTCTCCCTCGGGGCGATCGACAAGAAGAACGGCACCGCGGCCCTGACCCGCAACCCGCGCTGGTGGGGCAGTCCGGCCAAGCTGGACACGCTGGTCCTGACGGCGGTCCCGCGGGCCGAGCGTCCGTCGGCGCTGGCCGCGGGAAAGATCGATCTGGCGGAGATCGACCGTGCCGGGGCCGACCGGATCGCACTGGCCCGCCGGGAGGCCTCCAAGAAGGGCGGCGCGGGCTCGGGCGGGGCCCCCGCCCACGGCCCCGGGGCCTCGATGACCGCGGCGCAGGCCACGCTGTCGTGGGCGATCGCCTTCGGGGCGGACGAGGAGAAGGCCGCGGCGGAACGGGAGAGCCGCGAGAAGCACCTCGCCTCCGTGCAGCGGTACGCCGACGAGCAGGCGGCCCTGCGGACCTTCGTCGTCCGCAAGTCCCTGGAGCCGGCCTACACGCAGCTCGCGATGAACGGGGCCTCCGGCCCGCTGGCGGACGAGCGGGTGCGCCGGGCGGTGGCCCGGGCGCTGGACCGCAAGGCGCTCGCCGAGATCGTGCTGAAGCCGCTCGGCCTGCCCGCGAAGCCCGTCGGCAGCCATGTGGCGCTGGCCGGGCAGCGGGCGTACGCCGACAACAGCGGCGCCCTCGGCGGCCAGGACACCCAGGCGGCCCAGGCCCTCCTCGCGGACGCGGGCTGGCGCCGGGGCGGCAAGATCACCGAGCCGGCGGGCGCCAAGGCCGGCGCGGAGAACGCGGAGCAGGACGACGCGAAGACCCCGTCGGGCCCGGGCACCGGAAACGACGGCCTCTACATCGTGGGGCAGGACGACGAGGCAAACGGCGATCTGCGGTCGGCGACCGCGCACCGTCAGCAAGCCCGTCCGGCGGGCAGGCCCGCCGCGCCCGGTGACCACGGGGGTACGCACGGCGGCCTCCCCGCCCCCGACGGCGAGATCGTCGACGCGGACGCCTTCGCCCCGGGCCGTACGCAGGCCCGCCCCTCCCCGCAGGACCGGCCCTCCCCGGTCCTGGCCCCCGCTCCCTTCGGGGCCCAGCAGGAGGCCTCCCTCCTCGCCCAGGCCGCCCGCGTCGGGGCCCTCGACGACGCCAAGCGCAGCCCGGCCCGGGACGGCGCCGCGGCCGACACGGCCTCTCCGGCTCCGGCCCCGGCCAAGCAGGCCGCCCGTACCTCCGGCGCCATGCTCGCCAAGGACGGCAAGCCGCTCACCCTGCGCTTCGTCCTCCCGGCCGGCCCCGGCTCGGAGTCCCTGCGCACGGTCGGCGAGCGGATCGCCCAGATGCTGCGCAAGGTCGGCGTGAACACCGAGACGACCAAGGTGGCCGACGACAGCTTCTTCAAGGACCACATCGCCTCGGGCCAGTACGACCTGGCCCTCTACTCCTGGCCCGCGACCGCCTACCCGGCCACCGACGCCCGGCCCATCTTCGCCAAGCCCGAGCCGGCCGCGGACGGCTCGCTCCTCGTCGAACAGAACTACACCCGGGTCGGCACCGACCACATCGACCAGCTCTTCGACCAGGCGCTCGGCGAGCTGGACGAGGAGCAGGCCCGTGAGCTGATGCGCAAGGCGGACGCCCGGATCTGGGCCGCCGCCGGCTCCATCCCGCTCTACCAGCGCCCGGAGCTGGTGGCCGCCAAGCCGGCCCTGGCCAATGCCGGCGCCTTCGGCCTCGGCACGCCCCGCTACCAGGACATCGGCTGGAAGAAGCCGCCGACCGCCAGGAACAAGGGGAAGTAGCAGGGGCAGGAGGAGAAGCGGGGGAGAAGAAGCCGGGGCGAAGAAGTGGTGACAAAGGGGTGCCTGTCAGGTTGATCGACCGGCGGCAAGCTCAGATGTGACTCAAGTCCCTTGCCCGCCGGATCCGCGGCGGGCAAGGTCGTGCCGTACCCGTTGACCCGCGTGTTTTCCAGCAGGAACGGCGGCCGAGGCACCCCTCTCCACACTCGGTCGCACTCATACGTCCGGCCTCTTGACAGACCCCGCGGCATGCGGTTCCCGCTGCGCGACGTACCATGGGGTAAGGCCGTGGCAGGTTTTCGCCCGGTCGAGGCGCGCGTGCCGGACCGTACGCGACGCCATCCACGATCCCGGGAGAAGCGCCGAAGTGCCCACGCGCCACGACATCCGTAACGTCGCCATCGTCGCCCACGTCGACCATGGCAAGACGACCATCGTCGATGCCATGCTCAAGCAGGCCGGTGCCTTCGCCGCCCACCAGCACCTCGACGACCGCATGATGGACTCGAACGACCTGGAGCGTGAGAAGGGCATCACGATCCTCGCCAAGAACACGGCGGTGAAGTATCACCCCAAGGACGGCGGGGCCCCGATCACGATCAACATCATCGACACCCCCGGCCACGCCGACTTCGGTGGTGAGGTCGAGCGCGGTCTGTCGATGGTGGACGCCGTCGTCCTGCTGGTGGACGCCTCCGAGGGTCCGCTGCCCCAGACCCGCTTCGTCCTGCGCAAGGCCCTGCAGGCGAAGATGCCGGTCATCCTCTGCATCAACAAGACCGACCGCCCGGACTCCCGGATCGACGACGTCGTCAACGAGACGTACGACCTCTTCCTGGACCTGGACGCCACCGAGGAGCAGATCGAGTTCCCGATCGTCTACGCCTGTGGCCGTGACGGCATCGCCTCGCTGACCAAGCCGGAGGACGGCACCGTCCCCGCGGACAGCGACAGCCTGGAGCCCTTCTTCTCCACCATCCTGGCGCACGTCCCCGCCCCGGTGTACGACGAGGAGGCCCCGCTCCAGGCCCACGTCACCAACCTGGACGCGGACAACTTCCTCGGCCGCATCGCGCTGCTCCGCGTCGAGCAGGGCGAGCTGCGCAAGGGCCAGACCGTCGCGTGGATCAAGCGTGACGGCACCATGTCGAACGTCCGCATCACCGAGCTGATGATGACCGAGGCGCTCACCCGCAAGCCGGCCGAGGTGGCGGGCCCGGGTGACATCTGCGCGGTCGCCGGTATCCCCGACATCATGATCGGCGAGACCCTGGCCGACCCGGAGAACCCGATCGCGCTGCCGCTGATCTCGGTGGACGAGCCGGCGATCTCGATGACCATCGGTACGAACACCTCGCCGCTGGTCGGCCGCGGCGGCACGGGCAAGGGCGCGGACGCCAAGTCCGCGGTCAAGGACCGCAAGGTCACCGCGCGCCAGGTCAAGGACCGTCTGGACCGCGAGCTGGTCGGTAACGTCTCGCTGCGCGTCCTCGACACCGAGCGTCCCGACGCCTGGGAGGTCCAGGGCCGTGGTGAGCTCGCGCTCGCCATCCTGGTCGAGCAGATGCGCCGCGAGGGCTTCGAGCTGACCATCGGCAAGCCGCAGGTGGTCACGCAGGAGATCGACGGCAAGATCCACGAGCCGGTCGAGCGCATGACGATCGACGTCCCCGAGGAGCACATGGGCGCGGTCACGCAGCTCATGGGCATCCGCAAGGGCCGCATGGACAACATGTCGAACCACGGCTCCGGCTGGGTCCGCATGGAGTTCGTCGTCCCGTCCCGCGGTCTCATCGGCTTCCGTACGGAGTTCCTGACGAACACCCGCGGTACCGGTATCGCCCACTCCATCCACGAGGGCCACGAGCCGTGGTTCGGCCCGCTGGTCACCCGTAACAACGGTTCGCTGGTCGCGGACCGCGCGGGTGCGGTCACGCCGTTCGCGATGATCAACCTGCAGGAGCGCGGCGTCCTGTTCGTCGACCCCGGCACCGAGGTGTACGAGGGCATGATCGTCGGTGAGAACTCGCGCTCCGACGACATGGACGTGAACATCACCAAGGAGAAGAAGCTCACCAACATGCGTGCGGCTTCCGCGGACAACACCGAGAACGTGGTGCCGCCCCGCAAGCTCTCCCTGGAGCAGTCCCTGGAGTTCTGCCGCGACGACGAGTGCGTCGAGGTGACCCCGGAGGCCGTCCGCATCCGCAAGGTCGTCCTGGACCAGAAGGAGCGCTCGCGCACCGCGTCGCGCGCCAAGTCCGCCAAGTAGGACCGGCCTTGGGGCCGCCCGTCCCGGATTTGCTCGGGCGGCGGCCTTGATGGTCGCAGTCGGCCGAAGCCGGCCGCATTGCCGTTACAAACGCAGCAGCCCCTCTCGTCACGGAGTCCGTGACAGGAGGGGCTGTTCGCTTTTGTCAAGCGGATTTTTGCGTTCTAGTGTCCGCATACCGACCGTGACACTCCGGAAGATGAGCTAACCGTCCGTTTCGCACGTGTCTGTCTCCTATCCGTTTGTCCGGATTTCGGGTTTCTGGCGCGGATCGATGTTGTGAAACCGAGACCACTCAAGTGTGGTTTACGGCCTGACCGTCCCTGAGGATGGCTCCATTGAGCTCGGGTCAATGGGTCACGCGCTGTGGGGAGCGCGCCGACTCACGAGCACACTATGGGCATCGATTCGCTCGCCGTCAGGGGTGTCGGCGAGGTTTTTTTGCCCCTCAAGTCGATCAGTGGACTCATGAGGAGGAAACCCATGCGCGGTGCCAAGAGCGCCAAGTGGGTCGTGGGCGCGGTTGTCGTCGCCCTGGCCGCTACCGCCTGTGGCGGCGGTGGAGACACGAAGGACAAGGGAAGTGCTGCCGGTGGCGGCACGTTCCGGATGGGCAACACCGAGCCGGACACCATCGACCCGGGGCGCGCCCACGAGTCCACGGGCATCCTGGTCTCCGACGCCCTGTTCACCGGCCTGTACGCGAACACGCCGGACGGCCTGGCCGAGCCGGCGCTCGCCGAGTCGGCGAGCTCGGACGAGGCTTGCACGTCCTGGACCTTCAAGATCAAGCCCGACACCAAGTTCTCCAACGGCGAGGTCGTGGACGCCGAGGCGTTCGCCCGTGGTTGGGCCCGTGCCGCGCACAAGGCCGCCGCGTCCGACGTGGCGTACCACTTCGCCGGCATCAAGGGTTACGAGCAGCTGCAGGACGGCTCCGCCAAGACCTTCAGCGGTGTCACCACCCCGGACCCGACCACCCTCAAGGTGGACCTGTCCAAGGGTGACTGCGAGTTCGTCCTGAAGACGGCGCACGGCGTTTACAGCCCGGTCCCGAAGTCGGCCAAGGTCGGCGAAGAGGACAAGGCGTTCGGCGAGGCCCCCATCGGCAACGGTCCGTTCAAGATGGACGGCGTCTGGGAGCACAACAAGGCGATCAACCTGGTCCGCAACGACAGCTACGGCCTGACCAAGGCCTCGCTGGACAAGGTCCAGATCACGCTGCTCAACGACAAGACCGCGCACCAGCTCGAGTACGACGGCTTCCAGGCCGGCACCTTCGACTACGCGCACATCCCGACGCCGATGCTCAAGGTCGCCGAGGCCAAGTTCAAGGCGCAGAACAAGTGGTTCGCCAAGGACACGAGCGGCATGAACTTCATTCTGCCGATCGGTGACAACGGTCCGACCGCCTCCAAGGACGCCCGTCTGGCGATCTCCTACGCGATCGACCGTCAGGCCGTCGCCAAGGGTGTCTTCCAGGGCTTCCAGACCCCGTCGACCACCATCGTGCCGCCGTCGTTCCCGAAGGCGTACCAGAAGGACCTCTGCGTCTCCTGCGTCAAGCCGGACCCCGCCAAGGCCAAGGAGCACGCCGAGAAGGCGGGCCTGAAGCCCGGTAGCGAGATCAAGTTCAGCTTCAACACCGGTGCGGGCCACGAAGAGTGGGTCCAGGCCTTCGCGAAGCAGATCGAGGACGTCCTCGGCGTCAAGGTCAAGCTGGACGGCAAGGACTTCCCGGGCATGCTCAAGGAGCAGCAGAGCGGCCAGGCCACCGGCGTCTACCGCTTCGCGTGGGGCGCGGACTACCCGACCCCGGAGAACTTCCTCTTCCCGCTCCTGCACTCGTCCTCGATGGCGAAGGACGCCGAGGGCAACGTGACCGGTGACAACCGCGTCCGTTACAACAACCCGGAGTTCGACAAGCTGATCGACACGGCCCGCGCCACCAAGGACGAGGCCGCGCGCATCGCTCTCTACAAGCAGGCCGAGAAGATGGCCATGGACGACATGGCGCTCATCCCGACCTTCAACCGGTCCCAGTTCCGCCTGATGGCGACGGACAAGTTCAACGGTCTGGACGACATCAACTTCAGCGAGGACCCGATCCTCGAGAAGATCTCGCTCAAGAAGTAATCGGCCCGGACGGTATATCCGTCAGGAGCGATAGTGCCGCGGCCCCCCGGTGACCCGGTGGGCCGCGGCCCCGCTCGGCAGGCCGTTTTCACTTCGGCACCCCTCACATCCGCGGGCAATCCCCGCAGGCCGAGAGCCGGTCCGTTCCTTGGGCCGGAGGCCGCTGCTCCCAGAAGCGGCCAGGTAGAGAGGCAAAACATGGGAAGGTACGTCGCCCGTCGCCTCGGGCAGATGGTCATAGTCCTCATAGGCGCGACCATGGTTCTGTTCGCGTGTCTGTTCGTACTCCCCGGCGATCCCGTGGGTTCGATCGCGGGCAGCGACAAGGCACGTGACCCCGCAGTGGTCGCGGAACTCAAGGCGCGCTACGGGCTCGACAAGTCGCTGCCCGAGCAGTACGTGAACTACGTCGCGAAGGTTGCGACCGGAGACCTCGGCGAGGACTTCGTGCAGCGCCGCGAGGTATCCGAGATCCTCGCCCCCAAGCTTCAGAACACGGCGAAGCTGGCCCTGCTGGCCATCTGCCTCGTCACGGTGTTCGGCATGGGCGTCGGCATCATCGCCGCGCTCTACAGATACAGCATTCTCGACATGGCCACGACATTTTTTACGACCATGGCCGTCGGATTCCCCACCTTCGTGATCGGCATGCTGCTCATGAAGTTCTTCGCGGTGGACCTCCAGTGGTTCCCGCAGCTGGGCGGCGACAAGATCGAAGGCATGATCCTGCCCGCGATCACCCTCGCCATCACCGACGTCGCCTTCGTCGCCCGCCTCACCCGCGGCACGATGCTCGAGGTGCTGCGCGCGGACTACGTGAAGACGGCCGTGGCCAAGGGACTTCCGCGCCGCCGCGTGCTGTTCAAGCACGTGCTGCGCAACTCGTCCATTCCCGTGGTCACCTACCTGGGTATTTCGTTCGGCACGCTCCTCGGTGGTGCGCTCATCACTGAGGCGATCTTCAACTGGGACGGTGTCGGTCTGGCACTGGTTCAGGCGATTCAGCAGCAGAACAACCCGATCGTCATCGGTGTCGTGACCTACAGCGTCGCGATCTTCGTCGTCCTCAGCCTCATCGTGGACCTGCTGTACGCGGCCCTCGACCCGCGTATCCGCCTCAGCTGACCGCCCCCAAGGAGGATTTCCTCATGTCTGAGCTCGCAACGAGCCCGGCGATCGGGGACGAGAACCCCGTGTCGTCCGCTTCGGCCACGGCCGAACCCGCACCCAAGCAACTGAGCCAGTGGGGCGAGATCCGTCACCGCTACGTCCAGAACAAACTGGCCGTCGTCGGTCTCGTCATCATCTGCGTCCTGTTCCTGACCGCCATCTTCGGCAACATGCTCACGCCGTTCGACCCGGCGGCGCAGGACCTGGAGAACACCCTCGCCTCGCCCAACGGCACGCACTGGATGGGCACCGACGCCCTGGGCCGCGACATGTTCTCGCGCCTCATCGCCGGCACCCGCGTCGCCATGTTCGTCGGCCTCGCCTCGATCTTCTTCGCGGTGCTGATCGGTGTCGCCCTCGGCGCCATCGCCGGTTACTTCGCCGGCTTCGCCGACACCCTGGTCATGCGCGTCGCGGACGTCTTCCTCGCGTTCCCGCTGATGATCGGCGCCGTCGTCATCATCCTGGTCACCGGCCGCGGTATCACCCCGGTGATCATCTCGCTGGCGATCTTCTCCTGGGCGACCGTGTCCAGGCTCCTGCGCAGCTCGATCCTGTCGGTGCGCGAGATGGACTACGTCCACGCGGCCAAGGCGCTCGGCGCCAGCGGCTGGCGGATCGTGCGCACGCACATCCTGCCCAACTCGATGACCGCCGTACTGGTCTACGCGACCTTCAACGTCGGCACCACGATCATCGGCGTGGCCGCGCTGTCCTTCCTCGGCGCCGGCGTCCCCGTCGACGTCCCGGAGTGGGGCAACATGCTGGCGGCCGGTCAGGCATTCATCGGCGTCAATGACTACCTGTGGTACTTCCCCAGCCTGTTCGTCGTCGTCACCGTGCTCGGCTTCGCCTTCGTCGGCGACGGCCTGCGTGACGCGCTCGACCCGAAGCTCCGGTAGGGCCGCCCGATGCCCCGAGACAACATCAGCAAGCAGGACGAAGGTGGCGGCGTGACGACGTCGGAGATTCTCAGCGTTGCGGAGACGGGCGGCGGGTCCGCCGTGCCGCTGCTGGAGGTGGACAACCTCCAGGTCGAGTTCAAGACCCGTGACGGGGTCGCCAAGGCCGTCAACGGCGTGAGCTACAGCGTCAATTCCGGCGAGACCCTCGCCGTGCTCGGCGAGTCCGGCTCCGGCAAGTCCGTCACCGCCCAGGCGATCATGGGCATTCTCGACAGCCCGCCCGGACGGGTCGCGGGCGGCGAGGTGCGCTTCCACGGCAAGGACATCCTCAAGATGTCCGACGAGGAGCGCCGCAAGCTCCGCGGCAACAAGATGGCGATGATCTTCCAGGACGCGCTGTCCTCCCTGAACCCGGTCTACTCGGTGGGCGACCAGCTCGGCGAGATGTTCCGGGTGCACCGCGGCATGTCCAAGAAGGACTCGAAGGTCAAGGCCATCGAGCTCATGGACCGGGTGAAGATCCCGGCCGCCAAGGCGCGCGTGGGCGACTACCCGCACCAGTTCTCCGGCGGTATGCGCCAGCGCATCATGATCGCCATGGCGCTGGCCCTGGAGCCGGACCTGATCATCGCGGACGAGCCCACCACGGCTCTCGACGTGACGGTCCAGGCACAGGTCATGGACCTGCTCGCGGAGCTCCAGCGCGAGATGAACATGGGCCTGATCCTGATCACCCACGACCTCGGCGTGGTCGCCGACGTCGCGGACAAGATCGCGGTCATGTACGCGGGCCGGATCGTCGAGACCGCTCCGGTCCACGAGATCTACAAGCGCCCGTCCCACCCGTACACCCGGGGCCTGCTCGACTCGATCCCGCGCCTGGACCAGAAGGGCCAGGAGCTCTACGCGATCAAGGGCCTGCCGCCCAACCTGCTCCGCATCCCCGCGGGCTGCGCCTTCAGCCCGCGCTGCCCCAAGGCGCAGGACATCTGCCGTACGGAGATCCCGGTGCTGCACCCGGTCACCGAGCAGGACGGCACCGAACTGCCCGGCCGCGGCAGCGCGTGCCACTTCTGGAAGGATCAGATCCATGGCTGAGCTCACCAAGAACGCCACCGAGCGCGAGCCGATCCTCCAGGTCCGCAACCTGGTCAAGCACTTCCCGCTGACCCAGGGCATCCTGTTCAAGAAGCAGGTCGGCGCGGTCAAGGCGGTCGACGGGGTCTCCTTCGACCTCTACCAGGGCGAGACCCTCGGCATCGTCGGCGAGTCCGGCTGCGGCAAGTCCACGGTCGCCAAGCTGCTGATGAACCTGGAGCGCGCCACCGCGGGCCAGGTCCTCTACAAGGGCGAGGACATCAGCCGGCTGTCCGGCAAGGCCCTCAAGGCCGTCCGCCGCAACATCCAGATGGTGTTCCAGGACCCGTACACCTCGCTGAACCCGCGCATGACGGTCGGCGACATCATCGGCGAGCCCTTCGAGATCCACCCCGAGGTGGCTCCCAAGGGTGACCGGCGCCGCAAGGTCCAGGAGCTCCTGGACGTCGTGGGCCTGAACCCGGAGTACATCAACCGGTACCCGCACCAGTTCTCCGGCGGTCAGCGCCAGCGCATCGGCATCGCCCGCGGCCTCGCGCTCCAGCCCGAGATCATCATCTGCGACGAGCCGGTCTCCGCGCTCGACGTGTCGGTGCAGGCGCAGGTCATCAACCTGATGGAGAAGCTCCAGGACGAGTTCAACCTCTCCTACCTCTTCATCGCGCACGACCTGTCGATCGTCCGGCACATCTCGGACCGCGTGGGCGTCATGTACCTGGGCAAGATGGCCGAGATCGGCTCCGACGCCCAGATCTACGAGCACCCCACGCACCCGTACACCCAGGCGCTGCTCTCCGCCGTCCCGGTCCCCGACCCGGAGGCCCGCGAGGGCCGCGAGCGCATCATCCTCACCGGCGACGTCCCGTCCCCGGCCAACCCGCCGTCGGGCTGCCGCTTCCGCACCCGCTGCTGGAAGGCCCAGGACAAGTGCGCCACCGAGGAGCCGCTGCTGGCGATCCCGGAGCGCTTCAAGGGCCAGGACACCCTGGCCGCGCACGACTCGGCGTGCCACTTCGCGGAGGAGAAGGCCATCCTGGCCGTCTGACCCGCGACCGCACGACCCGACGGCCGGTCCCCGGCGCCCCACAAGGCGCCGGGGACCGGCCGTTTCCGCCGGACACCCCCGGTCCCTAAGGAAACCGGTTGCGGCCCCGGGAGCCCGGGTCGGACAGTGGCGCAATGACCCTCACCGTACGGCCCGCCGGGCCCGGAGACGCGGCCGACATCTGCGCCCTGCTGAACGCCGTCGACGTGATCGAGATCGGCCGCCCGGAGACCGACCTGGGCAGCGTCGAGGCCGACCTCAACCTCCCCGACGCGGACCTCGCCGCCGACTCCTGGCTCGCCTTCCAGGACGGCCGGCTCGTGGCCTACGCCTTCGTCTGGGCGGATTCCGGGCCCGGCCGCGTCGACGGGGACCACTACGTCCTGCCCGGCCACCGGGAAGCCGCCCTCCTGCTGCTGGAGCACATGGAGGCCCGGGCCCGGCAACTGGCCGCCGGTCCCGGCGTCCTGCGACTCCAGCTCAACGTGAAACCCACCCTCGACCTCTCCCTCCTCACCGGGCGCGGCTACCGCACCATCCGCCGCTACCAGGTCATGACCCGCGCGTTGACCCGGGCCGGCGACCTTCCGCCGGCCGCGCCCGCCGGACTCACCCTGCGGCACTGCGCCGACGACGAGGCCGACCACCGCAGGGCCCACGCCCTGGTCGAGGAGGCCTTCGCGGCGCACTTCGGCCACGTGCGGCGCGCGTACGAGCCCTGGCTGGACCACATCGACGGCCGCAAGCTCGACTGGTCGCTGGTGTGGATCGCGAGCCTGCCCGGCCAGGGCGACGTGGGCGTGCTGCTCAGCCGGGACGACCGTACGAGCATGGGCTGGCTCAACTACCTCGGCGTGCGCGAGGACCTGCGCGGCCGCGGCATCGGCGGCTTCCTGCTGCGCCACGCCTTCGCCGTCTACGCGGCGCGCGGCCGGGACACGGTGGGCCTCGGCGTGGACACCCACAACGAGAGCGGCGCCCTCGCGCTCTACGAGGCGCACGGCATGGACCTGTACTACGCGGTCGACAGCTGGGAGCTGGAACTGGCCGTGCACTCGCAGGGGTGACAGGCGCATCACACGCGGGTGCAATTGGTCCAACCAGGAGTGCAAGCCGCCCTACATAGGGTGACATTGGCCCCTAAGTGAATCTTGGGACCTTTAGGAGGCACTCCATGCGCGGAGCCACCCACGCCAAGTGGGCCGCATGTGCGGTGGCCGTCGCTCTCGCGGCGACGGCCTGCGGCGGCGGCGACGACGGCGGCGCAGGCGCTGGCGAGGCGGGAATCGTCAGCTCCTCGTGGGGTGACCCGCAGAACCCTCTGGAGCCGGCCAACACCAACGAGGTCCAGGGTGGCAAGGTCCTCGACATGATCTTCCGGGGTCTGAAGCGCTATGACCCGAAGACCGGCGAGGCGAAGAACATGCTCGCCGAGAAGATCGAGACGACCGACAACCAGAACTTCACCGTCACGCTGAAGGACGGCTGGAAGTTCAGCAACGACGAGCCGGTCACCGCCCAGTCCTTCGTGGACGCCTGGAACTACGCCGCCGACGTGCGCAACAAGCAGAACAACGCGACGCCGTTCTTCGAGTACATCGTCGGGTTCACCGATGTGCACCCGGCATCCGGCGAGCCCAAGGCCAAGACCATGTCCGGCCTGGTCGTCAAGGACGCCAAGACCTTCACCGTCGCCCTGACGCAGAAGTTCTCCACCTGGCCCGAGACCCTCGGCTACCAGGCCTTCTCCCCGCTGCCCAAGGCCTTCTTCACCGACCACGCCGGCTGGCTGAACAAGCCCATCGGCAACGGCCCGTACACGGTGGACTCGTACACCAAGGGCGCCGGCATGAAGCTGCGCAAGTGGGACGGCTACCCCGGCGAGGACAAGGCACAGAACGGCGGAGTGGACCTGAAGGTCTACACCGACAACAACACCGCCTACACCGACCTGATCTCCGGCAACCTCGACCTCGTCGACGACGTCCCGGCGCAGCAGCTGAAGAACGTCAAGAACGACCTCGGCGACCGCTACATCAACCAGCCGGCCCTCATCATCCAGACCCTCACCTTCCCGCTGTACGACCCGCAGTGGAGCAAGGAGGGCATGGAAAAGGTCCGCCGTGGCATCTCCATGGCCATCAACCGCGACGAGATCACCAAGCAGATCTTCCGCGACACCCGCACCCCCGCGAAGGACTGGACCTCGCCCGCCCTCGGCGAGAAGGGCGGCTTCAACTCCACTCTTTGCGGCGACGCCTGCAAGTTCGACCCCGTCGAGGCCAAGAGGCTCATCCAGGAGGGCGGCGGCCTGCCCGGCGGCAAGGTCACGCTCACCTCCAACGTGGACACCGGCTCGCACCGCGACTGGATGGACGCCGTCTGCAACAGCATCAACAACGCGCTGAGCGAGGGGCCGGTCTGCACCGTCAACCCTGTCGGTACCTTCGCCGACTTCAGGAACCGGCAGACCAGCTTCAAGCTGACCGGCCCCTTCCGCTCGGGCTGGCAGGCTGACTACCCGCTGATCCAGAACTTCCTGGAGCCGCTCTACACCACCGGCGCCTCCTCGAACTACGGCAAGTTCAGCAATACCGACCTCGACAAGCTCGTCGACGAGGCCAACGCGGAGAGCGACGCCGCCAAGGCGATCACCAAGTTCCAGGACGCGGAGAAGATCCTCGCCGAGCAGATGCCGTCCATCCCGCTCTGGTACCAGAACGGCAGCGCCGGCTACTCCGAGCGGGTCTCGGACGTGACCCTCAACCAGTTCAGCGTGCCGGTCTACGACGCGATCAAGGTCAGCTGACCCTCGTACGGATCGATCCTGGAGCAGTCCATGGGACGTTATGTGATCCGGCGGCTGCTGCAGATGATCCCGGTGTTCATCGGCAGCACGTTCCTGATCTTCTTCATGGTGTACGCGCTCGGTGATCCGGTCGCGGCCCTCTTCGGCGACAAGGCCCCCGACCCGGCCACCGCCGCGCGCATCCGCAAGGACCTCTACCTCGACCAGCCCCTGTGGAAGCAGTACCTCCACTACATGGGCCAGATCTTCCAGGGCGACTTCGGCACGGCCTTCAACGGACAGAAGGTCACGGAGCTGATGGCCAGCGCCTTCCCCGTCACCCTGCGCCTGACCATCGTCGCGATCGTCATCGAGATCCTCGTCGGCATCACGCTCGGCGTGATCAGCGGCCTGCGCCGCGGCAAGGCCGTCGACACCAGCCTGCTCGTGCTCACCCTCGTGGTCATCTCGGTGCCCACCTTTGTGACGGGCTACCTGCTCCAGTTCGTCCTCGGCGTCAAATGGGGCTGGGTACGGCCCACCGTCTCCCCGGACGCCCCCTTCAACGAGCTGCTCCTGCCCGGCATCGTCCTCGCGCTGGTCTCCCTCGCCTACGTCACCCGGCTCTCCCGCACCTCCATCGCCGAGAACGTGAAGGCCGACTACGTCCGTACCGCCGTCGCCAAGGGCCTGCCCCGCCACCGGGTGATCACCCGCCACCTGCTGCGCAACTCACTGATCCCGGTGGTCACCTTCATCGGCACCGACATCGGCGCCCTGATGGGCGGCGCCATCGTCACCGAGCGCATCTTCAACATCCACGGCGTCGGCTACCAGCTCTACCAGGGCATCCTGCGCAACAACTCGCCCACCGTCGTGGGCTTCGTGACCATCCTCGTCATCGTCTTCCTGGTGGCGAACCTGCTCGTCGACCTGCTCTACGCGGTCCTGGACCCGAGGATCCGTTATGCCTGAGCCCGAGCGTCCCGAGCGTCCCGAGCGTCCCGAGCGTCCCGAGCGCCCAGAAGGGCCCGGCGGTTACGACCCGGTCGGTCCCCGTCCCCGCGAGGCGATGTCACCCACCGGCCAGGGAGGGGCCATGGACCTCGCCCTGGAGGAGGCCGAGAGCGTCGAGGGCATCGAGAAGGTCCAGGGCCCGGCCAGCGGCCCCGGCCCCGGTCCCGGCCCCAGTCCCGGCCCCGGCCCCACGGAGCGGGCCCGCTCCCTGTGGTCCGACGCCTGGCACCAGCTGCGCCGCAATCCCGTCTTCGTCCTCTCCTCGCTGTTGATCCTCTTCCTCGTCGTCATCTCGATCTGGCCCCAGCTCATCGCCGGCGGTGACCCGCTCCAGTGCGACCTGTCCAAATCGCAGCAGGGCTCCGCCCCCGGCCACCCCTTCGGCTATGACACGCAGGGCTGCGACGTCTACACCCGCACCGTCTACGGAGCCCGCGCCTCCATCACCGTGGGCATCTGCGCCACCCTCGGCGCGGCCCTGCTCGGCTCCGTGCTCGGCGGGCTCGCCGGCTTCTTCGGCGGCTGGGGCGACGCGCTGCTCTCCCGGGTCGCCGACATCTTCTTCGGCATCCCGGTCGTCCTCGGCGGCCTCGTCTTCCTGTCCGTCGTCACCAGCACCACCGTCTGGCCCGTGATCGGCTTCATCGTGCTGCTGGGCTGGCCGCAGATCGCCCGCATCGCCCGCGGCTCGGTGATCACCGCCAAACAGAACGACTACGTCCAGGCCGCCCGGGCCCTGGGCGCCGGCAACGGCCGGATGCTGCTGCGGCACGTGGCGCCCAACGCCGTCGCCCCCGTCATCGTCGTCGCCACGATCGCGCTGGGCACGTACATCGCCCTGGAGGCCACCCTGTCCTTCCTCGGCGTGGGCCTGCGCCCGCCCACCGTCTCCTGGGGCATCGACATCTCCAACGCGGCCTCGCAGATCCGCAACGCCCCCCACATGCTGCTCTACCCGGCGGGCGCGCTCAGCCTGACCGTGCTCGCCTTCATCATGCTCGGCGACGCGGTGCGCGACGCCCTCGACCCCAAGCTGCGCTGAGGAGCCCCGCACATGCTGCTCGAAGTCCGCGACCTGCACGTGGAATTCAAGACGCGCGACGGAGTCGCGAAGGCGGTCAACGGAGTCGACTACGCGGTGGACGAGGGCGAGACGCTCGCCGTGCTCGGCGAGTCCGGCTCCGGCAAGTCGGTGACCGCCCAGGCCGTGATGGGCATCCTCGACGTGCCGCCGGGCCGGATCGCGGGCGGCGAGATCCTCTTCAAGGGCCGGGACCTGCTGAAGATGAAGGAGGAGGAGCGGCGCAGGATCCGCGGCGCCGACATGGCGATGATCTTCCAGGACGCGCTGTCCTCCCTGAACCCGGTCCTGAGCGTGGGCGCGCAGCTCGGCGAGATGTACGAGGTCCACCGCGGGATGTCCCGCAAGGACGCCAGGGCCAGGGCCGTCGAACTGATGGACCGGGTGAGGATCCCGGCGGCGAAGGAGCGGGTGGGGGACTACCCGCACCAGTTCTCGGGCGGCATGCGCCAGCGCATCATGATCGCCATGGCGCTGGCCCTGGAACCCTCGCTGATCATCGCGGACGAGCCCACGACGGCCCTGGACGTCACCGTCCAGGCCCAGGTGATGGACCTGCTGGCCGAGCTCCAGCGCGAGCTGAACATGGGCCTCATCCTGATCACCCACGACCTGGGCGTGGTCGCGGACGTGGCCGACAAGATCGCCGTCATGTACGCGGGCCGGATCGTCGAGGCGGCCCCGGTCCACGAGATCTACCAGGCGCCCGCGCACCCGTACACGCGCGGCCTGCTGGACTCCATCCCGCGCCTGGACCAGAAGGGCCAGGAGCTGTACGCGATCAAGGGCCTGCCGCCGAACCTGCTGGCCATCCCGCCCGGCTGCGCCTTCAACCCGCGCTGCCCGATGGCGCGGGCGGTGTGCCGCACCGACGTCCCGCCGCTGTACGAGGTGACCGAGTCGCCCGTGGAGCGGACCAGCGCCTGCCACTTCTGGAAGGAGTGCCTCCATGGCTGAGTCCCTTCTGGAAGTGAAGGACCTGGTCAAGCACTACCCGCTGACCCGGGGCATCGTCTTCCGCAGGCAGGTCGGCGCGGTCAAGGCCGTCGACGGGGTCTCCTTCGACCTGCGCGCCGGCGAGACGCTGGGCATCGTCGGCGAGTCCGGCTGCGGCAAGTCGACCGTGGCCAAGATGCTGGTCCACCTGGAGCGGCCGACGGCGGGCGCGATCTCGTACAAGGGCGAGGACATCACGAAGCTGTCGGGGCGCGCCCTGAAGGCCGTGCGCCGCAACATCCAGATGGTGTTCCAGGACCCGTACACCTCGCTGAACCCGCGCATGACGGTCGGCGACATCATCGGCGAGCCGTACGAGATCCACCCCGAGGTCGCGCCGAGGGGTTCGCGCCGGCAGAAGGTCCAGGAGCTGCTGGACGTCGTCGGCCTGAACCCCGAGTACATCAACCGCTACCCGCACCAGTTCTCCGGCGGCCAGCGCCAGCGCATCGGCATCGCCCGGGGCCTGGCCCTGCGGCCCGAGATCATCGTGGCCGACGAGCCGGTCTCCGCGCTCGACGTCTCCGTCCAGGCCCAGGTGATCAACCTGCTGGAGCGGCTCCAGAGCGACTTCGACCTGTCCTACGTCTTCATCGCGCACGACCTCTCGATCGTGCGGCACATCTCCGACCGGGTCGGCGTCATGTACCTGGGCCGGATCGTCGAGATCGGCTCCGACACCCAGATCTACGACCACCCTACCCACCCGTACACCCAGGCGCTGCTCTCCGCCGTCCCGGTTCCCGACCCGGGGGCACGCGCCCACCGCGAGCGCATCCTGCTGGCCGGCGACGTCCCGTCCCCGGCCAACCCGCCGTCGGGCTGCCCCTTCCGCACCCGCTGCTGGAAGGCGCAGGAGCGGTGCGTGGTGGAGGTGCCGCTGCTCGCGGTCCCCGGGGTCTTCCCCTCGGGCCCGGCGGCGCACCCCTCGGCCTGTCACTTCGCGGCGGAGAAGCAGGTGGTCCCGCCGACCGCCCCGCCTACTCCACCACCACCTGCGCCGCAGCCTCCGCAGCCTCCGCAGGCTCCGCCGACGAAGGAATAGCCGCCGACCGATTATTTCCGGCCACCGCCGGTGTTTCCGGCGTGGAAACCACCACCGCCCCCGCAACACGGTTTACACGGGGGCAACTTGACCGTTTCTGCCCCGAGATCTGGGGCATGCAGCCTGGACGACGTGCGGCCGTGCGGGTGCCGACAGCCGGCCGGGGAGGCGTACAGACTCTCCGGCCGGCCTCCCCGTGACCCCACTCATGCGCGGCGTGCGCCCCTCGTGCTGCCGGATTTCGATCGATGCGCTGGCACGGATAGTTATGATCCGTAGCGCACGGTGGGTATGACTCTCGCCGAGCACGAATACGCGTACCGATGTCCGCTCGACGTGGAGGTGAAACGCCGTGGCACTCTCGATCTCCGCCGTGGTGCTGCTGGCGATCATCGTCTTCCTGCTGGTCCGAAGGTCGGGACTGAAGGCGGGACACGCGGTGGTCTGTGTGCTCCTGGGCTTCTACCTGGCGAGTTCCACCGTCGCCCCGACCCTCAGTCAGCTCACGTCGAATGTGGCGACCATGATCAGTGGCCTCAAGTTCTAGGACGCCCACCTAGGCTAGGGCCCATGAACGGTCTTCCCGCCCGTCGTCTGCTCCTCGTGCACGCGCACCCCGACGACGAGTCGATCAACAACGGCGTCACCATGGCCAAGTACGCGGCCGAGGGCGCTCATGTCGCGTTGGTGACCTGCACCCTGGGCGAGGAGGGCGAGGTCATCCCGCCCGGGCTCGCCCACCTGACGGCCGACCGCGACGACACCCTCGGCGCCCACCGCGTCGGCGAGCTGGCCGCCGCCATGGCCGAACTGGGCGTCCACGACCACCGGTTCCTCGGCGGCCCCGGCCGCTTCCGGGACTCCGGGATGATGGGCGCCCCGCAGAACCACCGCCCGGAGGCCTTCTGGTCCGCCGACGTGGACGAGGCCGCGGCCTACCTCGTGGAGGTGATCCGGGAGCTGCGCCCGCAGGTGCTCGTCACGTACGACCCGGACGGCGGGTACGGGCACCCCGACCACATCCAGGCCCACCGGGTCGCCATGCGCGCCGCCGAACTGGCGGCGGAGAGCGCGTACCGGCGCGACCTCGGCGAGCCCCACGCGATCGAGAAGATCTACTGGAACCGCGTCCCGCTCTCGGTGGTCGAGGAGGGCTTCGCCAGGCTGCGCGCGGCCGGGGTCAAAGCCCCCTTCCCGGGGCTGGCCTCGCCCGAGGACGTGCCGGGGGTCGTCGCCGACGAGCAGATCACCGCCGAGATCGGCGACGCCCGGCCGGCCGAGCAGACCTTCGCGGCGGCGAAGGCGGCCGCCATGCGGGCCCACGCCACCCAGATCGCCGTGGACGGACCCTTCTTCGCGCTCTCCAACGACCTGGCGCAGCCCCTGTTCGCCCGCGAGTACTACGAACTCGTCGAGGGCCGGCCGGGCGCCCCGGCGGGCACGCGCGAACACGACCTCTTCGCGGGGGTGGAGGCATGACCGGCACGCTGACGGCGGGGCGGATCGCCGCATCCCTGGGCCTGCTCGCCGTGGGCGCGCTCACCGGCGCGGCCGGCTGGCTGGTGGTGGACCTGTGGTTCCCCGGCGGCCTCGTGCTCGCGCTGCTCGCCGTCTTCGGGCTCTTCCTCGGGGGCCGGATCGCCCTCGGGACCGGCTTCGGCGTGGGCGGGGCCGCGGCCGGCTGGTTCCTCGCGTACGTGATGCTCGCCGTCCCGCGCCCCGAGGGCGACTTCCTCCTCAGTTCGTCCGGAATCGGCATGTACGCCTACCTTTTGGGGGGAACGGTTCTCGCTGTGATGTGCGCCACGATGCGCGATCCGCGGGATCGGTCGATTTCAGCCGCGCGGCCCGCCAAGTGACGTGGTGTCGGACCCCGTAGGGACTTCGATTCACGCCGGTTCGTGGGGGCGCGCGGGGGTTCGCGGGGCGCTTCAGGGGGGTTTGGCGGGCGCTATGAGGAACCCCTGATTCCCCGCAGTCAGTTGCGCGCGGGCGGCGGCCAGTATGGTGGACGGGCCGCCGAGCTGCCCGCGCACGGTATGACGGGCGGCGGAGCCAACCGGGAGAACCTGCCTTGAGTCGTGAAACCGACAGTTCGTCCTCCGGGCCCAAGGGGCACGGTGGAGCCGCTTACCCCTCGGGTACGCCGCCGTATGGAACCGGCCAGCAAACGTCCACGACTGTGCCGCCTGGGCCTGGTGCGGCGACCGCTCCGGAGGAGAACCCTGTGACCTCGAAGCCGTCCACGCCCGAATCCGACGGGCCCAAGACCGAAACCACCCTGACGACCCGGATCCGGATCAACATCCCGGGTTCGCGGCCGATCCCGCCGGTGGTCGTGCGCAAGGCGATGGGCAACAGCTCCGGCCCGGCCGACGCCGGGCCGCAGGCGCCCGACCAGACTCCGGGCCAGGCGCCCGAGCCGACGCCCGGGCCGCCGCTTCCGCCGTTCCCGAAGCCCCAGCCGACCCGGATCGAGGCCGCGCCGGAGCCGCCCCGCGCTCAGGGAGGCGCTCCGGCCGAAGCCGGTGAGGAGGCCGCCAGCAACTGGTTCGCCCCCCGCAAGCCGGCCGCCCCGGCCCCGGCGCAGACGCCGCCGGCCGCGCCCGCCCCGCCGCTCGCCCAGCGGCCCGTACGCGGCCCCGCGGCCACCCCGCCGCCGGGCGCGGCGGGCGCGGGCTTCGCGCCGCCGCGCACCCAGGTTCCGCCGCCGGACGCCGCCCACGTGCGGCCCGGCACCCCGCCGATGCCCGTGTCGGACTACGGCCGGGGTATCTGGACGACCCAGGACTTCCCGGCGTACGGGAGCGACCAGGCCGATGGCGGTCCCGCCACCGAGGCGTTTCCCGCCTACGGCGGCCAGGCCGGCGCAGGCCCCGCCGGACCGACCGGCGGCCCCGGCTTCGGGACCGGTCCCGTCGGCGGCCCCGTCGGCGGGCCTCCCGCCGAGGGAGCGCCCCGCTGGCCCGGCCCGGAGCTGGACGTCCCGCTGCCGACCCCGGTACCGGCGCCCGCACCCGCCGTACCCCGCCCCGCGGCCGCGCAGCAGAAGGCCACCGCCAAACCCGCCAAGAAGGGCCGCTCCAAGCTGGTCCTGCTCGGCGGCGGCATCGTGGCCCTCCTCGGCGTGGCCTACGGCGCCGGGCTGCTCCTGAACCACTCCGACGTCCCCAAGGGCACCACCGTCCTCGGCGTCGACATCAGCGGCAGCCGCGACGACGCCGTGTCCAAGCTCCAGACGGCCTTCGGCACCCGCGCCGCCGCCCCGATCCAGCTCAGTGTCGGCGGCAAGCAGGTCGAGCTGAAGCCCGAGAAGGCCGGCCTGACCCTGGACAGCCAGACCACCGTCCGCAACGCGGCCGGCAGCGACTACAACCCCGTCACGGTCATCGGCTCGCTCCTCGGCAACGAGCGGGTCGCCGACCCCGTGATGCCGGTCGACGAGGAGAAGCTCCAGGTCGCGCTGCAGGAGCTCGCCGGCACGGCGGGCACGGCCACCGAGGGCACGATCACCTTCGACACCGGCAAGGCCGTCGCCGTCCCCGGCAAGCCCGGCACCACCCTCGACGTGGACGGCTCGGTCGAGCAGGTCACCAAGGCCTTCCGCGACCAGGTCGCCACCGGCAAGGCGGCCGTGGCCGAACTGCCGACCACCACCAAGGCGCCGGTCATCGACCAGGCCGAACTGGACCGGGCCATGAAGGAGTTCGCGGAGCCCGCGATGTCCGCCAACGCCACCGTCAAGGTGGGCACCAAGTCCATCGCCTTCGGCAGCAAGTCCCTGCCCAAGATCCTCAGCATGCAGGCCGTGGAGGGCCGCCTGACCGAGAAGTTCGACCTGGAGGCGCTCAAGGCGACCTACGGGAACACCTTCGACGGGATCCTGATCACCCGCGGCACCGGCGCCAAGACTGCGGTCACCCCGCAGGACGTGGCGGGCGCCCTCACCAAGGCCCTGCGCGGCAAGACCCCGGCGGAGCGGATCGTAGTCATCGAAACCAACGCGTCCTAGCCCACCCCCGCCTCGGCGGCGCCAAACCCGGCTTCGCCGGCCCACCCCCGCCTCGGCGGACCCAAACCCGGCTTCGGCGGAGCCACCCTCAGCCTCGCCGGGGGGGGGGGGGGGGGGGGGGAAGAGGGGGGGGGGGGGGGGGAGGGGGGGGGGGGGGGGGGGGGGGAGGGGGA
>NZ_JBVHVF010000032.1:0-90880 GCF_055564955.1 Streptomyces sp. NPDC028910 | reverse complement strand
TTCCCCCCCCCCCCCCCCTCCCCCCCCCCCCCCCCCCCCCCCCCCCCCCCCCCCCCCCCCCCCCCCCCCCCCGCAACGGCGCCGCACCCGCCCCCCACCCCCACCAGCCCCCGCACATACCCCGCCCCACCGTCGGGGACATTTGGTCGGAAACGACAAGGCAACGATCCGAACACCGTGAGCTGTGCCATCTACGCGCGTAGGCCGAGAGCGGCTACGCTCGTCCGCGTGAACGCATCTGTTACCGACCCCTTCGCCGCCGCCGACGCCGCAGCCGCCCGCCTGCGCGAGCTGACCGGCGTCGAATCCCACGATGTCGCGCTCGTCATGGGCTCCGGCTGGGCCCCCGCCGCCGAGGCGCTCGGCGCCCCCGAGTTCGAGTTCCCCGTCACCGAGCTGCCCGGCTTCCCGCCGCCCGCCGTCGAGGGCCACGGCGGCAAGATCCGCTCGTACAAGATCGGCGACAAGCGCGCGCTGCTCTTCCTCGGCCGGACCCATTACTACGAGGGCCGCGGCGTCGCCGCCGTCGCCCACGGCGTCCGTACGGCCGTCGCGGCGGGCTGCAAGACCGTCGTCCTCACCAACGGCTGCGGTGGCCTGCGCGAGGGCATGAAGCCCGGTCAGCCGGTCCTGATCAGCGACCACCTCAACCTGACGGCCACCTCGCCGATCGTCGGCGCGAACTTCGTGGACCTCACGAACCTGTACTCGCCCAAGCTGCGGGCGATGTGCAAGGAGATCGACCCGAGCCTCGAAGAGGGCGTCTACGTCCAGTTCCCCGGCCCGCACTACGAGACCCCGGCCGAGATCAACATGATCCGCGTCATGGGCGCCGACCTGGTCGGCATGTCCACCGTGCTGGAGGCCATCGCGGCCCGTGAGGCCGGCGCCGACGTGCTCGGCATCTCCCTGGTCACCAACCTGGCGGCGGGCATCTCCGGCGAGCCGCTGAACCACGAAGAGGTTCTCCAGGCCGGCCGCGACTCGGCCGCGCGCATGGGCAAGCTGCTGACCCAGGTCCTCGCCCGCATCTGAGGCACCGGACCGTACGAGAGGTAAGGCGGAAGTAGTGCAGGAACAGGACGACCTGATCACCCGGGCCCAGGCCTGGCTAGCGGAGGACCCGGACCCGGAGACGGCGGCCGAGCTCGCGGCGCTCATCGAGGCGGGCGACACGGCGGAGCTCGCGGACCGTTTCTCCGGCACCCTGCAGTTCGGCACGGCCGGACTGCGCGGTGAGATCGGCGCGGGCCCGATGCGGATGAACCGCTCCGTGGTCATCCGGGCCGCGGCGGGCCTCGCGGCTTACCTGAAGGCCCAGGGCCACGCCGGCGGCCTGGTCGTCGTCGGCTACGACGCCCGCTACAAGTCGGCGGACTTCGCCCGCGACACCGCGGCCGTCATGACCGGCGCCGGGCTGCGCGCGGCCGTCCTGCCCCGCCCGCTGCCGACGCCCGTCCTCGCGTACGCCATAAGGCACCTGGGGGCCGTCGCCGGCGTCGAGGTGACCGCGAGCCACAACCCGCCCCGGGACAACGGCTACAAGGTCTACCTCGGCGACGGCTGCCAGATCGTCTCCCCGGCGGACGGGGAGATCGCGGCCGAGATCGCCCGCGTCGACACGCTCGACTCGGTCCCCCGCCCGGAGTCCGGCTGGGAGGACCTCGGCGACGAGGTCCTGGAGGCCTACCTGGCCCGTACGGACGCCGTCCTGACCCCCGGGTCCCCCCGGGGCGTGCGGACCGTCTACACGGCCATGCACGGCGTCGGCAAGGAGGTCGTCATGGCCGCCTTCGCCCGGGCCGGCTTCCCGACCCCGGTGCTGGTCGCCGAGCAGGCCGAGCCGGACCCGGCCTTCCCGACGGTGGCCTTCCCCAACCCGGAGGAGCCGGGCGCGATGGACCTGGCCTTCGCGAAGGCCGCCGAGGCCAACCCGGACATCGTGATCGCCAACGACCCGGACGCGGACCGCTGCGCGGTGGCCGTACCGGACGACGCGGCTCCCTCCGGCTGGCGGATGCTGCGCGGCGACGAGGTCGGCGCGCTGCTGGCGGCGCACCTGGTGCACAAGGGAGCGCGCGGCACCTTCGCGGAGTCCATCGTCTCCTCCTCCCTCCTCGGCCGGATCGCCGAGGCGGCGGACCTGCCGTACGAGGAGACCCTCACGGGCTTCAAGTGGATCTCCCGCGTCGAGGGCCTGCGCTACGGCTACGAGGAGGCGCTCGGCTACTGCGTGGACCCCGAGGGCGTCCGCGACAAGGACGGCGTCACCGCCGCCCTGCTGGTGGCCGAGCTCGCCTCGGAGCTGAAGGAGCAGGGCCGCACCCTGACCGACCTGCTGGACGACCTGGCGATGGCCCACGGCCTGCACGCCACCGACCAGCTGTCGGTCCGCGTCTCGGACCTGTCGATCATCGCCTCGGCGATGTCCGCGCTGCGCGCGCAGCCCCCGACCTCCCTGGCGGGCCTGCGCGTCACCTCTGCGGAGGACCTATCGGTCGGCTCGGCCGCCCTCCCGCCGACGGACGGCCTGCGCTACTACCTGGACGGCGACTACAAGGCCCGGGTGATCGTGCGCCCGTCGGGCACGGAGCCGAAGCTGAAGTGCTACCTGGAGGTGGTGGTCCCGGTCCCCGAGGCCTCCGACCTCACCCCGGCCCGCACCCGCGGCCAGGAGATCCTGGACGCGATCAAGAAGGACCTGGCGGTGGCGGCCGGCATCTAGCCCGGCCCAGCAGTCTGACGGCCCCCCGAGCCCCGTCCGGCCCGGGGGGCCGTCGCCGTCCGCGTGTCAGGGCCGCCAGGTGATGGTTTGTCCTTCGGGCGTGACGGTGATGTCGAACCGGTCGAGGCCGGGGGCGCCGTCGTCGCGCCACCGGGTGACGTAGTCGGTGATCCGGTCCCACAGGTTGTCCGGGCCGCCTTGCCGTACCAGCCACCGGCCGCCGTCGTGCCGGAGTGCGGCCCATGCGCCTGCTTCGACGTCGAGGAGGACGTGTTCGGTGCGACCGTCGCGGTCCACGGTCATGTGCTGCGAGCTGGGAGCTGCGAGCTGGGCAACGAAACGGGTGTCCCAGTCTTCGAGGACGTCCGCGCCGAGGTCGGCGGTTCGTTCGTCCCCCTGGTCGATGTCCGGAAGCATGCCGAGCGGGGGCGGTGTCTGGGGGCGAGCGAGCATGAAAGAGTTCCGGCCGTCGAGGAACCGGCCCGTGGCGGTGCCGTCGCCCTTGACGGTGAGGCGTGCGAGCTCAGAGGAGTACATCCACCCGCCGACGGTGGCGAGGATGATCCCGCCGGGCCGGGCCTGCTCAATCCACGCGGGCGGCACGGTGACCGTTCCGCAGTAGACGACGATCCGGTCATACGGGCTGCCGTCCTTCCATCCTTCGAGGCCGTCGCCGATGACCGCGGTGGGAAGGTAGCCGCACGCGCCGAGCGCGGCACGGGCGCGGCTGGTGACATCCGGGTCGATCTCGACAGCCGTGACGTTGTCGTCCCCGAGGCGGTGGCAGGCGAGGGCGGTGGAGTAGCCGGTGCCGCCACCGACGAGGAGAAGCCGGTGCCCGGCCTCGACATGGAGGTCTTCGAGCATCCGCACCACCAGGGAGGGCAGTGTGCTGGACGACGTCGGCAGGCGCATGATCTCGCCGCGCAGGTCGCCTGGGACGATCGTGCCGGCGATCTGCGTGACGAGGGATTCATCCGCGTAGCAGGACCCCAGCCACGGCGGGTCCTGCGGCATGACCGGCGCCCATGCGGTCGGGTGGCCGGGGGTATCGATCCGCTTGAAGTAACCGCCGCGCAGGAACTCGTGACGTGGCACGGACTCCACCGCGCGGCGCCACGGTTCGGTGCGCAGGTGGCCGGCACCAGTGAGGTGCTCTGCGAGCCGCAGCCGCAGCTCGGCGGCGTCGTCGCTCATCCGCTGGTCCTTTCGAGAAGGTCAGCCATGGCCGCGACCATGGGAAGGCCGGTTTCCGGCTCCAGCCATGCCCACTGGCCGGAGGGGTTGCATTCGAGGAACCACCATGTACCCGTGCGATCAATGGCGAAGTCGAAAGCGCCGAAGACCAGCCCGAACAGGGACAGGTAGCGCGTGAGGGCGGCGGCGATGCCGGGCGGGGGTTGGACCACGGTGTAGGTGAGCTGGTCGTAGTCGGTTCGCCAGTCCAGCAGTCCGGAGTCAATACGGACCGCGTACACCTGGTCGCCGATGACGGTCACGCGGACATCCGCCGTCTTATCGATGCGCTGCTGGAAGAGATGAGCGGTACCGGTCACCCGATCGTCGATCTCCTCTGCAGTCACCTCCCGTACCTCGACGGTGCAGGAGACGCCGTCAACGCGGTAGAGCGGCGCGGACAACGGCTTGTAAATCACCTGTTCGTGAGCGGTGATGAACGCGCGGGCGGCGGCCGGGGCGGAGGTGATACACGTGGGCGGGACCTGGAATCCAGCCTTCACAGCGGCGGCGAGTCCGGACGGTTTGAACTCGGCGTCGCCGATGCGGTGGGGGTGGTTGACGTAGAGGCAGCCAGGCAGGGAGGCGAGCGTTCCGCCGAGGCCGTAGCGGGCCTGTGTGGTGGCGAACCGCGCGTCATGCTCGGGCAGGTGGGGGAAGGCGAACCCGGACGGCCGCCGGTAATACAGCGACCGGACGCGGGAGAGATCCGCCGTGCGGGTCGGGGTGGACAGTGATCCTTCGATCCCGTCCGCCGTGATGTAGGCCGCGAACGACAAGGTGGCGGGGAAGTCCCCGGAGTCGAGCCGCACGACCGGGAGGCCCCGGCCGTGCAGCTCGTGAATCACCAGGTCGGCCGTGGGGTCGTCGATCATGGTGACGACCAGCACCGGACCGGAGTGGGTCACTGGTCGCTGTCGTTCCCGGTGTCCTGGTCCCCGCCGCCGGAGCCGCCGCCGCTGGAGCCGTCGGAGGGGTTGCCAGTGTTGGTGGCCGGGTTGGTGCCGGTACTGGTGCCGTGGCCCGGCATCGTCATCGGCTGTCCGTCGTGGTCGAAGTAGCGGGCCGTCTGCGTGGTGGGGTCGATCTCGGCACGGCCGTAGCCGCGGGACATGGCCGGGTACGCGGCCATACGCTGTACGCCCCACGGGGTCGGAGTGTTGTGGCCCATGGGCAGGGGGCTGCCGGCGGGGAGCCGGTCGGAGTGGACGAACACGCTTACCTCCATTGGTCGGATGGAATCGCGGGGCGGTTCAGGGGCGACGCACGCGATCGGCGCGCGTCTGGATGACTGACAGGCTGTCGGGGTCCGTGGTGATCCACTGCGGCGCCAGGAGTGCGTCAGCGGGACGCAGAACCCACACGGCGCCTCCCGCCACGTCGGTGACGATGGCGACCTGACCGTCTTCGTCCTTGACCAGGTCGCCGATCCACGCGCGTGGGCCGCTCATGCGGAAGGTTCAGTGTCGTCGGTGCATGCAGCTGGGGTCATGTCGCCAGTCCCTCCGGGCAGTTACGCGCAGTGGCGCTGTCGGTACAGACAGCTAAGCGCCGTAGAAGCGGCGACGGTAGGGCGATCGTGGGCGTTCAACGGCACGCCGTCTAGGGCGATTTGACCGTTCGTTTACCTGATGCGCCGGAGTTGGACGGGCTACCGTAGGGGCGTATGGACACAGCGCCAAACCACGCATTAGCGGCATGGATGCGAGAGGTGGGCTACAGCTCTCGCGAACTCGCCGCCCTGGTCAATCGCATGGTCGGTGAACTGACCGGGAAGCCGGGCGGGCTGGACGATTCCAGCATCCGGGGGTGGCGGTCGGGGCGCGTGCGCTGCCCGAAGGGGGCCCAGCTCGCGGCGCTGGAGCTGATCAGTGGGCGCACTTCTCTCGCCTTAGGTTTCTCGCGCCGTACCCGTACCCAGTTCCAGGAGCCGCCCATGGACCGCCGCGCCTTCCTCACCTGCGCCACCGCAGCGGCTGCCGCATCGTCCGGGAGGGTGCCACCGACAACGGCCGCGCCGCGGCGAGTGGGCATGGCGGACGTCGCGCTCATTCACCAGCGGTTCGCGGACGTCATCGCCTCCGACCACCGGCACGGTGGACAGCTCGACATCGAGCGGCAGGCGGCCGCCCTCGCCGACGAAGCGCTTGCACTTCAGTCGTCCGGGTCGGCATCACAGCGGGTCCGGGCCAGCCTGTACGGGTCGGCGGCGTCGTTCCGATCGTCGGCGATGTGGGCGGCGATCGACGGCCGCCGGTTCGGCGACGCGAACAGCCACATGCGACATGCACAGGAACTCGCCGAGCTGTCCGGTGATTCGGCGATCAAGTTCCGGATCTGGTCGCACGCGGGGACGATGTACCGGCACATGGGACGCCCGGCGGACGCGGCTGCCGCGAACGACGTGGCCCGCGGGCTCACCCTCACCCGCCGTGACCCGCTGTTCGCGTCGCTCGGGCTGGCGCGGCAGGCAGCGATCCACGCGGCGGCCGGGGACCGGGCCGCGGTGCGGCGGGCGTTCGGGCAGGCACAGGATGCGATGCACCGGGCCAACACTGCCGAGCTTCGGCCGGTGTGGCTGAATGCCTTCTACGATCAGGCCGAGATCGACTCCCTTGCCCTGTCCGCGTACTCCTCGCTCGGCGACTGGGCAACGGCGGAAGCGCACGGCCACAGGTGTCTTGCCGGTCTGCGGCCGCACATGGTTCGGTCGAAGGCGATCACCACAGCCCGCCTCGCACGGGCACAGCTCGAACAGAAGGAGGTCAAGGCCGCCGTGACCACCGCAATGAGCGTGCCCGCCGAGGCGGCCGCGGGGCACCCGCGGGTGGCGGTGATGCTCGCCAGGTTCGGGGACCGCCTGCAAGAGATCGCCCCGTCGAGCGGCGATACGTCCGCGTGGCGCTCGCACATGGTGCGGGTGAAGGTGGCGGCCCAATGAGTTCACCCGCCCCGCTCATAGGCCGCCACTCGGCGCTGACACCCATGCTGCGGCAGACGATCGGCGACGTGTACGCGCAGGTTCGTGACGACCTCCTCGACCACCCGAACTACAGGGTGGACGTCTTCCTTGACCGGCTGGACCGGCACGCCACCGAACCCGGGTGGGCCATCGCCGTAGCGCACGACCCGGTCAGCGGCGAAGCGGTCGGCTATGCCTACGCAAACACCATCGCCCCCGGGGACCGCTGGTGGAAGCGCATGACCGTACCCGTTACGGCACGGTTCACCGCCCGGGACACCGTCGCCGTCAAAGAGATCGGCGTCATCCCCGGATGGCGTGGCGTCGGGCTCGCTCGGCGCATGCATGACGTCCTCCTCGACGGCCGAGTCGAGCCATACACGACGCTGATGGTGAACCCGGCCGCCGGCGACGGAAAGGTCATGCGGCTGTACGAGGGATGGGGCTACCGGGAGATCGGGGCGGTCCAGCCCTCGCCGGAGTCGCCATGGCTGGTGTGCATGGGGCGGACCACCCGCGCGTGATGCACCGGGCCGTTCCCGGGGCGGCCGATGCGGTGTAGAGCGGAGGCCGCCGGGTGGCGGGGCAGACTGGCCAGACCCGCTGCGGCGCATCACGCCTCACCTCGCTCGCGTGATCGGGCATGACTCGCCCATGTTCCACCTGCGCCGACACGGCGAGGAAGGCATGTTCGACCGGTTCGCCGGTCATGCCGAGGAGTTGCGGGAGCGGGGCACACCGTACGCATTCGAGCAGTCCCAGACGGCCCTCGGACGCTGAACCATGAGGAGCGCGTAGCGATTTGACGCGCCTGGACGCTCCCCGCCCCGCCCTGGCCGTCGTCTGGCGGCAGATATGAGCCCAAGACTGCCGGCAGACGCCGTCGTCGAGGAGCGCGTAGCGATTTGACGCGCTCCCCGCTCCCGCCGCGGGAATGGTCGGGGTCTCGCTCCGACTCGGCCCCGGCACTCGGGCCGCCCATCGCTGATGTCCCCGCTCATGGGCTCGTACCCCGGTGACCGTTCCTTTGGGGGCTTCCCGGCAGTCCTTGTCTTTCCGGGGCGGGACGCCATGTCAAGGGTGGCCGAAGGCCATCGCGAAGCGACGCGACGACGAAGGAGGAGCGCCCTTGACAGGGCGGCCCGGCCCGGAGAGACAGTGGGGCTGACGGGAAACCCCCAAACCCTCCCTGATCAGGTCCCGCCAAGACACCGCCCACCAGCCCCCCGGACCCGCAGACGGGGGCGGGTGGGCAGCCGCCGACCGGCCCCCGCCCCCTCGAGGGGGAGATAGGGGGCCCGCGCCACGCGACGACGTACAGCCTCACGCCGCCGGCGAGGGGCCGGCGGCCGGGCGGACGATCTCGCCCAGTGTCGGCACCGACTCCGGGCGCGAGCGCACCGCGTCCGTGCAGTCCCACGCCCGCGGCGGATCCTCGTCCGGCCCGCCCAGGACCACCGGCCCCGGCCCCGCCGAGATGGCCTCGCTGCCCGCCAGCGTGCACACGATCTGCGACAACGCCACCGGCGGCAGATCCTCCGGCTTACGGCTCAGACGCACCGTCCCCGCCGGGTCCCCCGCCCGCGGCGCACCCGCCGTCAGGCCCGCCGGAACCTCGGTCGTGAAACCGGCGTCCCGCTCCTCCGCGGTCGGCTTCTGCTCCAGCGCCTCCAGCAGCGCCTGCGCGACCAGGGCCACGGGATCCCGTACGGGCTTCTTCTCGGGCACCGGAACCACTCGCTCCACGCCCACCAGCTGCGATCCGCAGACCAGTTCCACCGTGGCCCGGAAGCCCGGCACCCCGGTCGGCCCGCCGGGCTGCGCCGGAGTGTCGCACGACACCCGTGACGGCGCCGGACCCACGTCCACCGGCACGGTCGTCGCCCGGATCCCGCAGCCCGAGGTGGCGAGCAGAGCGATCCCGACGAGCGGGACCAGCACGGCCGGCAGCACCGGCAGAGCCCTACGCATCCTGGTCACGCGCGATCACCTTCCCCACGTCCACCGGCAGCCGCAGCGTGAACAGCGCCCCACCGCCCTGCGCGTTGGCGGCGGTGATGTCGCCGCCGTGGATGTGCGCGTTCTCGACGGCGATCGACAGGCCCAGCCCGCTCCCGTCCGACTTCGGCCGCGACGCGCTCGCCTTGTAGAACCGGTCGAAGACGTGTGGCAGGACCTCCTCGGGGATGCCCGGCCCGTTGTCCCGGACCGTGATCACCAGCCACTCCCCCTCCACGGTCACCGACACCCGCACCGGCGAGCCGCCGTGCTTGAGCGCGTTGCCGATGAGGTTGGCCAGGATCACGTCGAGGCGGCGCGGGTCGAGCCGGGCCACGATGTCCCGCTCGGCGTCGAGTTCGACCGCGTCGAGCCAGGCCCGCGCGTCGATGCAGGCCGTGACCTGGTCGGCGACGTTCACGTCGTCCAGCACCAGCCGGGCCGTTCCCGCGTCGAAGCGGGTGACCTCCATCAGGTTCTCCACCAGGTCGTTCAGGCGCCGGGTCTCGCTGACGACCAGCGCCACCGCCGGTGCGATCATCGGATCGAGGTCGTCGACCTCCTCCTCCAGCACCTCGGCCACCGCCGTCAACGCGGTGAGCGGCGTGCGCAGTTCGTGCGACATGTCCGCGACGAAGCGCCGGCTCGCCTCCTCCCGCGCGCTCATGTCGGCGACCTTCTTCTCCAGCGCCTCGGCCGTCTTGTTGAAGGTGCGCGACAGGTCGGCGAGTTCGTCCGTACCCGACACCTCCAGCCGGTGGTCCAGCTCGCCCTCGCCGAGCCGCCGCGCCGCGTCTCCCAGCCGCTGCACGGGCTTGAGTACGGTACGGGCCGCGGCCTGCGCCAGCAGCGCGGAGCCGAGCAGCGCGAGACCGGTCGCGATCGTCAGCGACCAGGCGAGCGCGTTCAGGTCGTCCCGCTCCTGTGCGAGCGACTTGTACATGTAGCCGGTCAGCCCGCCGCCCACGATCCGCGTACCGCCGACCAGGTACGGATTGCCGCGCGGCTTCGTGCGCTGCCAGTACATGTGGTACTCGGCGTCGTTGGCCGCGGTCGTCTTCTGCCGGTCGTTCACCGCCTGCTGCAGGGACTTCGGTACGTCGGCCAGCCCGAAGGAATCCGGTCCCGCCGCGCCGAAGACCTGCCGGTTGTCCTTGCCCACCTGTACGAGCAGCACGCTGTACCCGGGGCTGCTGGCCGCCATCAGCTCGGCGGTGCGCTGCAGCTCCTCCTGCGTCGGCTCGGCGGGCAGCGCGGCGGCCCGGTCCTGCATCTCCCGCCGGAAGTCGCCGAGGGCGGCGTCCTGGGTGCGGGTGAGGACCGCTTCCCGGTTGAGCCAGTACGCGATCCCGGACGCGGAGACCGCGGCCGTGAGCGCGACCAGCGCGAAGACGAAGAGGAGCCGCAGCCGCAGGCTGGTCCAGCGCCGGCCCGCGAGCAACGCCCGGATCACTGCGGGGAGTCCAGGCGGTAGCCGACGCCGCGGACGGTACGGATCAGGGTGGGCGAGGACGGCACGTCCTCGATCTTGGCGCGCAGCCGCTGCACACAGGCGTCGACGAGCCGCGAGTCGCCGAGGTAGTCGTGCTCCCAGACCAGGCGCAGCAGCTGCTGGCGCGACAGGGCCTGCCCGGGCCGGCGGCTCAGTTCGAGCAGCAGCCGCAGCTCGGTCGGGGTGAGCTGGAGGTCCTCGCCGTTCTTCGTCACCGTCATGGCGGCCCGGTCGATGACGAGGGAGCCGAAGCTCGCGGAGTCGCTCGACTCGCGCTCGCCGCGTCGCAGTACGGCCCGGATGCGGGCGTCGAGGACCCGGCCCTGGACGGGCTTGACCACGTAGTCGTCGGCCCCGGACTCCAGGCCGACGACCACGTCGATGTCGTCGCTGCGCGCGGTGAGCAGGATGATCGGCAGCTGGTCGGTGCGGCGGATCCGCCGGCACACCTCGAAACCGTCGATCCCGGGCAGCATCACGTCCAGCACGATCAGATCCGGCCGCTGCTCGCGCAGCAGTTTCAGGCCGTCCTCGCCCGTCGCCGCGGTGGCCACACGGTGGCCCTGGCGAGACAGGGAGAGTTCGAGGGCCGTGCGGATGGCGTCGTCGTCCTCGATCAGCAACAGGAAAGGCACGGGCTCATTCTGACCCATCGGCCGTCGGGAGTTCGACCGTCACGCAGGCGCGATCCTGCCGAGCCCTGCCGGAGGTCGCTGTGACAGGCCTGTGACAGTCGACGGACACCCCGGTTAAGTCGGCCGGGCAGTCTTCTATCAACGCACGACGGACCGAAGCAGACACACTCCACGACGGGGGGCGCGAGATGAACACGCTGCACAGCACCACCACCAGCGCGGTTGTCACGCGGCTGCACGATGTGAACCGCCGGGCGGGTGTCCGTACGGTGGCGGTCGCCCGTCCCCGGCCGGCCCACGTCGTAGCCATTGACGCACACCAGTACCAGGCGGTTCCCGCACAGCAGGCCCCGTCCTCCACGTCCGAGGCGGAGTTCACGGCGTACGTCCAGGAGCGGCGGGCCGCCCTGTACGCGACGGCCTTCCACCTCACCGGCGACCGCTACGAGGCCGAGGACCTGCTGCAGAGCGCGCTGTTCTCCACGTACCGCGCCTGGGACCGGATCAGCGACAAGGCGGCCGTCGGCGGCTACCTGCGCCGCACGATGACGAACCTGCACATCAGCGCGTGGCGTCGGCGGAAGCTGAACGAGTACCCGACGGAGGAGCTGCCGGAGACGGCCTCCGACACGGACGCGATGCGCGGTACGGAGCTGCGAGCGGTGCTGTGGCAGGCGCTGACCCGCATCCCGGAGCCGCAGCGCACGATGCTGGTGCTGCGCTACTACGAGGGCCGTACGGACCCGGAGATCGCGGAGATCCTCGGGATCAGCGTCGGCACGGTGAAGTCGAGCATCTGGCGCTCGCTGCGGCGTCTGCGGGAGGACGAGGCGCTGAGCTTCGGCCGCGACGAGGCGGAGTCCTTCGAGGAGCTCGTCGCCTGAGGGCGGCGCACACAGACCATCGGGCGGGGGGCCCGTCCTACGGGGGTGGGACGGGGGGCACGGGGGGGGAAGAGGCGGGATCAAGCGGCCGGGGGTCCGCCTGATCCCGCCTTTTCGCGTCCGCGGGTTCAGCAGCGAAATCCCGCGCGGCTCACAGCCCGGGGCTCCGCCCCGTACCCCGCGCCTCAAACGCCGGCGGGGCTGGAGGCGCGGCTCAAACGCCGGCGGGGCTGGAGGCGCGGCTCAAACGCCGGCGGGGCTGGAGGTGCGGCTCAAACGCCGGCGGGGCTGGAGGTGCGGCTCAAACGCCGGCGGGGGTGAAATGGCTACGCCGGAGCGGCGGCGCGGTGGCGGCCTGCCGCGGCGGCGGCCAGGCGGCCGAGCGCCTCGTCACGGCCGCAGGCGTGCGCGCCCAGCGCGACGTGCCGCGCCACGATGCCCCGCTCCGCCCGCATCAGCCGAAAGCCCCTGCGCAGCAGGAACGCCAGCGACTTGCGGCCCTCGCGCAGATCGCGCAGCAGCCTGCGCCGGAACGTCGTCGACGGCCGCCCCCGCAGACAGATCGCGTCGGCGAGCAGCCCCAGTTCCTGGCAGCGCGCCGCGACGTCCGCCGCGAAGATGCCCTCCGCGATGAACAGCGGGGTGCGGGCGATGTCGAGGGTGTCCGTGCCCGTACGGGAGCTGGTGGCGATGTCGTAGACCGGCACGTCCGTCCGCCCCGCCGCGCACAGCTGCGCGATCGCGGCGACCGCCGCGTCCGCGTCCCAGGACAGCGGGGAGTCCCAGTCGATGTCGGAGCTGCCGTCGACCAGCGGGAGGGTGGGGTCCTCGCCCTCCTTGTAGAAGTCGTCGAGGCGCAGCACGGGCAGCCCTGAGCGGGCGGCCAGCGAGGATTTTCCGGAGCCCGACGGACCGGTCAGCAGGACGACTCGGGTCGGCGAAGGCGAAGGACAGCTCACGGGACACCAGTCTGAACCATTCCCCCGGGTAGGGGATCCCTCCGGTGACCGGTTGGTATCCAGGATCACACGTCAACTACGCTGCGTGCGCACGCGACTACGACCTCAGGCGGGAACCCCATGGCACGTCACGCAGCCCCATCCGTACCGCATTCCGTACCGAGCCGGCTCCGCACCGCGGGGCTGACGCTCTCGATGGCCGGAGCGGCCCTGGCGATGGCCGCCGGCGGGGCCCAGGCCGGCGAGCTCGATGTCCCGGCGGCCCTGGCCGGGGTCACCGATCCGATCGCGAACCTCAAGGTGAACCCCCTCGCGCACACCGGCGTGGACCCGCTGGACAACGGCGTCGCCACGAAGGTCGCGGACTTCCCCGCCGTCGGCACCGGCATGGTCACCGGCGTCCTGACGCAGGGGCCCTCCGTCGGCGAGCTGCCCGGCGCGGCCGTCTCCTCACTGCTCGGGCCGGTCCTTCCCAAGTAGCCCGTTCTCCCCCGAGGAAGGGGGACGCGAAGGCCCCGACAGCGCGGGGGACGCTGCCGGGGCCGGTCTCGTGGGGGCGGGGCCTCAGTACGACGAGCCGCCCGCGCCCAGCGACCCGGTCGGGTGCCAGACGGTCTTGGTCTCCAGGAACGCCGTCATGCGGGACGTGCCCGGGTCCGCGCTCCAGTCGTCCACAGGCTGTGGACGCAGGACGCGCTTGAGGTTGTCGGCCGCCGCGATCTCCAGCTCCTTGGCCAGCGCCGTGTCGGCTCCGGCCAGGTCGATCGCGTTGACGTCCTGGTGGGACGCCAGGTGGGGGCCCATTTCGGCGGCCTTGCCGGACAGGATGTTGACCACGCCGCCGGGGAGGTCGGAGGTGGCCAGCACCTCGCCCAGGGAGAGGGCCGGCAGCGGGGACTTCTCGCTGGCGATGACCACGACCGTATTGCCCGTCGCGATCACCGGGGCGATCACCGAGACCAGGCCCAGGAAGGACGAGTCCTGCGGGGCGACGACCGCCACCACGCCCGTCGGCTCGGGGGTGGAGAGGTTGAAGAACGGGCCCGCGACCGGGTTGGCCCCGCCCACGATCTGGCCGATCTTGTCGGTCCAGCCCGCGTACCAGACCCAGCGGTCGATGGCCGCGTCCACGACGGCGGAGGCCTTCGTCTTGGACAGCCCCTCGGCCTCGCCGACCTCGCGGACGAACTGCTCCCGGCGGCCCTCCAGCATCTCGGCGATGCGGTAGAGGATCTGGCCGCGGTTGTACGCGGTCGCGCCCGACCAGCCCCCGAAGGCCTTGCGGGCGGCGACGACCGCGTCACGCGCGTCCTTGCGGGACGACAGGGGGGCGTTGGCGAGCCACTTGCCCTTTGAGTCGGTCACCTCGTACACCCGGCCGCTCTCGGAACGCGGGAACTTCCCGCCCACGTACAGCTTGTAGGTCTTGAAGACGCTCAGACGCACAGAAGACGTCGAAGACTCAGACATCGAGGTAGCCCTCCAGGCCGTGGCGGCCGCCCTCGCGACCGAAGCCCGACTCCTTGTAGCCGCCGAAGGGCGAGGTCGGGTCGAACTTGTTGAACGTGTTGGCCCACACCACACCGGCGCGGAGCTGGCTCGCGACCGCGAGGATGCGCGAGCCCTTCTCCGTCCAGATGCCGGCGGAAAGCCCGTACTGGCTGTTGTTGGCCTTGGCGACCGCCTCGTCGGGCGTACGGAAGGTCAGCACGGACAGCACGGGGCCGAAGATCTCGTCGCGGGCGACGGTGTGCGCCTGGGTGACGTTCGTGAAGAGCGTCGGGGCGAACCAGTAGCCGGCGGACGGCAGCTCGCACGCCGGGGACCAGCGCTCGGCGCCCTCGGCCTCCCCGGTCTCGGCGAGCGCGGTGATCCGGGCGAGCTGCTCGGCGGAGTTGATGGCGCCGATGTCGGTGTTCTTGTCCAGCGGGTCGCCCAGGCGCAGGGTGCTCAGGCGGCGCTTGAGGGAGTCCAGCAGCTCGTCGTGGATCGACTCCTGGACCAGCAGGCGGGAGCCCGCGCAGCAGACCTGGCCCTGGTTGAAGAAGATGCCGTTGACGATGCCCTCGACGGCCTGGTCGACGGGGGCGTCGTCGAAGACGATGTTGGCGCCCTTGCCGCCCAGCTCCAGGGTGACCTTCTTGTCGGTGCCGGCGACGTGGCGGGCGATCTTCTTGCCCACGGCCGTCGAGCCGGTGAAGGCGACCTTGTTGACGTCCGGGTGCTCGACGAGGGCCGCGCCCGCGTCGCCGTAGCCGGTGAGGATGTTGACGACGCCCTTGGGCAGCCCGGCCTGGCGGCAGATGTCCGCGAAGAAGAGCGCCGACAGGGGGGTGGTCTCGGCGGGCTTCAGGACGACCGTGTTGCCGGTTGCGAGCGCCGGGGCGATCTTCCACGCGAGCATCAGGAGCGGGAAGTTCCACGGGATGACCTGGCCGGCCACGCCGAGCGGGCGGGGGTTCGGTCCGTAGCCCGCGTGGTCGAGCTTGTCGGCCCAGCCCGCGTAGTAGAAGAAGTGGGCGGCGACCAGCGGGAGGTCCGCGTCGCGGGTCTCCTTGATCGGCTTGCCGTTGTCCAGGGTCTCCAGGACGGCGAGCTCGCGGCTGCGCTCCTGGATGATCCGGGCGATGCGGAAGAGGTACTTGGCGCGCTCGGAGCCGGGCAGCGCGGACCACTTCTCGAAGGCCTTGCGGGCGGCCCTCACGGCACGGTCCACGTCGGCGGCGCCCGCCTGGGCGACCTCGGCCAGGACCTCTTCGCTGCTCGGCGAGACGGTCTTGAAGACCTTGCCGTCGGCGGCGTCGGTGAACTCACCGTCGATGAAGAGCCCGTAGGAGGGGGCGATGTCGACGACCGAGCGGGACTCGGGAGCCGGTGCGTACTCGAATACAGATGCCATGGTGATCAGTCCACCGTCACGTAGTCGGGACCGGAGTAACGGCCGGTGCTCAGCTTCTGGCGCTGCATCAACAGGTCGTTGAGCAGGCTGGAGGCGCCGAAGCGGAACCAGTGGTTGCTCAGCCAGTCCTCGCCCACGGTCTCGTTGACCAGGACCAGGAACTTGATCGCGTCCTTGGTGGTGCGGATGCCGCCGGCCGGCTTCACGCCGATCTGGATTCCAGTCTGCGCGCGGAAGTCGCGTACGGCTTCGAGCATGAGCAGCGTGTTCGCCGGGGTGGCGTTGACCCCCACCTTGCCGGTCGACGTCTTGATGAAGTCGGCGCCCGCGAGCATGCCGATCCATGAGGCGCGGCGGATGTTGTCGTAGGTCGACAGCTCGCCGGTCTCGAAGATGACCTTCAGGCGGGCGGCGCTGCCGTCCTCGCGGACGCAGGCCTCCTTGATGGCCTTGATCAGCTCGTACGTCTCCAGGTAGCGGCCGGCGAGGAAGGCGCCACGGTCGATGACCATGTCGATCTCGTCGGCGCCGGCGGCGACGGCGTCACGGGTGTCCGCGAGCTTGACGGGCAGGGCGGCGCGGCCGGCCGGGAAGGCGGTGGCGACGGAGGCGACCTTGACGTCGGCGCCGTTCAGCGCGGCCTTGGCGGTCGCCACCATGTCGGGATAGACGCAGACGGCGGCCGTCATCGGAGTCGTGCGGTCGGTCGGATCGGGATGGACGGCCTTGGCGGAGAGCGCCCGGACCTTGCCCGGGGTGTCCGCGCCTTCCAGCGTCGTCAGGTCGATCATCGAGATGGCGAGGTCGATGGCGTACGCCTTGGCCGTCGTCTTGATCGAACGGGTACCGAGGGAGGCCGCGCGGGCCTCCAGGCCGACAGCGTCGACGCCGGGCAGCCCGTGCAGGAAGCGGCGCAGCGCGCTGTCGGACGTCGTCACGTCAGCGAATGCGGTGATGGTGGTGGGCATGGTCACCAGATGAGCATATCTACGCGCGTAGCAACATGTCACCCCCTCCCCCGGATCCAATCGGAATCCTGTCCGCCGTTTGACGTCACGGCCCGCCGTACCGATCGGCCCCTTCGACACCGCCCGCGTCCGCCGTGCCCGTCCTGTACGCCGATCTCGTGGGCTGATCCACCCAGGCGGCGCGGTGGGGCAGAATCGACCCCATGAGCAGCCAGCAGCAGCCGACCGACGAGCCGGTCCACGACGATCGGGTCTACCGCTCCTCCATGGGCGTCGTCACGGGGGTCATGCTGCTCGCGCTGATCGTGTGGCTCTGCGGCGACGCCGTGGTGCGGGGCTCGGGGAACACCCCCTTCATCGCGCTGGCGGTCGCGCTGTGCGCCGTACCGCTGGTGGTGGCCTTCACGATCCGCCCGGCCGTGTTCGCCAATGACGACCGGATGCGCGTGCGGAACCCCTTCCGGATCATCGAGCTGCCCTGGGCGGCCGTGGACGCGGTGCGCGCCGGGTACTCGGCGGAGGTGCTCGCCGAAGGGTCGAAGTACCAGCTCTGGTCCGTGCCCGTCTCGCTGCGGGAGCGGAAGAAGGCGAACCGGCAGCAGCTGAGGCAGCAGCACGGCGGGCGCTCCGGCCGCGGCGGGAGCGACCCGGGAGCGAGGACCACCGCCCCGGCCCAGCCGCCGCGGGCCAGTGCGGACCGGATCGTGGACGAGTTGCAGGGGCTGGCCGAGCGCGGCGCCTCGCGGGCCGGGGCCCAGGGCAGCGTGCGCGTGCACTGGTCGTACGAGATCATCGCGCCCGCCGTCGTCGGCGCGGTGCTCCTGATCGTCCTCGTCGCCACCCGCTGACCGGGCTTCCCGCGCGGCGCGCCGGTGCTCCGTGCCACACCCCTTTCGGGGCGGAACCGGGGCTACCACCTCGCACGTCCTCGCAGGTGTGCAGCGTCATGAGGCCGGCGACAACGCCGCCACCGCCACCGCGATCCACCTTCGTCTGCGACTCCTGGCCGGGGTCCTGCTGGCCGCCCATCTCCTGGTCGTGGGCTGGCTGACCCTGCGGCCGCTCGACGTGCCCTGGGCCGCGGCCGCCAATCTGACCCCCCTGGAGGGGATCAGGACGGACCTCGCCTACGGGCCGCTGGAGGCCGCCCGGAGGATCGGCGAGGGGCTGGCGCTGCTGGCCCCGCTCGGGGTGCTCCTGCCGATGATCAGCGGGCGGCTCGCGCTGTCGACGCTCTCCGCGTGGTCCTCCCTGGCGCGGACCTCGGCCGCGGGCGCGCTGGTCTCCGTGTGCATCGAGATGCTCCAGACCGCCGTGGCCGGCCAGGTCGCCGACGTGGATTCGGTGCTGCTGAACACCACGGGTGTGCTGCTCGCGCACGCGGCCGTTGTACCGGCGCTGCGGGCGCGGCTGCGACGTTCACACACCGCTTATCAGGGGGCTACCCCGAAGATTTCCAGGGTCGGGCTCGGCCCCTGGACCGACGTTCTCTCGGCGGTCCAGCGCGAGTATTGAGGCATCGCGCTGCGCTGACTCCAAAGCAGCGATCCCGACGAAGGAGAACCTCATGAGCGCCTTGGTCCGCCCCCGTGACGGCCGCTGGATCGGCGGAGTCTGCGCCGGACTGGCGCGGCGTTTCGGAATTTCCGGGAACGCGATGCGCGCCATATTCATCGTCTCGTGCCTGCTGCCCGGCCCGCAGTTCCTGATCTACATCGCGCTGTGGCTGCTGCTGCCGAACGAAAAGTCCGCCTCGACCGCCTGGTAGCGGCCTGGTCGGCAGATGCGGTCGGCAGGTCCGGTCGGAAGCTCCAGTCGGCAGGTGCGGTCGGCAGGTCAGCCGGCCTTCCGGACCTTTTCCAGCTGCTTGTCGGCCACTTCCTGCGGCACCTCGGCCTGCTGCTGGGCGCCCGCCACATTGAGGGCCATCAGCCGCACGACGGTGCCGCCCTCGCGTACGACGACGAGGTGGACCTGCGCGGAGACGCCCTGGGCGGCCGCGGTCGTGGTCCAGCTGACGCTCTCGTCGCCGGTCGTGCGGTACGCGGCGGCCCGCACGTCGCGGTAGCTGCCGGTCTGCTTCTCCACGGTGGCGGAGAAGCCCGTGCCGCAGGCGGCGACGGCGGCCTTGAGCCGGGAGATCAGCGCCTTGGCGTCGCTCTCGGCGTAGGAGCTGACGGAGGCGGAGACGGCGAGCCCGACCTGCTTCTGGGAGCCGACGCCGCGGTTGACGGTCTCGCGCGCGGCCGGGTCGGGCTTGTCGCCCATGATGTCGGCCAGCGGCTGGCAGGCCTTCTTGTCGGCCTGCGGCTGGCCGTCCGGGGCATTGGGGTTCTTGCCCTGGGCGGAGATCTGGTAGCCGGGCAGGTCGCCTTGCGCCAGCGCGGACCGCTCCAGCTTGCTGCCACCGGCCTTCGGCGCGGCCGGTCCGGTCGATCCCGTCGATCCCGCCGACTCCCCGGGGGCGCCGGGCGCGCCGGAGGTCCGGCCCGCGGAGCCCTTGGGGTCCGGTGCCTTGCCCGGGGCGGGGGTGTCCGCACCGCCGCATCCCACGGCTGCGCACAGCAGGGCGGGAACCAGCGCGACCATCGTCGCTCGTGTCTTCATGCGCATGATCAAAGACCTCGTACCCCGTGCGTCGGCGGGCAGTTGGTGGTGATCGTGGCACACGGCACGACGTGGCGCCCACCCGTTCGAAGGGGTGTGCGCCACGCGTGCACGCGTACGGTCCCGTACGTATCAGCCGCCGAGGCCGCTGGTCGGCAGACCGCCGAGCAGGCCGGTCACCGGGGCGAGCGCGGCAGCCGGGTCGCTCGACTGCTGGCCTTCCTCGGCGCCCATGTGCTGCTGGCTGGTGAGGCCCTGGACGGCACCTGTGGCGGTGCCCAGCGCGTCGGTCAGGCCGACGGCCGGAACGGCGGCGGAGGCGGTACCGGCGGCGACGGCGGCGAAGGCGGCACCGAGAGCGGCGACACCGAGGGTCTTGGCAGCTGACTGCTTCATGAAAACGTGTCCTTGCGACGGGGAATTGAGCGGCTCCGCAAACTAGTCACTTCAAACCCCCGCCCGCAAACATCCTTAAATATGAGAAAGCGCCCGGGAATTGCCGCTCCCGGGCGCTTTCAGTACGTCATGCCATGGCCTACGCCGAAACAGAACCGCTGGTGGAAGCCGTCTGCTGGAACAGCCACTCCGACTTCAGCTCCGCATAACCCGGCTTGATCACCTCATTGATCATGGCCAGTCGTTCATCGAAAGGAATGAACGCGGACTTCATCGCATTGACGGTGAACCACTGCATGTCGTCGAGCGAGTAGCCGAAGGTCTCGACCAGGTGCTCGAACTCCCGGCTCATGCTGGTGCCGCTCATCAGACGGTTGTCGGTGTTGACCGTGAGCCTGAAGTGCAGCTTCCGCAGCAGGCCGATCGGGTGCTCGGCGTAGGAGGCGGCCGCGGCCGTCTGCAGGTTCGAGGTCGGGCACATCTCCAGGGGGATGCGCTTGTCCCGGACGTACGAGGCCAGGCGCCCCAGCTTCACGGAGCCGTCGGCGGCGACCTCGATGTCATCGATGATCTTCACGCCGTGGCCGAGCCGGTCGGCGCCGCACCACTGCAGGGCCTGCCAGATCGACGGCAGGCCGAAGGCCTCGCCCGCGTGGATGGTGAAGTGGTTGTTCTCGCGCTTGAGGTACTCGAAGGCGTCGAGGTGGCGGGTGGGAGGGAACCCGGCCTCGGCCCCGGCGATGTCGAAGCCGACGACGCCGTTGTCGCGGTAGCGGTTGGCCAGCTCCGCGATCTCCAGCGCACGGGCCGCGTGGCGCATCGCCGTCAGCAGCGCGCCGATGCGGATGCGGTGGCCGTTGGCCTTCGCGCGGCGCTCGCCCTCGCGGAAGCCGTCGTTCACGGCCTCGACGACCTCTTCGAGGGTCAGGCCGGCTTCCAGGTGCTGCTCGGGGGCGTAGCGGATCTCGGCGTACACGACGCCGTCCTCGGCCAGGTCCTCGGCGCACTCGGCGGCGACCCGGATGAGGGCCGCCTTCGTCTGCATGACCGCGCAGGTGTGCGCGAAGGTCTCCAGGTAGCGCGGGAGGGAGCCGGAGTCGGCGGCTTCGCGGAACCAGATGCCGAGCTTGTCGGCGTCGGTCTCGGGGAGGCTCTCGTAGCCGGCCTCGCGGGCCAGCTCGATGATGGTGCCGGGTCGCAGTCCACCGTCGAGGTGATCGTGCAGCAGCACCTTCGGGGCGCGGCGGATCTGATCCGGGGTCGGCAGGGTGGGGGTCTCGCTCGTCATCTGCGCACTCTAACTCCTACGCGCGTAGAGCGGGGGGCCGACGGCGACCGTCGATATGTAACAGAGACCGCGCGGACGGATGGCGTACACCTCCGGGTCTGAGACTGTTCCGCCATGGCACAGCATGCGCCGCCGGCGCGCGGGGCCCGTCTGGGACGGGCGGCCGGCGCGAACGGCTCGGGTTCGACGGTCAATGGTGTGGTGCTCCTGCTCCCCGGAGCGTCCAGACTCTCCCCCGGTCCACTGCGTCCGCTCGCGCGGGCGCTGGCCCGGGCGGGCGGGACGGACGGGCTGGTCACGCACACCGTGATCCATGGCGGGGGGTCATCCCGGGAGGAGCAGGCGCGGTGGGCGGCGGACGAGGCGGTACGGCGGTACGGGGACGTGCCGGTGTGCCTGGCCGGCTATGACGCGGGCGGCCTGGCCGCGCTGCGGGCGGCGGGCCACGGGGCCGTCAACTCGGTTCTGGCCATGGCCCCCTGCCTGGCGGAGGCGGCCGCCGCGGACTCCCCTGAACCGGTGAAACAGCTGGCGGGCCGGCAGGTGTTGATCGTGCACGGCACCAACGACGCGCGCAGCGACCCGGAGACCTCCTTCCGGCTGGCGGCGCGGGCGAAGAAGACGAACAGGACGACGTGCCGGTTCGAGGTCCACTCCGACGGGCACGGGTTGCGCGAACACCAGGCGGAAGTGGTGGCCCTGGCCGTGGACTTCGTGCTGGGCTCGGTGCTCTCGGGGCGGTACTCGCGGCCGGTGACGGACGCCCTGGCCGCGCCGCCGCCGCTGGGCCTGCGGATGCCGCTGGCCTCGGGCTACGGGAGGTCGCTGCGGAGGTGAGCCGCGGCCCCCGCGCGTAACGTGAAGAGAGGACTCGGGGCGGACTCGGGGGTTTCTTCGCGGAGGCGGTGAGCCATGGCCGGATTGGTGTCCAGGAACTTCGACCAGCCGGACGAGACGAGGCCTTTCGAAAAGGGCAGGCTGGACCTGTTCAACACGGAGGCGGGGCCCGTGGGGCGCGCCGTGTTCGAGCCGGGGTGGCGCTGGTCGGAGCACGTGAAGCCGCTGGCGGGTACGGACAGCTGCATGTCCGCGCACACGGGATACATCGCGAGCGGGCGCTTGAAGATCGTCATGGATGACGGGGAGAGCGCCGAGGTCGGCCCGGGCGACTTCATCCAGGTCGCGCCGGGGCACGACGCCTGGGTCCTGGGTGACGAGCCCTGTCTGGCTCTGGACTGGACCGGTTACGGCGACTACGCGAAGCCGGCCTCCGGCTGAGACCCCCTAGCAGGGCCCGCGGCGCCGGTCGTAGTAGGCGCGCAGTCCGGGGCTGCTCGGACGGCGGGCAGGGCCGTCGCGGCCTCGCCCACCTCGTCCCACAACCGCCAGGGCGGACCGGACGGTTCGGGGTCCACGGCGTACGTAGCCGGCTCCATCAGCGGCGGATGCAGTTGCTCCCAGGCCGCGTAGCGGGTGTGGACGGGAAGGGCGACCCGGGAGACCGGCGCCGTCAGCTCGCCGCCGCGGTCGAGCGCTTTTCGGGCGTACGGACCTTACGCGGCCGGTGGCTCCAGGTCAGGGATCAGCCGGCCGCGCCGGGAGAGCAGGAAGCGCTTGAATTCCGCGACCGGCGGGGTGTCGGGGTGGCCGTCGAGCCAGGCGACGCCGATCTCGCGGACGGCGCGCGGGGCGGTGACGGTCAGCTCGACCACGCCGGGGCGGGCGACGGCCGGGGGCGGCAGCAGGGCCACGCCGAGCCCGGCGGCGACCAGACCGCGCAGGGTCTCGGCCTCCTCGCCCTCGAAGGCGACGCGCGGGGTGAAGCCGGCCTCCGCGCACAGGTCGTCGGTGATGCGGCGCAGCCCGTAGCCCGGTTCCAGGGTGACGAAGGTTTCCTCCGCGGCTTCGGCGAGGCGGACGCGCTTGCGGCCGGCGAGGCGGTGGTCCTCGGGCACGACCAGGCGCAGGCGCTGCTCGTCGAGGCGGCGGGCGACGAGGTCGGGGGCGTCCGGGAGCGGTGAGGTGAGGCAGAGGTCGAGTTCGCCGGCCCGGAGCTTCTCCAGCATGGCCTCGCCGTAGTTCTGGACCAGGGAGAACCGCACGCGCGGGTGGTCGGCGCGGAAGGCGCGGATGAGGCCGGGTACGGTCTCGGAGCCGAGGGTGTGGAGGAAGCCGAAGGCGACCTTGCCCGAGGCCGGGTCGGCATCCTGCTGGACGGACTCGGCCGCGCGGGCGATCCCGTCCAGCGCCTCCTCGGCCGAGGCCAGGAAGGTGCGGCCCGCCGTGGTGAGGGCGACGGTGCGGCCCTTGCGGGCGAACAGCGTGACGCCCAGGTCCTCTTCGAGGCGGACCATGGCCCGCGACAGGGTGGACTGGGGGACGCCCAGCTCGTGCGCGGCGCGGGTGACGTGCTCGTGCCGGGCGACGGCCGCGAAGTACGCGAGGCGCGGGGCCAGCAAACGTGTCACCGACACGTCTTCTTCGTAACGGTTCATCGACATGCGCCGCCCTGAGCTGTGCTGATGCGTGGATGGATCGATTATCGCGATTCCATGCATTGGACGCATCAAAAACGGGAGCCTACCTTCGACGTATGCCTCCCGCTCATACCGGGGCACCCGTCATCCCGGGTGCCTCCACCCCGTCGTTCCCTCGGCCCGAACCCCGTGCCCCCGGCCGCCCCGGCTACCGCCGGATGAGCCTCGCGCTCTTCGCCGCCGGACTCGCGACCTTCGCCCTCCTCTACTCCACCCAGGCGCTGTTGCCCGCGATCTCGGCCGGCTTCGGGGTGACGGCGGGCCGGGCCAGCTGGACGGTGTCCGCGGCCACCGGCGCGCTCGCGCTGTTCGTCCTGCCGCTCAGCGCGCTGTCCGAGCGCTTCGGCCGCAGCCGGATGATGACCTGCTCGATGGTGGTGGCCGTGGGCGTCGGCCTGCTGGTGCCCTTCGCGCCGAGCCTGGAGTGGCTGGTGGTGCTGCGCGCCGTCCAGGGCGCGGCGATCGCCGGGATCCCGGCTTCCGCGATGGCGTACCTGGCGGAGGAGGTCGAGCCGCGGGCCCTGGTGGCCGCGATCGGCCTGTTCGTGGCGGGGAACTCCATCGGCGGCATGAGCGGTCGCCTCGTCACGGGCTGGGCGGCGCAGCTGTGGGGCTGGCGTGCGGGGCTGGCGGCCGTCGCCCTGATGTCCCTGGCCTGCGCGGTGGCCTTCCTGGTGCTGCTGCCCCGGGCGCGGTTCTTCCGCCCCGCGTCGCTGAACCCGCGCGCGGTGGGCCGTACCGTCTCGGGCCACCTGCGCGATCCGCTGCTGCTGCGGCTGTACGGGATCGGCGCCCTGTTCATGACGGTCTTCGGCGCGGTCTACACCGTCATCGGCTACCGCCTGGTGGAGGAGCCGTTCTCGCTGGGGCAGGGCGTGATCGGGTCGATCTTCCTGATCTACCTGGTCGGTACGGTCTCCTCCGCCGCCGCCGGCAGGCTGGTGGCCCGCGCGGGGCGGCGCGGCGCGCTGTACCTGGCCGTGACCACCACGGCGCTGGGGCTGCTGCTGTCGCTGTCGCAGTCCCTGGCGGCGGTCCTGCTCGGGCTGGTCCTGATCACGGCCGGCTTCTTCGCTGGGCACGCGGTGGCCTCGGCCGCGGTGAGCCGGACGGCGAAGAAGGGCCGGGCGCAGGCCTCCGCGCTCTACCAGTCGGCGTACTACCTCGGCTCCAGCGCGGGCGGCACCCTGGGCGCGCTCGCCTACCACGGTGCCGGGTGGGCGGCCACGGTCGGCATCGCGCTGCTGGCGGTGCTCGGCGTCGTGTCGATCACGCTGTACGGGACGCACGCGGCTCGCGCGCAGCGGCGGATGCCGGTTTCGGCGGCGGCCGCGCGCTGACGAAATCTACGCTCCTGCCGTAGGCAACTCCTGCTCTTTTTCCGGGCATTCAACACGGAGAACGGACGCTGTGCGAGCAGGGGAGGACCGGATGGGGACGCGGAGTGCACACACGCGTGCGAGGCGGCGGGCGGTGGTGTGGGGCGGGGTGCTGACGGTGGCCCTGGCGCTGCCGGTGGTGGTCGCGGGGGGCGGGCCGGCGCAGGCCGCCTCGTGCAACCTCACCACCGGGCCGTACCAGCGGCAGGTGGAGCAGTTCCTGGGACGGCCCGTGGACGGCAGGCAGTCGGCGGCCGACTGCACGGCCATCAGGGCGTTCCAGGCGCGCCACGGGATCACCCCGACCCAGGGGTACGCCGGGCCGCTGACCTGGCGGACGATGAGCACGATGCTGGCCCAGCGGGCGGCCGGCAGCACCCCGAACAAGGCGGGCGCCTGCCCGACGAACCGCGGCCGGATCGCCTGCGTCGACCTGACGCGGCAGCTCAGCTGGATCCAGGACGGCGCCACCGTGAAGTACGGCCCCGTCCCGGTCCGCACCGGCAAGGACGGCACGGAGACCCGGACCGGCCTGAAGAAGATCTACTACCGCAGCATCAACCACTGGTCGACGATCTACGACGTCGCGATGCCGTACGCGCAGTTCTTCGACGGCGGCATCGCCTTCCACTCGACCACCAAGAGCATGTGGAACCCGCCCGGTTCGGGCGGCTGCGTGAACATGCGGCCGGCGGACGCCAAGGCGTACTGGAGCATGCTGGGAAAGGGCGAGGACGTCTACGTGTACGGCCGCAAGCCCGGGACCTAGGCCCTGTCCGGGCGATCTTCGTGGATCAGGCCGCGGCGTCTGGTGCGGTGCATCGCAAGGCGGAGGGGCGCAGCTCGTACTTGGCCGTACTCGCGCGCTCCGACAACGCAGCGAGGTGCCGTGCCAGGCGTCGCGGACCCGCGAAGATCGCCCGGACAGGGCCTAAGCGGTGCCGGCGGCCCGCCCGGCGGTTTCGGCGGCGGGCGGCGGCGGTGCGGTGGGGTCGGGCGCCGCGTGCAGGCGGTCCAACCGCCGCAGGCTGGCCCGGCGTTGCACGAGGGACAGTCCGGCCACCGCCGCCCCGAGGACCAGCCAGCCCGCCGGGCCGGCCGTCATCACCGCGCCGGTCAGCAGCAGCGGGCCGGCGGACTTCTGGACGGACTGGGCCATGCCGGCCACGCCGAGGTACGAGGCCCGGGCCTCCGGGGGCGCGAGGGAGACGGCCAGTTCCCAGGAGCTCACCGAGCGCATCAGCTCCGCCGCGGTGGCCAGCACGGCCGCGGCGAGCAGGGCCGCCGAGGCGGCCCAGACGCCGCCCGCGGGGGCCATGGCCAGCAGGACGCAGCACAGGAGCGTCGTCAGCCCGTACAGGGCGACCGCTCCCGCCGCCTGGCGCGGGCCCGGGACCCGCGCCGACACGCGCCACTGGAGGAAGACGACGAGCACGGTGTTGAGGACCAGGAAGGCCGGGATCAAGGCGTGCGGCGCGGTGGTGTGGTTCACCAGCCACAGTGGCAGGCCGACGCCGAGGATCGCGTCGTCCAGGTTCATCGGGATGTCGAGCAGGACGAACTGGAGGTAGCCGCGGTCCCGCCAGGGACTCCGCCCGGCCGCCCCGGCCGCCCCGGCCGCCCCGGCCGCCCCGGATGCCCCGAGCCCGTGGCCGCGCGGCTCGCGGGTGCGCCACACCAGGGCGGCGGCCACGAGGAACGACAGCGCGTTGGCCAGGATCAGCACGTGATAGGCGCCGCGGGTCCCGACGGCGAGGCCGATGGCGGCGAGGCCCGCGCCCAGCGCGTAGCCCGCGTTCGCCGCACTGCGCGCCAGCGCCTGGTACGTGGAGCGCCGCTCGCCCGCGACCCGGGTGGCGAAGAGCATCTCCAGCGTCTTGGCCGCCCGGTCGCCCAGGTACGTCACGGCGACCACGGGCAGCAGCACGTCGAAGTCGGTCACCACCAGCAGCGCGCAGAGGGTCACCATGCGCAGCAGGTGGCAGCCGATCAGCAGGGAGCGCACCGGGAAGCGGTCGGCCAGGTGACCCGCCAGCGGCGATCCGGCGATGCCCGCCACTGCGGCCGCGCCCAGCAGCAGGCCCAGCTGCCGGGCGTCGAGTCCGACGATGAAGGTGAAGTAGAGGACGCAGGACGCGGCCCATACGCCCGTACCCGCGCGGTCCAGGAGTTGGGCGAGCAGCATGATCCGCGCGTCGCGCCCGCCCGGTGGCCTGCGCAGCTGCGCCAGCAGCCCGGTTCCCTCCCGCTGTGCCTTCCGGATCTCCCCGCCGCGCCGCATTCCGGCCTCCGCATCCGCCGCCCATGTATCTCGATGTCGAGATACATGGCGGAAGCCTGCCCCACATCAATCTTGACGTCAAGATACTTGATGTCGATAGACCCTCGCGTCCGCGCGCTTCCGGCTGCCGTTGTCGGACCCCTCCGGTAGTTTCCGGAGTACCGGGAACTACCAGGGGGATGAACGGACATGAGCGACCTCGCCACCAGTACGGACCTCGATGCGGCGATGGACCGGTACCGGGTCGAGCTCACCGGCTACTGCTACCGGATGCTCGGCTCGTCCTTCGACGCCGAGGACGCGGTGCAGGACACGTACATCCGCGCCTGGCGCAGCCACGAGAAGTTCGAGGGCCGCTCCTCGCTGCGGTCGTGGCTCTACCGGATCGCCACGAACGTCTGCCTGGACCTGCTGAAGGCCGGGAACAAGCGGGCCCGCCCGATGGACCTGACCGCCCCGCAGCACCAGGCCTCCGCCGTGCTCAACGAGCGGTCCGAGGTGACCTGGCTGGAGCCGGTCCCGGACGGCCGGGTGCTGCCGCAGACCGCCGATCCGGCGGAGATGGCGCTGGCGAAGGAGTCCGTACGGCTGGCCTTCGTCGCGGCGCTCCAGCATCTGCCGGCGAAGCAGCGGGCGGTGCTCATCCTGCGCGAGGTGCTGGCCTGGAAGGCGGACGAGGTCGCACAGCTGCTGGACACCACGGTGGCGTCGGTGAACAGCGCACTGCAGCGGGCACGGGCCACGCTCGCGGGCCACGGGCTGCGCGAGAGCGACCCGGCGGACCCGCTGGACGAGGACCAGGCGAAGCTGCTGGAGCAGTACCTGTCCGCCTTCGAGGCGTACGACATCTCCCGGCTCACCACGCTCCTGCACGAGGACGCGGTGCTGTCGATGCCGCCGTTCGACCTGTGGCTCCAGGGCCACGCCGACATCGCGGCCTGGCACCTGAACCAGGGCATCGGCTGCCAGGGCTCCCGACTGGTCCCCACGACGGCGAACGGCATGCCGGCCTTCGGGCAGTACCGCCCGGCGGCCTCCGGGAAGGGCCACACCCCGTGGGCGCTCCAGGTCCTGGAGATCTCAGACGGCAAGATCGTCGGGCTCAACGCCTTCCTGGACACCGCCCGGTGGTTCCCGCTCTTCGGCCTCCCCGAGCAGCTCGACGAGACCTACGAGGTCCAGTAGGGCCCGTAAGGCGGGCGGAGCCCCGGTGACGGTGAAGGCACCCCGCCCCCTCGCGGTCAGCCGCAGCCGGGCCAGCACCTCGACGGCGCCGAGGCCCGGCGCGGTGACGGCGGCGGCGTCACACACCACCGCGCCGGCCCCACCGTCGTACAGCCGCGCCAACCGCGCGCACAGCTGCGCGGCGTCGTATCCGGTCAGGTGGGGTCCGGGCAGCACAAGTCGTCTGATCTCCATGAGTGGACGACTCGTCCGCCACCCGGAACTCATCGGTGCCGGGCGTGCAGGTCAGGGCGTCGGAAAGTTGGAAGTGTCCAGCTTGAGGTCGAAGGGCGCTGGGAGATGGAAGGTCTCGCCGAACTTGCCTGCCTGAAGAATCCGGTAAACGCCGTTACTTGGCTCACCGTAGAGGGTGATGGTCGCGCCGCCAGGCGCGTGACCGTCGATGAGCAGGTAGAGCGGGACGCCTGCCTGGGCATACCCGGCGGCCTTGGCGATGCGATCGTGCGAAGCGTTCGACTTCGAGGTGATCTCGACGGCGAGCTCCGCAGCAGCGGCGGAGATGAAGTTGCCGTCGTCTTCGAGGACGAGATCTTCAGGGACAACCACCACGTCCGGGATGTAGAGGCCGCTGCGAGACGGGACGGCCACGTTAAGGGTTTGGAAGATCTCCCAGTTCTCAGGAATCGCGGCCAGCAGGCATCGATGCACCTTGGCCGCGATGAAGTTGTGGTGGTTGGCGGGCGGTGGCGCCACGGTGATGATCCCCTCGATGATCTCCACCTTGCAGCCCTCCGGCCCGTCCGTCTCCTCCCAGAGGCGGACGAGGTCGTCCCAGCCGTCGCCGCTCGTGGGCTCCTGCTGGACGGTGAGTGCGCTCATGGTGTGCTCCTAGGCTGTTGGCACCGATCCCAGCATGACGAACGGGACCGGTGGGCGTCCACCGGTCCCGTTCAGCCGTAGGAGTGAGGACGGATCAGGCGATGCGGTCCAGGACGATCGGCGTGGCGGAGAAGGGGGTGCCCGCCGGGGCGATGTCGTAGGAGCCCTCCAGGGAGGCCAGGGCGTAGTCGAACTTCTCCGGGGTGTCCGTGTGCAGGGTCAGCAGGGGCTGGCCCGCCGTCACCGTGTCGCCGGGCTTCGCGTGGAGCTCGATGCCCGCACCCGCCTGCACCGGGTCCTCCTTGCGGGCGCGGCCGGCGCCGAGGCGCCAGGCGGCGACGCCGACCCCGTACGCGTCGAGGCGGGTCAGGACGCCCGAGGCCGGGGCGGTGACGACGTGCTGCTCGCGGGCCACCGGCAGGGCCGCGTCCGGGTCGCCGCCCTGGGCGGCGATCATCCTGCGCCAGTGGTCCATCGCGGAGCCGTCGGCCAGGGCCTTCGCCGGATCGGCGTCCTTGATGCCCGCCGCCTCCAGCATCTCCCGGGCCAGCGCGAGGGTCAGCTCGACCACGTCGGAGGGGCCGCCGCCCGCCAGGACCTCCACCGACTCGCGCACCTCCAGCGCGTTTCCGGCGGTCAGGCCCAGCGGCGTGGACATGTCCGTCAGGAGCGCGACGGTCTTGACGCCCGAGTCGGTGCCGAGGCCCACCATGGTCCGCGCCAGTTCCCGCGCGTCCTCGATGTTCTTCATGAAGGCGCCGGTGCCGACCTTCACGTCCAGGACGAGCGAACCCGTACCCTCGGCGATCTTCTTCGACATGATCGAGGAGGCGATCAGCGGGATGGCCTCGACCGTGCCGGTGACGTCGCGCAGCGCGTAGAGCTTCTTGTCCGCCGGGGCCAGCCCGTCGCCCGCCGCGCAGATGACCGCGCCGGTGGTGTCCAGGACGTGCAGCATCTCCTCGTTGGACAGCAGCGCGCGCCAGCCGGGGATGGACTCCAGCTTGTCGAGGGTGCCACCGGTGTGGCCGAGCCCGCGGCCCGACAGCTGCGGCACGGCCGCGCCGCACGCGGCGACGAGCGGGGCCAGCGGGAGGGTGATCTTGTCGCCGACGCCACCCGTGGAGTGCTTGTCGGCGGTCGGGCGGGAGAGGGAGTCGAAGTTCATGCGCTCGCCGGAAGCGATCATCGCCGCGGTCCAGCGGGCGATCTCGGCCCGGTTCATGCCGTTCAGCAGGATGGCCATCGCCAGCGCCGACATCTGCTCATCGGCGACGACACCGCGGGTGTACGCGTCGATGACCCAGTCGATCTGCTCGGGGCTCAGCTCACCGCGGTCCCGCTTGGTCCGGATGACGGAGATGACGTCCATGAGGTGCTTCCTTCTACGCGCATAGAGAGAGGGAGAGAGGGGTTCAGGGAACGGAAGTGCGACGGCCCTCCGCCCCGGCAGGGCGAAGGGCCGTCGGCACGGCTATCTCAGGTGGTCGGGCCCGAAGGCCTGCGGCAGCATCGCCGCCAGCGGGAGCACCCCGTCCGGGGTCTCCACCAGCAGCTCGTCGCCGCCGAACTCGTACAGAAGCTGGCGACAGCGGCCGCACGGGACGAGGACCTCGCCCTTGCCGTCCACGCACGTGAAGTGCGTGAGGCGGCCGCCGCCCGTGGCCTGGAGGGAGGAGACCAGGCCGCATTCGGCGCACAGGCCCAGACCGTAGCTGGCGTTCTCGACGTTGCAGCCCGTCACGACCCGGCCGTCGTCCACGAGGGCGGCGACCCCGACCGGGAAGCCCGAGTACGGGGCGTACGCCCGGGTCATCGCCTCCCGGGCGGCCGTCCGCAGGGCCTCCCAGTCCACCGCCTGGCCGGAGGTCACTTGCCCTGGCCCTTGCGGTACGGCAGGCCGTCCGCCTTGGGCATCCGCAGGCGCTGCGCCGACAGTGCGAGCACCAGCAGCGTCGTCAGGTACGGGGCCGCGTCCACGAACTGGCTCGGCACCGCGTCCGTCAGGGCGTACCAGACGGTCAGCAGCGCGGCGAAGGCCGCCGAGACGCCGGCCTGGACGTACTTCTTCTTGTAGAGCTGCCAGACGCAGACCAGCACCAGCAGTATCGCGATCAGCAGCAGCATCGCGTGGACGTTCTCCGCGCCACCGCGCAGCTTGAGGCTGTCGATGAAGCCGAAGAGGCCCGCACCCAGCGCCATGCCGCCCGGCATCCAGTTACCGAAGATCATCGCGGCGAGGCCGATGTAGCCGCGGCCGCCGGTCTGGCCCTCCTGGTAGATGGGGCTCGCGACCTCGGACAGGAACACGCCGCCGAGGCCCGCGAGGGCGCCCGAGACGATCACGGCGATGTACTTGTACTTGTAGACGTTGACGCCGAGCGACTCCGCGGCGACCGGGTTCTCACCGCAGGAGCGCAGCCGCAGGCCGAAGCTGGTGCGCCACAGCACCCACCAGGTGGCCGGGATCAGCAGCAGGGCGACGATGGTGAGCAGCGAGATCCCGGTGACCAGGCCGCCGATGACGCCGGCGAGGTCGGAGACGAAGAACCAGTGCTTGCCCTGGAGGTCGGCCATCCAGTCCGAGAGCCCCGGCACGGTGACCTTGTAGATCGGCTCGACCTGCGGCGACTGCTTCGAAGAGCCGCCCGGCGCGTCGGCGAACGTGAAGTTCGACAGGTACTGGGTGAAGCCCAGCGCCAGGATGTTGATGGCCACACCGGAGACGATGTGGTTGACGTTGAAGGTGACCGTGATGATCGCGTGCAGCAGGCCGCCGATGGCGCCGCCGGCGATGCCGAGGGCGACGCCCGTCCAGGGGCCCCACTGGTAGCCGGCCCAGGCACCGAACCAGGTGCCGAGGATCATCATGCCTTCGAGGCCGATGTTGACGACACCGGCGCGCTCGGCCCACAGGCCGCCGAGACCGGCGAGGCCGATCGGCACGGCGAGGGAGAGGGCGCCGGAGACCTGGCCGACCGAGGTCAGGTCGTCGGCTCCGCTGATCACACGGACCAGCGAGACCAGTGCGAGGCCACCCGCGATGATCAGCATGATCCACGGCAGGGTGAGCTTCTTGCGTCCGCCCGACTTCTTCGGGGCGGCACTCGTCGCGGATACGGTGCTGGTGCTCACGCCGCGACCTCCTTCTCGGTCTTGATGGCGTGGCCCGCGGCCAGTTCCTCGCCGACCTTCTGCTGCTGGCGGCGGATGCCGTAACGGCGGACGAGCTCGTACGAGACGACGACCGCGATCACGATCAGGCCCTTCATGATCGTGCCGATCTCCTTCGCGTACCCCTCCGTGTCGAGCGAGGCCGAGGCCTTGTCGATGAAGGACATGAGGAACGCGGCGAGGAGGATGCCGACCGGGCTGTTGCGGCCGAGCAGCGCGATGGTGATGCCGGTGAAGCCGACACCGACCGGGAAGGACAGGCTGTACGTGTGGCTCTCGCCCAGCAGCACCGGCATGCCGGAGAGGCCGGCGACCGCGCCCGAGATCAGCATCGAGGTGATGATCATCTTCTTGGCGTCCACACCGGAGGCCTGGGCGGCGGACTCGCTGGCGCCGGTGGCGCGCAGGTCGAAGCCGAAGCGGGTGCGGTTGAGTACGAACCAGTAGACGATGCCGAGGGCGAACGCCACGAAGGTGAAGCCGTAGATCTCCAGGCCGTCGGCGACCTGCACGGCGGGGAACCAGCCGGACTCGGCGATCTCGCCGGTGTTGAGGGTGTTGGAGCCGGGCGGCTGGACACCGAGGTTCTTCGGCAGGATCAGCCAGGCGATCAGACTGGTCGCGATGGCGTTCAGCATGATCGTGGAGACGACCTCGCTGACGCCGCGCTTGGCCTTGAGGATGCCGGCGATACCGGCCCAGAACGCGCCGACCAGCATCGCGACGAACACGATCAGCAGGATGTGCAGCGGACCGGGCAGGGTGACGGCCGCGCCGACCACGGCGGAGAGCATCGCCGCGAGGCGGTACTGCCCGTCGACACCGATGTTGAAGAGGTTCATCCGGAAGCCGATGGCCACGGCCAGGGCCGCCAGGTAGTACGTGCCGGCCTGGTTCACGATGAGGATCTGGATGTCCTCGTAGCCGGCGGCCTCCACCATGATGCGCAGCGGCTCGATCGGGTTCACACCCGTGGCCGCGAGTACGGCCATGGTCAGTGCGAACGCGGTGACCAGCGCCAGCGCGGGCCCGGCGAAGGCGAGGAGCAGCCGGTCCTTGTCGAATTTCTTCATCGGGCCTCGTCCTCCGGCGATTCGGTACCCGCGTCGGTACCTGCGGAGTGGTTGTCGGTTGCTTCCAGGTGCCCGGAGGCGGCGCCCGTCATGGCGGTGCCGAGTTCCTCGGGGGTGATGGTCGCCGGGTCTGCGTCCGCGACCAGCCGGCCGCGGTAGATCACGCGCAGGGTGTCGGACAGGCCGATGAGCTCGTCCAGGTCGGCGGAGATCAGCAGGACCGCCAGGCCTTCGCGGCGGGCCTCGCGGATCGCGTCCCAGATCTGCGCCTGCGCGCCGACGTCCACACCGCGGGTGGGGTGGGCGGCGATGAGGAACTTCGGGTTGTGGCTCATCTCGCGGCCGACGATCAGCTTCTGCTGGTTGCCGCCGGAGAGCGAGGCCGCGGTGACCTCGATGCCGGGCGTGCGCACGTCGTACTCGCGCACGATCCGCTCGGTGTCCTTGCGGGCCGCCTTCGGGTCGAGGATGCCGCGCTTGGCGTTGGGCGCCTCGGTGACGTGACCGAGGATCCGGTTCTCCCACAGCGGGGACTCCAGCAGCAGGCCGTGGCGGTGGCGGTCCTCGGGGATGTACCCGATGCCGCCCTCGCGGCGCTTGCGCGTGGGCGTGGTGGAGATGTCCCCGCCGTCCAGCGTGATGGTGCCGCCGTCCGGGATGCTCATGCCCATGAGGGCCTCGATGAGCTCGGTCTGGCCGTTGCCCTCGACACCGGCGATGCCGAGCACCTCACCCTTGTGGATGGTGAAGTTGATGCCGGCCAGTACCTCGCGGACGACGCCGTCCGGGTCGGTCGCGGTCAGGCGCAGGTCGGCGACCCGGAGCATCGGGGTGGTGGTCACCGTGGACTCGCGGGTCTCGGGCGACGGCAGCTCGGAGCCGACCATCAGCTCGGCGAGCTGCTTGGTGGTGGCGGTCTTCGGGTCGGCGGTGCCGACCGTGGTGCCGCGCCGGATGACGGTGATGTCGTCGGCGACCTTCAGCACCTCGCCCAGCTTGTGCGAGATGAAGATGACGGTCAGGCCCTCGGCCTTGAGCTCGCGCAGGTTGTCGAAGAGGGCGTCCACCTCCTGCGGCACGAGCACGGCGGTCGGCTCGTCGAGGATCAGGATCTTCGCGCCGCGGTAGAGGACCTTGAGGATCTCCACACGCTGCCGGTCGGCGACCCCGAGGTCCTCGACCAGGGCGTCGGGGCGCACCCCGAGGCCGTACGCGTCCGAGATCTCCTTGATCTTCTTGCGGGCCTTGGCGCCGATGCCGTAGAGCTTCTCGCCGCCGAGAACGACGTTCTCCAGGACGGTGAGGTTGTCGGCGAGCATGAAGTGCTGGTGCACCATGCCGATGCCGCGGGCGATGGCATCGCTGGGCGTGTGGAAGGAGACCTGCTCCCCGTCGACGGCGATGGTGCCCTCGTCCGGCTTCTGCATGCCGTAGAGGATCTTCATCAGGGTCGACTTGCCGGCGCCGTTCTCGCCGATCAAGGCATGGACCGTGCCCTTGCGGACGGTGATCGCGATGTCCTTGTTGGCGACGACGCCGGGGAAGCGCTTGGTGATGCCGTGCAGTTCTACGGCGGGGGGCGGGCTGGACGCGTTGATGACGCACTCTCCTTGGCGCGGAAGGAGCGGGAGGCGGGGGACAGGGCGGGGAGTGAAAGTATCGCGTCCACGATGCTTCTACGCGCGTAGCACTGTCGGAAGTGAAAACTCGCGGCCACACGGGCCGCTCGTCACAGAGTAGTGATCACAGAACGCGGCTCGGGGCCCGGGAGCGGCAGAGACCGCTTCCCGGACCCCGGAGACCACGACTGAAGGTCAGGCAGAACCTTACGGCGCTACCTTGACGGTGATCTTCTTGGCGATGATGTCGGCCTTGGCCTTCTCCACCGCGGCGATGACGTCGGTCATCTTCTTGTACTCGGGGTTGGAGTCGGCCAGGCCGACGCCGTCGGTGGCCAGGCCGTAGCGGACCTCACCGGTCTGCGGCTTGCCGTCCTTGACCGACTTGATCAGGTTGAAGACCGAGTCCGAGACGTCCTTGGTGACCGAGGTCAGGATCTTGTCCTTGAACTTGGCCAGACCAGCCTGGTTGTACTGGTCCGAGTCGACGCCGATGGCCCACTTGCCGTCGGTGGCGGCGGCCTCGATGGCACCGGATCCGGCCCCGCCGGCCGCGGCGTAGACGACGTCCGCGCCCTTGGCGAGCTGGCCCTGGGCGGCGGCCTTGCCGAGGTCGGGCTTGGCGAAACCGCTGAAGTCCGGCGGCTGGGTCAGGTACTGGGTCAGTACCTTCGCGCTGGGGTTGGTGTCCTGGACGCCCTGGACGAAGCCCGCCTCGAACTTCTTGATCAGCGGGGTCTCCACACCGCCGATGAAGCCGACCGTGCCGGTCTTGGTCGTCTTGGCGGCGACGACGCCGGCCAGGTAGGAGCCCTGCTCCTCGTTGAAGACGAGGTTGGCGATGTTCGGGCCCTGCTTCGAGATGTCGTCGATGAGGCCGAAGGTGGTCTTCGGGAACTTCGGCGCGACCTTCTCGATGGCCTCGGCGTAGGCGAAGCCGACGCCGATGACCGGGTTGTTGCCCTTGCGGGCGAGCTCGGTGAGGCGCTGGACCTTGTCGGCCTCGCCCTCGCCGTCGGTGGGCTCGGCCTCGGCGCCCTTGACCTTGAGCTCCGTCTCGGCCTTCTGCAGGCCGGCGTAGGCGGCGTCGTTGAACGACTGGTCGCCGCGGCCACCGACGTCGTACGCGATGGCGGCGGTGGGTTCCTTGTCGGACCCGGCGTCCGACGACTTCTTTCCGCCACAGGCGGTGGCCGAGAGGGCCAGCGCCGCGGACGCGACGCCCACGGTGGCGATCCTGGTGATCCGGCGCAAGGGGAGGCTCCTTCAAAACCTGACCGAAGCGCCACGACCGGCGCTGGTTTCGCGGCGATCGTAACGCGCGTAGATGTCAGTTAAAGGCCCGTTCATGAGTCGTTATCGGATCGTCGCGAACCGGACAGTGACCGATTGGTGACTCATTTCCTGTCCAGCCCTTGGTACCAAGGGCTGGACACGTCTGCGGGCGGAGCCGTCGATGTTGTAGCGACTTCGCCCCGCCGCTACCTGGCGGGCATCGTGCGCCGGCCGTCCAGCAGCGCGGCGGCCGTGAAGAACTCCACACCGACGGAGATCGCGGACTCGTCCACGTCGAAGTCGCCCCGGTGCAGGTCGTGCTTGGCGGTGTCGCCGGGGGTACGGACTCCCAGGCGGGCCATGGCGCCCGGAACGTGCTCCAGGTACCAGGAGAAGTCCTCTCCGCCCAGGCTCTGCTCGGTGTCCTCGACCGACTCGGCGCCGCGGCGGACCGCCATCGCCTCGCGCAGCAGCTCGCTGATCACCGGATCGTTGACCACCGGCGGCACGCCGCGCACGTGGTTGATCTCGAACTTGGCCCCGTGCATGGTCGCGATCTCGTCGATCGCCGCGTGGATCATGTCCGGGGCCTCGTGCCAGGCGTTCAGGTCCAGGCACCGTACGGTTCCGGACAGCTCGGCGTGCATCGGGATGACGTTGCAGGCGTGCCCGGCCTCGATCCGGCCCCAGGTGACCGACATGCCCGAGCGGGCGTCCATCCGGCGGGCCAGCAGGGCCGGGGCGTCGATGGCCACGCGCGCGGCGGCCGTCACCAGGTCGGTGGTCAGGTGCGGCCGTGCGGTGTGCCCGCCGGAGCCGGAGAGGCTGACCTCCAGCCGGTCGCAGGCGGAGGTGATGGGGCCGGGGCGCAGCCCGATCCGCCCCGCGTCGACCCGGGGGTCGCAGTGGACGGCGACGATCCGGCCCACGCCGTCCAGGACCCCGGACTCGATGGCGTCGGTTGCTCCGCCGGGGAGCACCTCCTCGGCCGGCTGGAAGAGCAGCCGCACGGGGCGGGGCAGCAGCCCTTGGCGGTCGAGCTCGGCGAGGACCAGGCCGGCGCCGAGGACGACCGCGGTGTGCACGTCGTGGCCGCAGGCGTGGGCGCGGTCGGGGAAGGTCGAGCGGTACGAGACGTGCGTCTTGGCATCCGGGATGGGCAGGGCGTCGATGTCCGCGCGCAGGGCCAGCATCGGCCGGCCGCCGTCCCAGGTGCCTACGTCACAGATCAGGCCCGTGCCGGACTTCAGCACCCGTGGTCGCAGGCCGGCTTGCTCCAGCCGGGCCTTGATCGCCGCGGTGGTGCGGAATTCCTGGTGTCCGAGCTCCGGGTGCATGTGCAAGTCCCGGCGGAAGGCGATCAGTTCGGCACGCAGGTGGTCCGGAAGCTTGCCGGGCAGCTCGGGCCGGTCGGACGCGGCGGGCTGGGCGGTCTGGGACTCGCGGGACATCAACTGGTTCACCCGTTGAAGGGTAGGCGCACGGACGGGTCAACTGGCCGGGGATCAGGAAAAGTTCATGCCGTTAGGGGAAAGAAACCCGGCCTCTGGCGCATGACCCCCTGCGCCGGGGGGTAAACTCGCGCGCTCATCCGGCCGTGGGAGCCGCCTGGGCAGGGAGTCTGCGCACATCACGGGCGGTGTCGGTGACTCCGGCGAGGAAACCGCGGGCGCGCGGGGACGCCGATCCGGTGAGCCAGGCGGGGTCGACATCGCATACGGCGACGGTGACCCCGGTACCGGTCAGGGCGTACGGCAGCGTGTGGACGACGGTGGACGGAAAGCTGACGATCGTCCGGCCGACGGGACCGCGCCGGGCGACCAGCTCCAGCGGCAGGTCCGGGCGTACGATCTCCAGCCCGGTCGCCCGGCTCAGCGCGCGCAGCTTCTCCGGGGACTCGCGGCGGTGCGCGAAGTAGCGGGTGGCACCGTGCTCCAGGGTGAGGGCGCGCACCGCGTCCAGATAGCGGGCCGGGTCGACCACGCCGGTCTCCACGAGCGAGGTGCCGACCAGGTCGGTGCCCTTGGTCAGGCGGGGCGGGCCGAAGCGGGCGCGGGTCCAGGCGAAGTCGTTGAGCCGCAGCGTCATCCCGCCGTGGGCGGTGACGGGCATCGAGCTGAACACCTCGACGCGGGGGGCGCGCTCCCCGGCGGGCGTGAAGCGCCGGCGCGCGGTGGCCGCGACGGGGGCGTACGCCAGCTCGCGGACGCGGCCGGGCAGCCCCCCGCCGCCGACCCGGTGCCAGCGTACGAGGCGTTCGCCGCGGGCGGTCTGGGCCATGAACTCCATGGTGGCGGTGCCGTCGTCGACCACGACGAGCTCCTCGGCGCGCACCAGGGTGAGCAGCAGCTGGACGTAGCGCGAGAAGGGGTCGCCGACGACGACCGTGCGCGCCGCGCGGACGTCGCGTGCCAGCGCGGCGAGCGCCTTCAAGGGCGCGAACCGGCTGCCGCGCGCCTCCTGCCACCGGACCTCGTACCCCTCGTCCCGCGCCAGTGCGGCCATCCGGCGCAGCTGGCCGCGGGACATGGGGTCGGTGGGCGGCAGGACGACGATCCTCAGCGGTGACCCGGCGTCGGCGCGGCGCTGCCGCCCCCGCGTGACGGCGTCCGGCCGCGGACCCTGCGGGTGGCCGGGGCCGGCCGGGACGCCCCGCGCGTGCGCCCACTCCAGCACGTTCAGGAGTTGGACCGGGCTCTCGACGAACGCCAGGGTGGAGGCGGAGGGGGTCACCACGTACTCCTTGTCGGGGGGCGGGATGCGTACGCGCCGGACCGCGTGGTCAGACGGCTGCCAGCTCGCCCCGGACGCGGCGGAGCTTCTTCATGGGGCCGAGCTCGGAGTCGTAGACCCGCTTGACGCCGTCACCGAGGGCGGTCTCGATGGTGCGGATGTCGCGGACCAGGCGGGCGAGGCCGCCGGGCTCGACGGAGGCGGCCTGGTCGGATCCCCACATCGCGCGGTCGAGGGTGATGTGGCGCTCGACGAAGGTGGCGCCGAGGGCGACGGCGGCGAGGCTGGTCTGCAGGCCCGTCTCGTGGCCGGAGTAGCCGATCGGGACGTTGGGGTACTCCTCCTGGAGGGTGTGGATCACCCGCAGGTTGAGCTCCTCGGCCTTGGCCGGGTACGTCGAAGTGGCGTGGCAGAGAAGGATGTTGGCGCTGCCGAGCACCTCCACCGCGTGGCGGATCTGCTGCGGGGTGGACATGCCGGTGGACAGGACGACGGTGCGGCCGGTGGCGCGCAGGGCGCGCAGCAGCTCGTCGTCGGTGAGGGAGGCGGAGGCCACCTTGTGGGCGGGGACGTCGAACTTCTCCAGGAAGGCGACCGCCTCGGTGTCCCACGGGGAGGCGAACCAGTCGATGCCGCGCGTGGCGCAGTGCTCGTCGATGGCGCGGTACTCGTCCTCTCCGAACTCGACCCTGTGGCGGTAGTCGATGTAGGTCATGCGGCCCCAGGGGGTGTCGCGTTCGATGTCCCACTGGTCGCGCGGGGTGCAGATCTCCGGGGTGCGCTTCTGGAACTTCACGGCGTCGCAGCCGGCTTCGGCGGCGGCGTCGATGAGGGCGATGGCGTTGTCGAGGTCGCCGTTGTGGTTGATGCCGATCTCGCCGACGACGTAGACGGGGTGGCCGGGGCCGGCGGTGCGCGATCCGAAGGTACGGAGGCGGGAGTCGGGAGTGGAGGTCATGGCAGGGGGCGTCCTTCGGTGCGGGGGTGTACGGGGTGTACGGGGTGTGGGCTGCGGGTCGGGTCGTGCCTCGGGCACCGGGTCGAGCAGGGGGGCGAGCAGTTGGGCCCGGGCCAGGTCGTGCGGGTCGTCGATCTCCAGGACCCGCGCGGGGTCGGTGGCGACGGGGAGGGTGCGGCCGAAGAAGCGGTGGCGGGCGGTACGGAACCCGGCCGCGTCCATGGCGTACGCGGCGCCGGTCTCCAGCAGGTCCTGCGGCCGGTCCTGGCGGCGGGGGCGTACGGCCATGTCGTGGTTGACGCCCGTCCCGCCCTCCTCCTGCTCCCGCCAGAGGAAGCCGTGGAAGGGGGCCACGGTCAGGGCCGAGTCGGCCGCGCCGGAGGCGACGGCCGCGGCGACCGACTCGACGTCGGAGGCGGTGAGGAAGGGGCTGGTGCACTGGACGAGCAGGACCACGTCCACGGTGAGGGAGTGCAGTTCCTCGAAGGCGCCGAGCGCGTGCAGGAGGGCGGCCTCGCTGCTGGCGGTGTCGCCGGAGATCGCGGACGGGCGGGCGATCACGTCGGCGCCGGCGGTGCGGGCGGCCGCGGCGATCGCCGCGGAGTCGGTGGAGACCACCACGTCGGTGACGGTCGGCGCGGCGCGGCAGGCCCGGACGGCGCGGGCGACGAGCGGGGTGCCGGCGACCTCGGCGAGGTTCTTGCCGGGGACTCCCTTGGAGCCGCCGCGGGCCGGGATGACGGCGAGGACCCTCACAGCTCCCCCAGCCTGCGGATCACCGGGGCCACGCGCTGCACCCCGTGCCGGTACGCACCACGGGCGGCCTGCCGCAGGTGGGCGCGGAGCCGGCGGCGCAGCCGGGACTCCCCCGCCGCCGGACGCACCGCGCCGGGCAGCGGGGTGCCGTCGGGCGCGAGGTGGTGCCGGGCGAGGATCCCGGGCAGGTATCCGGGCGCGGTGGTGAGCGTGTAGTAGGGGTCCGGGGCCGGGAGCCGCGACAGCGCCATGAGCTCCGCCACCTTCGCCCGGGCGAGGCCGTAGGCGTCAGCCGATACCGAAACGGCGCCCTCCGGCACGGCCAGTGCCCGCCCGATGAGGTTCGGCGCAGGCGAAATCGGCTCGGCGGACACCGGCGCGGCCGCGGCCGGCCCGGTGAAGTTCGGCGCAGGCGAAATCGGCTCGGCGGACGCCGGCGCGGCCGCGGCCGGCCCAGTGAAGTTCGGCGCAGGCAAAGTCGGCTCGGCGGACACCGGCGCGGCCGCGGCCGGCCCGATGAGGTTCGGCGCAGGCAAAGTCGGCTCGGCGGACACCGGCGCGGCCGGGGCCGGCGCGGTGGGCCTCGGCGTAGCCGGGGCGTGCTCCGCGGGCCTCGGCGTAGCCGGAGGCGGCGTGGGACGGACGCCCTGCGAAGCCAGCCAGTCCGCGTCCCCCTGCGGGAGCAGCCCCGCGTCGAGCTGGTCCCACGAGGCCAGGCAGCCGGAGCCCAGGAAGTGGTGGTTGCCGAGGGCCTCGCGGATGCCGAGGTCGGTGAGGATCGCGGTCGGGATGGACCGGTGCAGGGACTCCAGGGCGGCGGTGGAGGAGACGGTGACCAGCAGGTCGGTGCCGTCCAGCACCTCGCCCATGTTCCCGTACACGAGGCGGCAGTTGGCGGGCAGGCCGCCCGGGAGTTTCTCCGCGAGCCGCTGGTACGGCTGCTCCTCCAGGTGCGTGGTGTGCTCCCCGGGCTTGCTGCGCAGCTTGATCAGCACCTCCCGCTCCGGGTGCAGTCGCGCGTGCCCGGCCGCCCGCTCCAGCAGGTAGGCGCGGTCGGCGCGGCTGTCGGGTACGGAGGGCTGGACGGCGAAGACCACCGTGTGGGCCCTGCTCCCGGCCGGCTCGTACGGCGCCCCGCCCAGGAAGGGCAGCGCGGTCTCGGTGACGGCGGCGGCATCCGCGCCGACCCCTTCGTACACGGCGCGGAAACGCTCCGCGTCATGGCGGGAATTGGCGAGTACGAGGTCGGCCCCGTGCCGCAGCAGCAGCCCGTCGGCGAGCTTCTCGTACACGACGCCCACGTATCCGGTGACGAGTACGGGGCGTCTGGCCGGGGCGGGCCACAGGGCCCGGGTCCCGTGCAGGACGGCCTGGACGGCCCCGCCGACGAGCGCGAGGACGACCACGTCGTAGTGCTCGCGCTCGATCTCGGTGAGGAACTCGGCGCAGGTCACCTCGGACAGCCGCTCGGCCCGCACCCCCACCTCGCCGAGCTGGCGCGCGGTGGGTGTGGCGCGGCCGCGCAGCAGGTAACCGGTGAGCTGGTGGTCGGGCACGAGACGGCGGGCGGTGAGTGCGCCCCATTTCCATCGCGTATCGGAATCGGCGAGTACGGCGACGCGTTTGCGTTCTGGCACGCGGCAGAAGCTATTCCGCAATTTCGCTGATCGGCCCAACGAACGCACAACAGCCGGTTAACAACGCGTCGACTGAATGCGAAAGCGTACGGGTTAACTCGCCCGCCCGGCGCCGTTCACGTGGAATCCGCATCCGGGCCACAGTGAATGCCGGGCGGCGCCCTAATGTCTCGCGGGTGCCCAAGCCCATGCTCTCTGTCGTCGTGCCGTTCTACAACGTGCAGACCTACGCACCGGATGCCCTGAAGAGTCTCGAAGTCAACGCCCGGGAGGATTTCGAGTTCCTGCTCGTCGACGACTGTTCGACGGACGGGACGCCCGGTCTGCTGGAGCGGGCGGCGCGCGAGCTGCCCGGGGCGGTGCACCTCAGACACGAGCGGAACGGCGGCCTGGCCACCGCGCGGAACACCGGTCTGGACGCGGCCCGCGGCGAGTACCTCACCTTTCTGGACGGGGACGACTGGCTCGCCCCCGGCCACCTGGCCCGGATGCTGGCCGCCATACAGGCTCTGAACTGCGATTTCATCCGCACCGACCATGTGCGGTGCACCGGCCGGCAACGGAGCGTGCAGCGCGTCCCCTTCGGCCCGCAAGCGGTGGTGGCCGACCCGCGCGCCGCGATCCTGCCCGCCGACCGGGCCACGTCCGTGGACTATCCGTACGCCTGGGCCGGCATGTACCACCGGCGGCTGCTGGACCGCGGGGTACTTCACTTCACGGACGGGCTGCGGACGGCGGAGGACCGGCCGTGGATCTGGCGGCTGCACCGGGAGGCGGCGTCCTTCGCCGCGGTCGGATTGCCCGGAATCTTCTATCGACGCGGTATTTCAACCTCCTTGACGCAGATCGGGGACGAACGGCAGCTCGATTTCATCCGCGCCTTTGATCAAGTGCTCGCGGAGGTCATCGCCGACCGGGAATCCGATCTACTACTCCCGAAAGCCGTCCGAACGTATTGTGCAATTATCGCGCACCATTTCGGATCCATCGAAAGGTTCGAACCGGCCGTGGCCAGGAAACTCCGCTCGATGAGCACGGCGGCCCTCGGCCGCATGCCCCAGGACGTACTGGACCAGGTCCTGGACGCCATGGACATCGAACGCTCCACCGTGCTGCGCCGCCTGCGCGCCGGCCGCCGCACCCCGTCGGGGGCGGCCGCCTGATGCCCACGCAGATCTTCCTGGCCTCCACCCTCTACGGTGCGGCCACGCTCGCGGCGGGCATCGACGCGGGCTGCTTCCCGCCCGCCGGCCGCCGGATCCTGCTGACCAGCAACCACGCCGCCACCGCCGAGATCAGCCCGGGAGTCGCGGACATGCCGGGCTTCGCCGCCCTGCGCGCCCGCTTCGACGAGGTGCTCGACTGGAACCGGGTCATCGAGCCGCAGCACCCGAGCACCTGGGCCCCGCGCGCGGAGGACGTCCCGATCTGGGAGCGGCAGCTGCGCACCCTGTGGGGCCTCGGCGAGCACCGCGTCGAGCTCATCGTGGAGTCCCTGCAGGTGCCGCCGGCCCAGACCCTGTGCCGGCTCTTCCCCGGTGCGGCGGTCGACGTCTACGCCGACGGCCTGATGAGCTACGGTCCCACCCGCGTCCGTCTCGACCCACAGCTCGGGATGCGGGTGCGCCGGGTGCTCCACCTGGACCTGGTGCCGGGGCTGAAACCGCTGCTGCTGACGGAGTTCGGGGTGCGGGCGGAGCTGGTGCCGACGGAGTCCTTCCTCAAGGTCCTGGCAGAACTGGCAGAACTGGCGGAACTGGCGGACCTGGCGGACCGGGCGGACCGGGCGGACGTAACGGAACTCGCGGAACCGCCCGCGCCCGCGCACACGCACGGCACGGACCTCGGCGGCATCGGGGATTCCCCGGCGCTCCTGCTCGGCCAGTACCTCTCCGCGCTCGACCTCATGACCCCGGACGAGGAGGAGGAGCTCCACGTGTCCATGGTCCGGGGCGCCTGCGCGCTGGGCCACCGGGAGCTGGTCTTCAAGCCGCATCCCAGCGCCCCGGCCGAGTACTGCCGGCGGGCCGCGGCCGAGGCCGAGCGGCTCGGCGCCCGGCTCACCGTGACGGACACCCCGGTACTGGCCGAGAGCCTCTACCAGCGGCTGCGCCCGGCCCTGGTCGTCGGCTGCTTCTCCACCGGCCTGCTGACCGCCTCCACGCTGTACGGGCTCCCGGTCGCGCGCACCGGGACCGGGAGCGTACTGGCCCGCCTGACCCCGTACCAGAACAGCAACCGGGTGCCGCTGGTCCTGGTGGACGCCCTGCTGCCCGATCTGGCGGACGCCGCGGCCGTACGCGACTGGACTCCCCCGGAGCCCGGGCCGGTCTCCTCGGAGCTGGCCGCTCTGCTCATCGCGGTCGGCTTCACGATGCAGCCGCAGATCCTCTCCGCGCACCGGGCCGCGGCCGAGGCCTATCTGGCCGAGCGGCTGGACACCCGCACCTGGCGCTACTTCACCCGCCGCCGGCTGGCCGGGCTCGGCCTCCCGGGCGGCGTCCCGGCCCGGCTGTCCTTCCTGCCCCACCACCCCGCGGTCCGCCGCCTGGCCCGGCGGCTGCGCCACGTCTTCGGCTGAGGGGCCTCAGCTGACGGCGAGCTTGGCCGCGAAGCCCAGGAACAGCACGCCCGCCGCCGAGGTCGCGCCCGCCGACAGGCGCTTGCGGCGGCGGAACGCGGCGGCGAGGCGGGTGCCGCCGAATATCAGCAGCGTCAGGTACAGGAAGCTGCCGGCCTGCAGCAGACCGCCCAGGACCAGGAACGACAGCGCCGGGTAGGCGTAGGACGGGTCCACGAACTGCACGAAGAAGGACATCAGGAAGAGGATGGCCTTCGGGTTGAGGAGGCTGATCAGCAGCGCCCGCCGGTAGGGCCGCTCGTTCTCACCCGCGTCGGCGGGGCCGGCGACCTCCGCCTGCGTCCGCTCCCGGCGCGTGCGCCACAGCGCCCAGGCACCGCGCATCATCCCCACGGCCAGCCACGCCAGGTAGCCGGCCCCGAGGAACTTCACCACGGTGAACACCAGCGGGCTCGCCCGCAGCAGCGCCCCGGCGCCCACGGCGGTCAGCAGCATCAGCACGGCGTCGCCGGTGAACACCCCGGCGGCGGCCTTGTACCCGGTGCGCACCCCGCGGCGGGCGGCGACGGACAGCACGTAGAGCGAGTTCGGCCCCGGCAGCAGAATGATCAGCACCAGGCCGGCGAGATAGGTCGGAAGATCGGTCACACCCAGCATGCGCAGGAGTGTCCCATGAGATCGCACCTGTCAGCCGGGGATTTTCACCAGGTGGAACCGGTCGGCTCGTACGCCCCCCACACCTCCCGCAACGCCCCGCACACCTCGCCCACCGTGGCCCGGGCCCGCAGCGCCTCCTTCATCGGGTACAGCACGTTCTCCGTCCCCGCCGCCGCCCCCCGCAAGGCCGCCAGCGCCGCCGCCACCGCCGCCCCGTCCCGCTCCGCCCGCAGCCGCGCCAGCGCCGCGCACTGCCGCGCCTCGATCGCCGGGTCCACGCGCAGCGGCTCGTACCGCTCCTCCCGGTCCAGCGCGAAACGGTTCACCCCGACCACCACCCGCTCCCCGCTCTCGGTCTCCTGCGCGATGCGGTAGGCGTTGCGCTCGATCTCGCCCTTCTGGAAGCCGGCCTCGATGGCGGCCACCGCCCCGCCGTGCTCCTCCACCCGCCGCATCAGCGCGAGCGCCTCCGCCTCCAGGTCGTCCGTCATCCGCTCCACCGCGTACGAACCGGCGAAGGGGTCCACGGTGTGCGGCACGTCCGTCTCGTGCGCGAGCACCTGCTGCGTGCGCAGCGCGAGGCGGGCGGACTTCTCCGTCGGCAGCGCGATCGCCTCGTCGAAGGAGTTGGTGTGCAGCGACTGCGTGCCGCCCAACACGGCGGCCAGGGCCTGCACGGCCACCCGTACGAGATTCAGCTCGGGCTGCTGCGCGGTCAGCTGGACTCCGGCCGTCTGGGTGTGGAAGCGCAGCATCAGCGACTTCGGATCCCGCGCCCCGAACTCCTGCCGCATGACGCGGGCCCAGATCCGCCGGGCCGCACGGAACTTCGCGACCTCCTCCAGCAGGGTGGTGCGGGCGACGAAGAAGAAGGAGAGCCGGGGCGCGAACTCGTCGACGGCCATCCCGGCCGCCAGGGCCGTACGGACGTAGGCGATGCCGTCGGCGAGCGTGAAGGCCACCTCCTGCGCGGGCGAGGCCCCCGCTTCGGCCATGTGGTAGCCGGAGATGGAGATGGTGTTCCACCGGGGGATCTCGGCGCGGCAGTAGCGGAAGGTGTCGGCCGTCAGCCGCAGCGAGGGCTCGGGCGGGAAGATGTACGTCCCGCGCGCGATGTACTCCTTCAGGACGTCGTTCTGGATCGTCCCCGTCAGCTGTGCGCCGGAGATGTCCTGTTCCTCCGCGACCAGCTGATAGAGCAGCAGGAGCAGCGCGGCGGGCGCGTTGATCGTCATCGAGGTGGAGACCCGGTCGAGGGGGATCCCGTCGAACAGCGTCCGCATGTCGTCGAGCGAGTCGACGGCGACCCCGACCTTGCCGACCTCGCCGTGCGCGAGCGGGGCGTCGGAGTCGTGTCCCATCTGGGTCGGCAGGTCGAAGGCGACGGACAGCCCGGTGCCGCCGCCCGCGATGAGCTGCCGGTACCGCGCGTTGGACTCGGCGGCCGTGCCGAAACCGGCGTACTGCCGCATGGTCCACGGCCGACCGGTGTACATGTTCGGATAAATCCCCCGAGTGTAGGGGAAGTCGCCCGGCTCCCCCAGTTCGACCGCCGGGTCCCACCCCGTCAGGTCGCCGGGCCGGTAGACGGGTTCGATGGGGATTCCGCTCTCGGTGCGTGCCATGTGACGTATCCCTCCGTAGAGCATCCAGGCCCGGGACTGGTACAACCGTGCCCGCATATCGCTTCGTAAGGCTGCGGACGGCTGCTGGTCACAATGGCGCAACATCCCGGACCGCAGTGCAACTCTCCACGCGCGCGAGGCATCACCTAGATACACGACGTAGAAACCGGGGGACTGCAATGCAGCGCCAGAGAGTCATATTCCGCACGCTCGGGGTGGCCACCGCCGTCGCGCTCGCCGCGACCGCCTGTGGGCCGCAGAAGTCGGAGTCCGCGGGCTCCGCTTCCTCGGCCCCCTCCTCGCCCACGGCGGGCGCCACTCCCGAATCCTCCCCGTCGACCGACAACAAGCCGGCCTCGCCGTCCCCCTCGGCCTCCGCCTCGGCGTCCCCGTCCGCCTCTCCTTCGCCGACGGTGAAGCAGATCATGGCCAACGGCGACGACAGCGAGCAGGTGCGCGAGCTCCAGGCCCGTCTGAAGCAGCTCAAGCTGATGACGGTGGCGCCGACCGGCTTCTACGGCTCGAAGACGACGGCGGCGGTCAAGACCTTCCAGTCGAAGCACGGGCTGAACCCCACCGGTTCGGTCGACGAGGCCACCTGGAAGAAGATCCAGAACTCCACGAAGAAGCCCACCGCAGACGAGCTGCGCCCGCCGGCGGTCAACGAGGCGGACGCGCCCGACCCGCGCTGCATGGAGGGCCGGGTCATGTGCATCAGCAAGGAGAGCCGCACCCTCGCCTGGATGATCGACGGAAAGATCATCTCCACGATGGACGTGCGCTTCGGCTCGGAGAACACCCCGACCCGCGAGGGCGTCTTCAAGGTGGACCGGAAGGAAAAGGACTGGACGTCCACGATCTACCACACGGCCATGCCGTACTCGATGTTCTTCAGCGGCGGCCAGGCGGTGCACTACTCGGCCGACTTCGCGGCCCGCGGCTACGCCGGCGCCTCGCACGGCTGTGTGAACGTCCGGGACAAGGGGAAGCTGGCGGCGGTCTTCGGCCAGGTGAACGTCGGCGACAAGGTCGTCGTCTACTGGTGAGGCGCGGGGCCGCAGGCGGGGCCGCGGACCGGGATCGGTCCGCGGTCTATATCAAGGCCCGGATGATCGGCTCGGACAACCGGCCCGCATGAGGGTCCACATGACGCGCCCGCACTGCGGGCCGAGGTAACAGGTCCAAGTAAAGGGCGCGGGCAGGGCCGGGGGAACGTGCCCCGCCCGCGCCGGTTGCGCAGAGCCCAGGGGTACGGGGGGAACCCCGGCTCATGCGCGGCCGATGACCAGTCGGCTCGTTATGTACTGCGTCGCCGGTTCGAAAAGTGTTACAGGCGGGTCAGCACACGTTTCAGCGGCTCGTGCGCAGGCCCGTCGAGCCCTGCGGAATCGCCGGTTCCAGAGTCGGGGCCCTGAGCGTCCCGTCCCCCAGGGGGGAGTCGCTGCGCCGGCCTCCGGCGGAGTCCCCGTCCAGCACGGTCTTGCAGTAATCCGGGATCCGGGTGAGGCCGTTGGCCAGCTTCGAGAGCCGCTCACGGCCGTCGTCGTCGAGGCGGCCCGCCCGGTACTCCTCGCAGAGGTCCACGGCCTTGAGGCGGTTCTGCTCGCGCTCGCGTTCCTTGGCGGTGTCCCCGGTACCGAAGGTCTCCTGGATCCCGTCCTTGCCGCCCACGCCGCTCTGGCCGCCCTGGGCGTCCTTGCCCGAGCCGCCGGTCGCCGACGTGCCCGACGAGGTGCCGGCGTCGGTTCCGGTCCCGGGCGGCGTACGCCCGTCCGCGCCCGGCGACTGCGCCGCGCCCGAAGTGACGTTCGAGCCGTCCGCAGGGGGCGTGGACGTCAGCTTCGGGGCGGGGCTCGGGGCTCCGCTGCCGACGCCCGGGGCCGGGTTCTCGTCCGCGCTGACGGACATCGCCGGTCCGGGGCCCGCGCTGTCGTGCCGGGCCCGGTCCAGCAGCCCGGCGCCCGCCGCGGCGGCCAGCCCGCCCACGGCGACGCTCGCCAGGGCCGCCGCCAGGCCGAAGCTCACGGTCCGGGCGCGCCGGGGCGCCATCGCGGCCGCGCGGCTCCCGAGATCGATCAGCGGCTCGGCGGCGATCAGCGGCTCGGCGGCGGTGGGGGTCACAGCCGCGGAGAACCGCCCCACGTCGGGGACACCCGCCACGGACCGAGCCGCTCCGGGCGAGCCCGCAGGACGGGCCGCGCGGAAGGCGGCCAGCGCCGCGGCCTCGCCGGGCAGTTCGACGCCCGCGGACGGCGGTTCGGCGGCGGCGGCCAGGGCTTCGAGGGCGGCACGCAGCCGGGCGGCCTCGATCCGGGCACTCGGATCAGCGGGCGGCCCCACAGGTTCCGCCGGTTCACCGCGCAGCAGTCTGTCCGCCGCGGCTTTGTCCAGCCACCTGTTGCGCTCGTCGGCCATCACATGTCCTTCTGCGTCCGCCAACGTGAATGCGTCACACCGGTTTGTTCCACGAAGCCCCCGCCTCGGCCACGCTGCGCGGGGACGGCGTCGAGATCCCTCCCGCCCCCGCCGTCCCATGCCTGGCCATCGGCATTATGACCGACCCGGGCGCCGGGGTCCGACCCGGTGTCCGAGCTCGGCTCGAACCCGCCGTCCACACCCTCCGCGCTGAGCAGCTCGGCCAGCTTCTTCAGACCGCGGTGCGCGGCGGTCCGTACGGCGCCGGGCCGCTTGCCCAGGGTCTCGGCCGCGCTCTTGGCGTCCAGCCCGACCACGACCCGTAGGACGACGGCCTCGGCCTGGTCCTGCGGAAGCTGCGCGATCAGCGCCATGGTCCGTCCGGTGGACAGCGACTCCATCGCCGCGCCCGCGGTGTCGCACTCGGCGGCCCAGCCGGTCAGCTCGGTGTCGTCGCCGCCGATGGCGGGGCGACGGCCGCGCATGCGGATGTGGTCGAGGGCCCGGTTGCGCGCGATGCGGGCGGCCCAGCCGCGGAAGCGGTCGGCGTCGCCGGTGAAGGAGTCGAGGTCGCGGGCGATCTGCAACCAGGCTTCGGAGGTCACGTCCTCCGCGTCGCCGTCTCCGACGAGCGTGCGTACGTAACCGAGCAGGCGTGGGTGCACGGCGCGGTACACAGCACGGAACGCGTTCTCGTCGCCGTCCTGCGCCGCGAGCACGGCGGCGGTCAGTTCCGCGTCGTCCCCCAGCAAAGTCCCCAACCCGTTCACTGTCCTGTACGTGTGGCGCAAATCAGCACGTTACGGCTTTCCAGCACCTCTCGTCCACGAGTGATACAACGCGCAACCAATCCTGTGCGGAGCGAGGTGTGACACAAAACGCACCCGGGGCGCTGACAGGGGTACGGGCTTGTCGCACGAGCCCGTGACGGATGGCGGCCGGGGCCTCTCCTGTGGGGGGTGGCGGCCTCGGTCGCCCTCCCCCTCCCGCTCCCGGGCCTCTCACCATGCCTGTCCGTGGCGCTCACGTCATCCTTTCGGCTCACTTCCGGGTGAAATCCCCGCATGGGTACGACACACCCTGCCCTGCGTCGATAGCGTGGCGGCACATCCGAGCCACGCCCCGAGGAGCCCCCTGCTGTCCAGCCACCTTCCGGCACAGGCCCGCGGCAGCTCCGATCCTCCTCACGGCTCCGGACTGGCGCGGTTCAACGCCTTGTCCCCCGAGGCCGCCCATGCCGTCCTGCTGCACTGCTGCGGAAGCCGGCGCTGGGCGCACCGGGTCGCCACGCACCGCCCTTACCCCGATCTCGGCGCTTTGATCGCCGCCGCGGACGAGGCCTCGTACGACCTGTCGCAGGCCGACCTGACGGAGGCGCTGGCCGCCGAGTGCTCGGCGGAGCTGGACCACGGGGCCTCGTACGCCGCACTGCTGGCCCTCGACGCGGCCCACGCGGAGTACGAACGCAAGTTCGGCCACGCCTTCGTGATCTGCCTCGACGGGCATCCGCCGGAGGAGCAGGCGGACCAGCTGCTGGGGGCGATCCGCCGGAGGATGGGGCACGAGGTGGACGAGGAGCGCTCGATCTCGGCGGACGAGCTGCGCCGCGTCGCGCAGGCCCGGCTGTGCGACCTGACACATTGGCTGACCTCTACGAATGGACCGTCTGGGGCGGAAATCGGGCTATTCGCCCCTGTGGGATAGCCCGTCCGAGCCTGTTTGATCACACCGATGGCCCCCGCGCGAAGGAACCGACAAAGCGTCGCTACGATGTCCGGGGCCGGAGGACCGTACCCGGCCGGGCCCGACCGACAAAGAAGCCGGCTGGCCCCCGCCCCGCTTCCGGAGGGTTTTCCGTGCCGGCTGGAACGTTGTACCGCGGCCGGGAAGGAATGTGGTCCTGGGTGGCTCATCGAGTCACCGGCGTCCTCATTTTCTTCTTCCTGTTCGTACACGTCCTCGACACCGCTCTCGTTCGCGTCTCCCCCGAGGCGTACGACGATGTCGTGGCTACCTACAAGACTCCGATCGTCGCGCTGCTGGAATACGGCCTCGTGGCCGCCATCCTGTTCCACGCGCTCAACGGTCTCCGTGTCATCGCCGTGGACTTCTGGTCCAAGGGCCCGCGCTACCAGAAGCAGATGCTCTGGTCGGTCATGGGCATCTGGATCGTGCTGATGGTCGGGGCCCTGTACCCCGTCCTGGGCCACGCCTACCTTGAACTGTTCGGGAAGTGACACGCATGTCTTCTGACACTTCTTCCGTCGACATGGCCAAGGGCGTCGGCGACGTGGAGGGCGTTTCCCTCTACGACGTCGACAACCCGGCGCCGTACATCGAGGCCCCGCGCAAGCGCACCGGCAAGACCCCGCGCTCGACCCGCGGCAACTTCGAGATGGCCGCGTGGCTCTTCATGCGCCTCTCGGGCATCGTGCTCGTCGTCCTGGTCATCGGCCACCTGCTGATCCAGCTGGTGCTCGACGGCGGCGTCTCCAAGATCGGCTTCGCCTTCGTGGCCGGCCGCTGGGCCTCGCCGTTCTGGCAGGTCTGGGACCTGCTGATGCTGTGGCTGGCGATGCTGCACGGCGCCAACGGCCTGCGTACCGTCATCAACGACTACGCGGAGCGTGCCAACACGCGGCTGTGGCTGAAGGGCCTGCTCTACACCGCCACGGTGTTCACCATCCTTCTGGGCACGCTGGTGATCTTCACCTTCGACCCGAACATCCGCTAGGCAACGGGGCTGAGGCGAAACCAATGAAGATCCACAAGTACGACACCGTCATCGTCGGCGCGGGCGGCGCGGGCATGCGCGCCGCCATCGAGTCGACGAAGCGCAGCCGCACCGCCGTGCTGACGAAGCTCTACCCGACCCGCTCCCACACGGGCGCCGCGCAGGGCGGCATGGCCGCCGCGCTGGCCAACGTGGAAGAGGACAACTGGGAGTGGCACACCTTCGACACGGTCAAGGGCGGTGACTACCTGGTCGACCAGGACGCCGCCGAGATCCTGGCGAAGGAGGCCATCGACGCGGTCCTCGACCTGGAGAAGATGGGCCTGCCGTTCAACCGCACCCCGGACGGCACCATCGACCAGCGCCGCTTCGGCGGTCACTCGCGCAACCACGGCGAGGCCCCGGTCCGCCGGTCCTGCTACGCCGCGGACCGCACCGGTCACATGATCCTCCAGACGCTGTACCAGAACTGCGTCAAGGAGGGCGTGGAGTTCTTCAACGAGTTCTACGTCCTGGACCAGATCCTCGTCGAGGAGGACGGCGTCAAGAAGTCGGCCGGTGTGGTCGCGTACGAGCTCGCCACCGGCGAGATCCACGTGTTCCACGCGAAGGCCGTCATCTACGCCTCCGGCGGCACCGGCAAGTTCTTCAAGGTGACCTCCAACGCGCACACCCTCACGGGTGACGGCCAGGCGGCCTGCTACCGCCGCGGTCTGCCGCTGGAGGACATGGAGTTCTTCCAGTTCCACCCGACGGGCATCTGGCGCATGGGCATCCTGCTGACGGAGGGCGCCCGCGGTGAGGGCGGCATCCTCCGCAACAAGGACGGCGAGCGCTTCATGGAGAAGTACGCGCCGGTCATGAAGGACCTCGCGTCCCGTGACGTCGTCTCGCGCTCCATCTACACCGAGATCCGTGAGGGCCGCGGCTGCGGTCCGGCCGGTGACCACGTGTACCTGGACCTGACGCACCTGCCGCCGGAGCAGCTCGACGCGAAGCTCCCGGACATCACCGAGTTCGCCCGTACGTACCTCGGCATCGAGCCGTACACGGACCCGATCCCGATCCAGCCCACCGCGCACTACGCCATGGGCGGCATCCCGACCAACGTCGAGGGTGAGGTCCTGGCGGACAACACCACCGTCGTCCCGGGCCTGTACGCGGCCGGCGAGGTCGCGTGCGTGTCGGTGCACGGCGCGAACCGTCTGGGCACCAACTCGCTCCTGGACATCAACGTCTTCGGCAAGCGCTCCGGCATCGCGGCGGCCAAGTACGCGCACGAGAACGACTACGCCGAGCTGCCGGAGAACCCGGCGAAGGACGTCGCCGACCTCGTCGAGCGCCTGCGCGCCTCCACGGGCAAGGAGCGGGTCGCCGAGCTGCGTCTGGAGCTCCAGGAGACGATGGACGCGTGCGTGATGGTGTTCCGCACGGAGCAGACCATCAAGACCGCGGTCGAGAAGATCGCGGAGCTGCGCGAGCGCTACAAGAACGTGTCCGTCCAGGACAAGGGCAAGCGCTTCAACACGGACCTGCTGGAGGCCATCGAGCTGGGGAACCTGCTCGACCTGGCCGAGGTCATGGCCGTGTCCGCGCTGGCGCGCAAGGAGTCCCGCGGCGGTCACTACCGCGAGGACTACCCGAACCGCGACGACGTCAACTTCATGCGCCACACCATGGCGTACCGCGAGGTCGGCGACGACGGCAAGGATTCCGTCCGGCTGGACTACAAGCCTGTCGTTGTCACCCGCTACCAGCCGATGGAGCGTAAGTACTGATGGGCACCCCCACCCTGAGCAAGACGGACACGATGGAGGCCGCGGCCGCGGCCTCGCCCTTCATCACGGTCACCTTCCGGATCCGCCGCTTCAACCCCGAGATCTCGGACGAGGCGCAGTGGCAGGACTTCCAGATCGAGATCGACCCGAAGGAGCGCGTGCTCGACGGTCTCCACAAGATCAAGTGGGACCTCGACGGCACGCTGACCTTCCGCCGCTCGTGCGCGCACGGCATCTGCGGCTCCGATGCGATGCGGATCAACGGCAAGAACAGGCTCGCCTGCAAGACGCTGATCAAGGACATCAACCCGGAGAAGCCGATCACCGTCGAGGCCATCAAGGGCCTCACGGTGATGAAGGACCTCGTGGTCGACATGGAGCCCTTCTTCCAGGCCTACCGCGACGTCATGCCGTTCCTGGTCACCAAGGGCAACGAGCCGACGCGCGAGCGCCTGCAGTCCGCCGAGGACCGCGAGCGCTTCGACGACACCACCAAGTGCATCCTGTGCGCCGCGTGCACGTCCTCGTGCCCGGTGTTCTGGAACGACGGCCAGTACTTCGGCCCGGCGGCGATCGTCAACGCGCACCGCTTCATCTTCGACTCGCGTGACGAGGCCGGCGAGCAGCGGCTGGAGATCCTGAACGACAAGGACGGCGTGTGGCGCTGCCGCACGACCTTCAACTGCACCGACGCGTGCCCGCGTGGCATCGAGGTCACGAAGGCGATCCAGGAAGTCAAGCGTGCGCTGATCACGCGCCGCTTCTAGCCTTCTCGACGGACTCCGTCCGCCGGTTTCGGCTGAGGCCGGTGGCCGTCAGGGGCCCGCACCCCCTTCATGGGGTGCGGGCCTCCGGCATGCCCGGACTCGTCAGGCGGCGGTTGTCTCGGTCGGCAGTCCGGCCTCGACCCAGTCCTGGATGCCCTCGCGGTACTTGCGGACGTTCGTGTAGCCGAGGGCGGTCAGCCGGTCGGCGACCTGGCCGCTGTTGGGGCAGGCCAGGTTGGAGCAGTAGGTGACGATCGCGGCATCGAGGTCGGGGAGCAGGTCCGGGGCCAGGTCGTCGACATCGGCCCGTACGAGCTCGACCGCGCCGGGCAGGTGCTGCTGGGCGTAGTAGTCGCCGCCGAGGGTGTCGAGCAGGATCACCGAGCCCTCCGCTATGGCCTGCTTCAGTTCGTCACGGGTGATGAGTGCCGTCATGGCTGTGCCCCTCCAGAGAAACGGACTATAGTCCGGTTATGGATCGAGACATTAACGGACCGCAGTCCGTTTACGCAATCACCCCGCCGCCCAAGGAGCGCGCGGACGCCGCCCGCAACCGCGCCGCCGTGCTGGAGGCGGCCGCCGCACTGTTCGCCGAGCACGGCGTCGAGGCGGTCTCGATGGACCAGATCGCCACGGCGGCCGGGGTCGGCAAGGGCACGCTGTTCCGCCGCTTCGGTGACAAGTCGGGGCTGGCGGCCGCACTACTGGACGCGCGAGAACGCGTACTCCAGCAGGCGATCCTGTCCGGGCCGCCGCCGCTGGGTCCCGGCGCTCCGGCGGCGGACCGGCTCGCCGCCTTCGTCGACGCCTACCTCGACTACCTGCTGGAACACCTGGACCTCGTACGGGTCTCGGAGACGGCGGCCCCGGGCGCCCGCTACCGCATCGGCGCCTACCGCTTCTGGCACCGGCACGTCGCGATCCTGCTCGACGGATCCCCGGACCCGGAGCACGGGGCACACGCCCTGCTGGCCGCGCTGGCGGGCGAGCACGTGGCGGCCCTGCTGCCGGAATTGGGCGAGCGTCGCGTACGGGAGGGCGTACGGCGGCTCGCGCGGAGTCTCCACGGATAGAGCCGCGTGTCGCGCGATGTCGCCCCCTGCCGAAGTCAGGCCGGTAGCACCTGGCGGCGGATCTCGCTCATGCCGACTCGATGTTGTCGACGACGGTCGTGACCTCACGGCCTGACGGGAGCCGGATGTAGGCCAGCTCCACCCAGTGCTCGCTGACCGCCGAACTCGACACGTTCTCGTTGATGACAGCCATCAGCTCGCCCTCGACGCCGGACGCGATGTCGCGCACCCGCTTGCGCAGCAGGCGGTGCGGTACGTACTCGTACACCTCAGACATCCGGCTGCTCCTCGTCGGCGCCGGTGAAGCGCTCCCAGCCGACCATGGCGCGATCGAGCAACTCGGCGCTGCTGAGCACGCCATGGGCGCAGCTCTGCGAGATGCGGCTGGTCACGGGTCACTCCCTACCGTCGTCAGCGTGTGGTGTGACGACGGTAGGGGCCTCGGAATCTCGTGAGGGGTAGCGTCTCTGCCCCCTCGCCGAGGGGTAGCGTTTCTATCCCTCAGAGGATCACGCCGAGATGCCCAGTTCGAGCGCCAGCTCGCGGGCATCCTCGCGCACCATCCGGGGGCCGGCCTTGGCCAATTCGGGGAGGACCATGCGGCTGTACGTGCTGAACCGGATGGTCTCCGGCGACACCCGGTGGGCCTTCTGTAGCAGCGCAACGGCGGCCACGCCCTCGTCCTGCATTCCGTACGCCCGTGCCGCCTCGACGAGGTGGAACGCACGCCGCGTTGCGGACGGAACTGCGCTCAGGTCCAGCCCTTCAGCCACCTCAACGGCCTTTCCGGGCTGTACGAGATTAAGGTGCATGGTGAGCGCGTAGGCATCCACCACCCCCTTCCCGAAGATCAGCCATGGGTGCGCGTAGTCGTCACCGAGTCGGCGGGCGGCATCCTGCGCCCGGTCCCAGTACCGCCAGGCGAGGCCGTTCTTGCCGATCTTTGCGAAGGACAGAGCCACGGCAAGCTGAAGCAACCCCCAGCGCGCGAGGTCTTCCGGATCCTCTTGGCGGAGCAGCGATGCCGCCTGTTCCGCCAGCTCCACGCGGGCGTCCGCTGCCTCGTTCGCGTCCCGGTAGACGTGGTTCATGTACCAGGCGGCACCTGCCATGGCGCGGGGGCTGTCCGCGTCCTGCGCAGCAGTCATCGAGCGGTCGCCGGTCATCATGATGAGTTCTGGCTCGGGCTGGAACGCGAGGAACAGCTGGGTAAGGTGGTAGGCCTGCGCCTGTGTGACGAGGGCCCGGCGGCGCTGCTGACCCTCCAGAGCGCGGGCAGAGTACTGGGTGTCGGCCAGCAGATCAGGGAGCAAGGAAGCAACTCTGGAGCGGTGATCGCCGTCACCATGCCATAGCTTCCAGGCCTGCCGCACGCGGGCGGCCAGGACGTCGGCCGACTCGGGCTCAGCGTCGGCTGGAGTGAGCCTGTACGTGGTCAACGCCCGCTTGATCGCGGGCAAGGACGCGTGGGCTGCCTTCGTGTAAGTAGCGGCAGAGATCCGCTCATCGCCGGTCAGGTCTGCGATGTCGCACTCGTAGATCGTGGCCATGCGGATCATCATGGGGAGGCGGGGCATTCCGATGGCTCCGGTCTCGATTCCCTTGACCCACTCGGGTGAGCGCCCAACGAGACCTGCGGAAACAGGCCGGGTGAGGCCTGCACGGTCTCGGGCTGCTCGTGCTCGATGGGCGAACGTCTGAACGGCAGGTGTGGTGTCGTGCTGCTCGGGCATCCTGGATACTCCGTTTCTGGCCTCGACATCCAGAACGCTACTCCCGTTTGGCGACGGGGGAATGACAAAATCGCCCCGCCCGTAAGGCGAGGCGGGGCGCGAGCCGCTGGTGGCCCACGTCCCGTTGAGCAGCCGTGTGGCCTTCAGCTTGGCGGCGGAGTCGTACACACACGAGGTGTCAAGTAGGGGGCGGGTCAGGGGCGGGTAGGGGGCGTCCCCCATGCTCGGTGGATCTTCCTCGCGGCAGCATGACAGCCATGACGAACTCGGTGAACTCCCCGAACTCCGCCACCCGCACGGCCCCTTGGGTCACACTGGTCGCCGCCGGCGCTGCCCTCGTATCAGTCACCGCCGGCGCCCTGCCGGCCTCGGCGCAGCAGCAGAACCCGGCCCCGGCGACCGCGACGATCGCCGACCGGGGCCGCCACACGATCGACGAGGTGGCGCTGGCGAAGGCCATGACCCCCGACACCACCGCGAACGGGATGATGGTGCGGGTGTCCGGTCCCGGCATCCGCTGGACGAAAGCGGTCGGACCGGTCTCGCCGGATCCCGCGGCCTCCTTCCGGATCGGCAGCATGACCAAGCTGTTCACCTCCGCCGTGGTGCTGCAACTGGTCGCGGAGGAACGGTTCACCCTGGACACCCCGATCCGCGAGGTCCTCCCCGACACCATCCCCGCGCACTGGAAGCCGATCACCATCGGCCAGCTGCTGAGCCACACCAGCGGCCTGGAGCGGCCCTGCGGGGAGCTCGGGGACGGGCTGGGCCTCACGCCGGAGAAGGCCGTCGCCGCCTGGACCCGGGACGGCTGCCCCGCACCCGAATATCCGGTCACCAGGCAGCAGTACAACGGCGGCAACTACTTCATCCTCGGCCTCGCCATCGAGAAGGCCACCGGCCGCTCCTACTCCGACGAGGTCCAGCGCCGCATCGCCCGCCCGCTGGGCCTGCGCCACACCTACGTCCCGAAGGCCGGGGACGCGTCCATGCCGAGCCCGTCACTGGCCGCTCCCAGTCCGAAGGAGCCGTGGGCGTGGGCCGAGGGCGGCATGATCTCCAACGCTCCCGATCTGGAACGCTTCATGAACGCCCTGCTGAGGGGCCGGCTCCTGCCGCCCGCCCAGCAGCGGCAGCTGTTCGTCATGCCCTCCCTTTCGGAGGGCAGCAAGGAGCCGTACAGCGCTGCAGGGTTGGCGTACTACAAGCTGTCGGACGGGACCGAGGTCTGGGGGAAGACCGGCAGCATGGCCCAGTACTCCAGCGGCGTCTTCGGTACGGACCGCGGCCGACGGGTCGTCACCTACTCGTTCCTGCCGGCCCCGACGGCGACCAGGGCGGACGTCATCACGCGCGTCACCCAGATTGTGGAAGCAGCTCTCTGACCGGGGTACGGCACCGGGGGTCGCTGTGGAAGGATCGGCCGCATGAGCGAGCAGCAGCCGAATCCGTACGCGAGCGACCCCGCCGGCCAGGGCGGCCAGCCCGCCACGCCCGGCCAGGGCGAGTACAAGTGGGGCCCGGGCGAAGCCAGTTACGGCTACCCGCAGCCCTACCCGGCGGCCCCGGCCTACCAGCCGACCATCGGCGGCGCCGGCATGCCGGGCCCCGCGGGCTACCCCGCCGCCCCGGCCGGCGGCGCCGGCCTGACCCTCGGCGACATCACCATCGCCGGGGACCAGATCATCACCCCGTCGGGCACCATGCCGCTCAAGGGGGCGATGTGGAACGCGACCGACTTCTCGCGCACCGAGGAGAAGATCCCGCCCCACGCGATCGTGCTCGCGATCGTCTTCTTCCTGTTCTGCCTGCTCGGCCTGCTCTTCCTCCTGATGAAGGAGAAGACCACCACCGGCTACATCCAGATCACCGTCAGCAGCGGCGGCCGCCACCACTCCACGATGATCCCGGCGGTGGACGCGGGCACCTACCCGTGGGTGATGTCGCAGCTCAACTACGCGCGCTCGCTGAGCTTCTGAGGCTCGCGGCGGCGCGGGTACGCGCCCGCGGCAAAGGCCGCCCCCGAAAGGGGGTGGCGGGAAGGCCGCGGGTACCGCAAGATCGCCGGATGATCGTTTCTCATGATGTGGACGGGCCCTCGGACGGCCCCGCCGTCGTCCTGCTGCACTCCTCCGTCTGTGACCGGCGGATGTGGGAGCCGCAGTGGCGGCCGCTGACCGAGGCCGGCTTCCGGGTGGTCCGGCCCGACTTCCGGACCTGCGGGGACTCCCCCGCCGCCGAGGCCCCGTACAGCGACGCGGGCGACGTACGGGAGCTGCTGGACCACCTCGGCGTGCGGCGGGCGACCCTGGTGGGGAGCTCCTACGGCGGCCGGATCGCCCTGCAGCTCGCCGCGCTGCATCCGGAGCGGGCGGCCTCGCTGCTCCTGCTCTGCCCGGGGCGGCCGGGGCACGAACCGAGCCCGGAGCTGCGGAAGTTCGGCGCGGCCGAGGACGCGCTCCTCGACGCGGGCGACCTGGCCGGTGCGGCCGCGCTCAACGCCCTTACCTGGCTCGGCCCGGACGCCGATGCCCGCGCCCACGACCTCGTACGGGCCATGCAGCTGCGGAACTTCGAGATCGGCCTGGCCGTCACGGAGCACCACGAGCTCCCCGAGCCCCCGGTCGATCTGGCCGCGGTCACCGCCCCGACCCTGGCCGTCGGCGGCGCTCACGACCTCCCGGACTTCCGCCGCATCGCCGCCGAGCTCCCGACCCTGATCCCGGGCGCCGAGCACCGGGAACTCCCCTGGGCGGGCCACCTCCCCTCACTGGAACGCCCCGAGGAGACCACCCGGCTGATCCTGGAGTTCCTCGGGCGCTCCTGAACTCGGGTCAGACCCGATCGGCGACGATCATCAGGTAGTGGAAGCTGCCCTCCTTGTAGGCGGTGAGGAAGGGGTCCTCGATGCCGCTGGCCACCGAGCTCGTCGCCCGCAGCTCCCAGTAGGGGAGGGTGAGCGCGGTCAGGTCGATGACCTCGATGGGCACGAGCTGGTGGGCCGCCAGCGCCTTGAAGTACTGGCTGCGCGGGTGGATGTTGCAGGTGTAGTGCTCGTCGATGCGGCTGACGGCCTTGGAGCGCAGGCCCTGTACGTCGTTGGAGCAGCCGGTGATGCAGACGTAGCGGCCGCCGGGGCGCAGGAGGCGGGAGAACTCTTCGAAGAGCTCGGACAGGTCGACGTACATGGTGGTTTCGTTGGTCCAGATCGCGCGCCGCGAGCCGGTGGCGAAACCGCTGTGGAGCATGTTGCGGAAGTGGAACTTAACCCGGTCGGCCACGCCCCGCTCCACCGCCTGGTCGTTGGCGAACCGGACCTGCTGCTCGGAGATCGAGACCCCGTCGACGTGGCAGCCGAAGCGCTGCTCGGCCATGAAGCTCGTGCCGCCGCGGCCGGAGCCGGCGTCCATGAGGTGGTCGTCGGGCGTGATGGGCCCCAGATGGTCGAGGAGGAAGTTCGCCTGGGCCGTTTCGAGCCGGTGGAGTTCCTTGATGACGCGTTCGTCGCGGGTGGCCGGGGGGCCTTCGAGCGCCGACCGGTCGATGTCGCCGATGCCGTAGTGGTGGTGGTAGAGGCCGTCGACCTCGCCGAGCCGGATGTTCACCGGCGCCTTCTCGGTGTTCCAGTACGCGGCGACGGACTCCTGGTACGCGGTGCGCAGGACGTCGGACGGCGTGGTCGCGGTGGACGCGGTGGACGCGAGGGAAGTGGTCATGGTGGGTCCTCAGGATGGGGGGATGTGACGGGTCAGGGGCGCGAGGCGCTCACGCCCGCGGCCGGACCTCGACGTTTTCGAGGACGCCGATCGCGTCCGGGACCAGCACGGCCGCCGAGTAGTAGGCGGTGACGAGGTAGGAGATGATCGCGCGCTCGTCGATGCCCATGAAGCGGACGTTGAGCCCCGGCTCGATCTCGTCCGGCAGGCCGGTCTGGTACAGCCCGATCACGCCTTCGTTGTCCTCGCCCGTGCGCACCGCGATGATCGAGGAGGTGTGCTGCTCGGTGAGCGGGATCTTCCCGCAGGGCAGGATCGGCACGCCGCGCCAGGCGGGGATGTGGTGGCCGTCGACGTCGACGCTGCTGAGGGCGAGGCCCCGCTTGTTGCACTCCTTGCCGAAGGCGGCGATGGCCTTGGGGTGGGCGAAGAGGTACTGGGTGCCGCGCCGCATGGAGAGCAGGTCGTCGAGGTCGTCGGGGGTCGGCGGGCCGGAGTGGGTCTGGATGCGCTGGTCGTAGTCGGTGTTGTGGAGCAGCCCGAACTCCGGGTTGTTGACGAGCTCGTGCTCCTGCCGCTCCCGCAGCTCCTGGACGGTGAGCCGCAGCTGCTGCTCGGTCTGGTTCATCGGCTGGTTGTAGAGGTCGGCGACGCGGCTGTGCACCTTCAGCACGGTCTGGGCCACGCTCAGCTCGTACTCGCGCGGCTTGAGCTCGTAGTCCGCGTAGGCGCCCGGCAGTACGGCCTCACCGTGGTGGCCGGCGCTCATTTCGATCAGCTTCTCGCCGGACCGGTTGGTCTTGAAGCCGTCGCGGCTGCCGTTCTGGCTCGCGACGTGCGCGCGCAGGTGCTCGTACTGGTCGGCGACCGAGCGGTACGCCGTTTCCGGGAGCGCGAGGATCGTCACCGCCGTCGTCGCGCGGGCGGTGAACTCCCAGGTGGTGCCCCTGGAGCGGGCCAGGGTGTGGCCGCCGAAGGTGTCGCCGTCGCCCATGCGGCCGATGACGTTCTCGTCGCCGTACTTGCCCGGGCAGATCTTCTCGACCTTGCCGTGGGCGATGAGGTAGACGTGGTCGGCCTTCTTTCCGGCGTGCACGATGACCTGGCCGGGCTGGTACTCCTTCTGTACGAACCTCTCGGCCAGCGCGCCGAGCGCGACCGGATCCTCGAAGCCGCGCAGGAGGGGCAGTTCGGTCAGCTCGGCCGGGATGACCTGGACCTTGGAACCGTTCTTGACGAAGGAGACGCGGCCGTCTCCGAGCACGTACGAGAGCCGCCGGTTGACGCGGTAGACGCCGCCGGGCGTGTGTACCCAGGGCAGTTTGCGCAGGAGCCAGCGGGAGCTGATGCCCTGCATCTGCGGTTCGGACTTGGTGGTCGTCGCGAGGTTGCGCGCCGCCGCCGTGCTGAGGCTGTGCTGTTCCTGATGCCGCTGCGCCGTTCCGGTCCGGGTGCCCGGGTCTGTCTCGACCGACATGGCCGCCTCACTTTCGAGTACAGGTAGCAGTTACCAGTAGTTACTCTCCGTGGCTATGTGTAACGCATCGCGGTCGCGGCTGTCTCCGACCGCCCCCACCGGCGGGTGATGCGGTGGGGCCGTTCGGCCCAGTCCGAGAGCCTCGGGAACTTCGCTTGAACTTGTTCAAAAAAGGCCCTACAGTCAGCGGCGTAATCATTTGAACGCGTTCAAGGGGGCTGGGGCTATGGACCTCACCGTGGTCACGTACGTCATCTACCTGCTCATCAGCATCGGGCTCACCGTCTGGGTGGCCCGCACGCTCAGCCGTAACGGCCGTGTCTTCATCGGCGACGTACTCCACGGGAACGAAAAGCTCGCGGACGCCGTCAACCAGCTCCTCGTCGTGGGCTTCTACCTCGTGAACATCGGCTTCGTGACCCTCTTCCTGCGGTCGAGCAAGGAGATCGCCACCCCGCGCGAGCTCTTCGAGGCGCTCTCGGTCAAGCTCGGTGTCGTCCTCCTGGTCCTCGGGGTCATGCACCTCGGAAACGTGTGGGCGCTGAACAAGATGCGCCGCCGGGGAATCATGGAGCGCCAGCAGACTCCGCCCGTCACCCCGCAGGGGTGGACCGCGCCGGCCGGGGCCTGAACCGTGGCAGCCGGGTGGCCGGTCCGGAATCTGACGGTCCTCTACGACGCCAACTGCCCGCTCTGCGTCCACATCCGGCACTGGCTGCTCGCACAGCGCCGGCTGGTCCCGCTCGACCTGGTCCCCGCCGCCTCCCACGAGGCGCGGCGCCGGTTCCCCCGGCTCGACCACGAGTCGACGCTCCGGGAGATCACCGTCGTCGGGGACTCGGGGCAGGTGTGGACCGGGACGGACGCCTTCATCGTGTGCCTGTGGGCGCTGGCCGACCACCGGCCGAAGGCGAACTGGCTGGCCACCGCGGCCGGTCGGCCCTTCGCCCGGGCGACCATGTACACGGCCGCCGCCTGGCGGCAGGCGGTACGCACCGAAGGCCGCCCCGAAGGGGGCGGGGGACCGGCCTGTGACGACCAGTGCTCCGTCCCCCGATAGGCTCGTACACCGTGACTGATCAGAAGGCTCCCAAGAGCGAGCAGACCCGCACGCTCATCCTCGAAACCGCGCTCCGGCTCTTCCAGGAGCGCGGTTTCGACAAGACGACGATGCGGGGTATCGCGAAGGAGGCCGGTGTCTCGGTCGGCAACGCCTACTACTACTTCGAGTCGAAGGAACACCTGGTCCAGGGGTTCTACGACCGGATCGGCGCCGCCCACCAGGCGGCGGTCCGGCCCATCCTGGACAGCGAGACCGATCTGCAGAAGCGGCTCGCGGGCGTGCTGACGAGCTGGATGGACATCGCGGCCCCGTACCACGAGTTCGCCTCGCAGTTCTTCAAGAACGCGGCGGACCCCGAGAGTCCGCTCAGCCCGTTCTCGCCGGAATCGGAACCGGCCCGACAGGCCGCGATCGACATCCACCGCGAGGTGCTGGCGGGCGCGAAGACCAAGGTGCCGGCCGAGCTGGCCGACGTGCTGCCGGAGCTGATGTGGCTCTCGCAGATGGGCCTGGTCCTGTACTGGGTCTTCGACCGCTCCCCGAACAGCGAGAAGACGCGGCGGCTCGCCGAGCGCGGCGCGCAGCTGACGACGCGGGGCATCGTGCTGGCCCGGTTCCGGGTGCTGCGGCCGCTGGTGCGTGAAGTGCACGAACTGTTCGCGGACTTCCTGCCGGGCATGGCCCAGACGGCGACCGCGGGGGCCCGGCGCAGGGCGTCGGACCCGGACCCGGAGCCGGACCCGGGCCCGGACCCCGCGTAGCCGCCCGGCAACACCCTCCGCAGGCGCGCCAGTCGATACCGGGCCGGGGGCGGTCAGGCCTGGTACGAGGCGAGTTCGACGACCGTGATGTCGGACGGCGCCCCCACCCGGACCGGGGGCCCCCAGGCACCGGCCCCGCGGGACACGTAGAGCTGCGTGTCGCCGTAGCGCTCCAGGCCGGCGACGGTCGGGTTCGCGAGCTCGGCGAGGTAGTTGCCGGGCCACAGCTGCCCGCCGTGGGTGTGCCCGGAGAGCTGGAGGTCGACGCCGTGGCGGACGGCGTCGTGGATGACGACGGGCTGGTGGGCGAGGAGTACGGCGGCCCGCGTCCGGTCGCGGTCACCGAGGGCCGCCTGGAAGTCCGGGCCGCTCCCCTCCTTCTCGCCCTGGATGTCGTTGACGCCGGCCAGGTCGAAGTACGGCAGGGCGCGGCGGGCGTTCTCCAGGGGCGTCAGGCCCAGTTCGCGGACGTGGTCGATCCACTGCTGGGCGCCGGAGAAGTACTCGTGGTTTCCGGTGACGAAGTACGCGCCGTGGCGGGCGCTGAGCCCGCGCAGCGGCTCCGCGGCGGGCCCGAGGTCCGGGACGCTGCCGTCGACGAGGTCGCCGACGATGGCGATGAGGTCGGGCTGGGTGCGGTTGACGGTGTCGACGATGCGCTGGCTGTGGGCGCGGCCGAGCACGGGGCCGAGGTGGACGTCGCTGACGACGGCGATCCGGAAGCCGTGCGCCGCGCGCGGCAGTTTGGCCAGGGGAACCTGGACCCGCCGGACGCTGGGCCCGCGCAGGACCCCGTACGCCCCGGTCCCCACGGTGCCGACGGCCACGGCGGCGGCCGCCCCGCCGACCGCGCGCGCGACGAAAGTGCGGCGGGTCAGCCCGTCGCCCGCGGCGGGCCGGGCGGTGGCTGCGGCCGGCTCGTCGGGAGAGCCGTGCCCCTGCGGGCCGGTGGCTTCGCCCGCGGCGCGCTCCGCGAGGGGGCCGAAGCCCTGAGGGCCCGGGCCCGGCGCGCTGCCTGCGGCGAGGGCCGCGCTGGGCTCCGCCGCGGCGCCCGCGGGCGCCGGGCCGGGCTCGGAGAAGGAGGCCCGGGAGACGGACCGCGGCCCGGGACGCCCGCCTACCGCCTCCGAGGGGGCCCGATCGGCCAGACGGCGGAGCAACAGCGCGCGGATCGGTTCCGCGACCAGCATCGTCAGGGTCAGGTACAGGAGCACCGCGAGCCAGAGGTACCCCGGCCACGCCACCGTCTGCTGGAGCCAGAAGGGGACGCCGGCGCGGCCCGTGGTCAGGGCGGCCACAGAGAGGAGCGGCAGGGCGATGATCAAGGCCGTGCCGGTGCGGCGGGGCAGGCCGCCGGGGGCCGTGGTGTCGCGGACCAGGCGGATCCAGAGCCAGCGGTGGACCAGGACCAGCAGGGCGAAGACCGCCAGCGCGACCAGCGCGAAGATCACGATCTTCATGCCGAGGTGTCCGCGTCCGTGCCCGCGCCCCTGCCCGTACCCGTGTGGGAGGCGCGCCGCAGGGCCAGGACCCCGCGCAACCCGATCACGCCGACGACCGTCCCCAGAAGCAAGGACGTCACCGCGAGCGTCAGGTGCACCCAGAAGTACGCCGTGGGGTCGCCCGCCGCATCGAAGGCCAGGCCACTGCCGTTCTTCCACAGGTTCCGGACGAAAGACACCCAGATGACCCAGCTCCACACTCCGAAGGCGAGCAGGAACCAGGAGGCGGTACGGCTCAGTTTCATGCCCTCAGTATCGGATTCTTCCCCAGGACGGACGCGCCGGGGTGGGCTGTCCCGGGGGTGGTTGCCGCGAATGGGCCGGTCCGCGACGCCGATCAGCTCATCGGGATGTACTTTCACCTGCGTGTCTGCCAATACGACCGCACTGACGGTCCTTTCCGCCGTGTTGCTGGTCCCCGCCATGCTGGTGGCCCCCGCACATGCCGCGCCGACCCCGCCGGCCGACGGAAAGGGCGGTCCGGCGAAGGTCCCGGCGGCGCCCGCACCGCCCGTCTCGATGTCCACGGTCGGCGGATCCCGGCTCGGCCAGCCGGGTACCCAGGTGAACTTGCTGCCCGGCGCGCCCGTCCTGCCGGCGAACCTCACCGGGCGGTCGTGGATCGTGGCGGACGCCGAGTCCGGCGAGGTCCTGGCGGCGCACAACGCGCACTGGCGGCTCCCCCCGGCCTCCACCATGAAGATGCTCTTCGCGGACACCGTGCTGCCCAGCCTCCCCAAGGACCGGGTCCACAAGGTCACCGACGAGGACATGGAGGGCGTGGGCCCGGGCAGCAGCCTGGTCGGGGTCAAGGAGGACCTCGAGTACAGCGTCCACGACCTGTGGCTCGGGGTGTTCCTGCGGTCGGGGAACGACGCGGTGCACGTGCTCTCCGCCATGAACGGCGGCGTCGAGAAGACCGTCAGGGACATGCAGGCGCACGCCGAGGAGCTCCAGGCGCTGGACACCCACGTCGTGTCCCCCGACGGGTACGACGCCCCGGACCAGGTGTCGAGCGCGTACGACCTCACGCTCATCGCCCGCTCCGGACTGCAGAAGCAGGACTTCCGCGAGTACTGCGGCACGGCCGAGGCGAAGTTCCCCGGCAGGCAGGAGCCGGGCAAGCCGCGCGACTACTTCGAGATCCAGAACACCAACCGGCTGATGACGGGCGCCGGCGGCATCTCCCCCTACAAGGGCATCGCCGGGGTGAAGAACGGCAGCACCACCATGGCCGGGTCCACCTTCACCGGCGCCGCCCAGAAGGGTTCCAAGAAGCTGCTGGTCACCGTGATGAACCCGGGCGCGGGCGGCGCGAACTCGGTCTACGAGGAGACCGCCGCGCTCTTCGACTGGGGTTTCGCCGCGTCCGGGAAGGTCAAGCCGGTGGGCGAGCTGGTGCCGCCGAAGAGCGCGGACACCTCCCCGCACGGCTCACCGGCCCAGTCGCACGAGAACAACCCGGCCGCGGCCGGTGCGGGCCCGGCCGGGGGCATGGGCACCGCGCTCGGCGTCGCGGGCGGCGCGCTGGCCGTGCTGGCGGTCGGCGCCTTCGTGGTCAACCGCCGCTGGCCGCGCGGCCGCCGGAGCCGGGGCGAGGACCTCGTGTAGGTCCTGCCCGGCCCGCCGGGGAATCCTCGGCTGCGCCGCCGTCGCGCTCGCCGCCGCTGTCGCGCTCGCCGCCGCCGTCCTCGTCGCCTTCCGTCGCCGTCCAGGCCGCGACGAACAGCAGCAGCTTCGCCGTGAAGTTGATCCAGAGCAGCAGGGCGATCGGCACGCCGAAGGCCCCGTACATGCTCTTCGCGGCGACCTCCCGCATATAGCCGCTGAGCAGCAGCTTCAGCAGCTCGAAGCCCGCCGCGCCGATGAGGGCCGCCTGGAGCAGGCGGCCGCGCGACGGTTCGACGCCGGGGAGCAGCGTCAGGACGTAGAGCAGCAGCAGGAAGGCGGCCACGACGCCGACGAGGAAGGCGAGGGCGCGCAGCAGGGCACCGCCCGCGCCCTCCTGCGGGATGCCCAGCCACTCCGCGGACTTCCCGACCGCGCTGGCTCCGAAGATCGAGGCCGCGGCGGAGGCCAGACCCGCTCCGCCGAGGCCGAGGAGGACGAGCCCGTCCTTGCCCTTGCGGACGAACGGGTTCCCCTCGTCCTCGTCGTCCTTCTCCCACACCGCGCGCAGGCAGTCCCGCATCGAGCCCACCCACCCGATGCCGGTGAAGAGCAGGAGTGCGCCGGCGACCAGACCGACCGTGCCCGCGTTCGCGACGAGCCCGTCGATGTCGAGCTGGTCCGAGATGCCCGGGACCTGCTCGGAGAGGCTCTTCTGCAGCCGGTCCAGCTGCTCCTCGCTGAGCAGCGCCGCGCCCACCGCGGCGGCGACGGTGATCAGCGGAAAGAGTGCGAGGAAGCTGATGAAGGTGATCGCCGCGGCGAGCCGGGTCCAGTGCACGCGGTCGAGGCGCTCGTACGAGTGCCAGGCGTGCGTCCGCATGAGACGGGCGGCCGGCGGACCGATCACGGGGAGTTTCGTCAGCCAGTCCATGGGGTCACCGTAATTGAGTCGCCGGAAATAGCCGGGATTGTCGCTTTCGGGGACTACGGTCGTCGATTGTGACTTTTCGCGAAGTGCGCCCGACGGGTCGCCCGTTCCACACCCTGGTCCTGCGAAGGCTCAGCTATCGCGCCCGGCTCACCGCCCGGCTGACCCTGCGCCCGCTCCGTCAGCGGGGTCGTGCGCTCGCCCCGGCCGCATCGTCGGCGGCTGAACCCAGCTGCGCCGGGACGCCGGTCGGTCCGGTCCCGAAGGGGTACTCGCGCAGCTTGCGCCAGACCCCGTCCGAGCCCTGCTCGTAGAGCGCGAAGCCCTCGCAGACCCACTCGGCGGCGTACTCGGCGAGGGCCGTGAAGGCCAGGTCCATCGCCTCCTCGGAGATCCCGTGGGCGACCGTGACGTGGGGGTGGTACGGGAAGGCCAGCTCGCGGCTGAGCGGTCCGTGCGGATTGCGGACCTCGCCCTGGAGGCGGGTGCAGCCCGCGGCGCCCTCGACGACCCGGACGAAGACGACCGGCGAGAGGGGGCGGAAGGTTCCCGTCCCGCCCAGCCGCATCTGGAAGGCGCGGAAGGCGGCCGCGACCTCGGCCAGGTGGGCCCGGATCGCCGGGAGCCGGTCCGCCTCCACCTCGGTGGGCGGTACGAGGGTGACATGCGTGGGGATGCCGTGCGCGGCGGCGTCCCCGAAGCCCGCGCGCAGCTCCTGGAGCTGGCTGCCGTACGGCTCCGGGACCGCGATCGAAACGCCGAGCGTTACGGTCCCCACGTATCTCTCCTCCGCTTGTCTCTGTGGACTGCTGCCGCCCCAGTGTGGCGGCAGCACCCCCGTTCTTGCCAGAGCCCTCTGTCCGTAGTTGCGTTCGTCAGTGCTTGGCGGGCAGCAGACCGAGGTGGTCGTAGGCCTGCGCGAGCGTCTCCGCGGCGACCGCGCGGGCCTTCTCCGCGCCCTTGGCCAGGATGGAGTCCAGCGTCTCCGGGTCGTCCAGGTATTCCTGGGTGCGCTGCTTGAACGGTGTGACGAAATCGACCATCACTCCGGCCAGGTCGGTCTTCAGCGCGCCGTAGCCCTTGCCCTCGTACCGCGCTTCCAGGGCGGGGATGGTTTCGCCCGTGAGGGTGGAGTAGATCGTGAGGAGGTTGCTGACGCCGGGCTTCTTCTCGACGTCGAAACGGATCTCGGCCTCGGTGTCGGTGACCGCGCTCTTGATCTTCTTCTCGGTGACCTTGGGCTCGTCGAGGAGGTTGATCAGGCCCTTGGGGGACGACGCGGACTTCGACATCTTGATCGCCGGGTCCTGGAGGTCGTAGATCTTCGCGACCTCCTTGACGATGTGCGCGGCGGGGAGGGTGAAGGTCTGCCCGAAGCGCTGGTTGAAACGCTCGGCCAGGTCGCGGGTCAGCTCGATGTGCTGGCGCTGGTCCTCGCCGACGGGGACCGAGTTCGCCTGGTAGAGCAGGATGTCGGCGACCTGCAGGATCGGGTACGTGAACAGGCCCACGGTGGCGTTGTTGACGCCGCCCTTGGCGGACTTGTCCTTGAACTGGGTCATCCGGCTGGCCTCGCCGAAACCGGTGATGCAGTTCATGACCCAGCCGAGCTGTGCGTGCTCGGGCACGTGGCTCTGGACGAAGAGCGTGCAGCGCTCGGGGTCCAGGCCGGCGGCGAGCAGCTGCGCGGCGGAGAGGCGGGTGTTCGCGCGCAGATCCTTCGGATCCTGCGGCATGGTGATCGCGTGCAGGTCGACGACCATGTAGAAGGCGTCGTGCGTCTCCTGCAGGGCGACGTACTGGCGAATGGCTCCGAGGTAGTTCCCGAGGTGGAACGAACCGGAGGTGGGCTGGATGCCGGAGAGCGCGCGAGGACGATCAGAAGCCATGGCCTCATTCTCTCAGGTGCGGGGGCGGGCTCGGGCCCGCCGCTGGCCGGAACCTTCCGGCTCCCGCCGGGCCCGGCCCGCACCGGGCCCGGGTACCCGACGGTAGAGGCAAGTCCGGATCTAGCCCCGGCCGAGCGACCGCTTTCCGCACAATCCAGCCTCGCCGGCGATTGAGCCGCGGGGTCCGGGGCGGAGCCCCGGTCTTTCACCCTCGCCGGCACAACCCAGCCCCGCCGGCGTTTGAGGCGCGGGGTCCGGGGCGAAGCCCCGGTCTTTCAGCCTCGCCGGCGTTTGAGGCGCGGGGTTCGGGGCGGAACCCCGCTCTTTTCAGCCTCGCCGGCGTTTGAGGCGCGGGGTCTGGGGCGGAGCCCCGGGAAGGCGGGCCGCAGGCTTACGACAGCGGGAGGCCCGGGGCCGGGAAGGCGGCCATGAGATCGGCCACCTCCGCGCGCACAGCGGCCAGCCCCCGCTCGTCCCCCTTCGCCGCGGCGTCCACGCCACGGTCGATCCAGTCGGCGACCTGCGCCATGTGGTCGACCCCCAGCCCCCGCGACGTCAGCGACGGCGTACCGATCCGCACCCCGGAGGGATCGAACGGCTTGCGCGGGTCGAACGGCACCGTGTTGTAGTTCACCACGATCCCCGCCCGGTCCAGGGCCTTGGCCGCGACCTTGCCCGGCACGTCCTTGCCCGTCAGGTCGATCAGGATCAGGTGGTTGTCCGTACCGCCGGAGACCAGGTCGAAGCCCCGCTCCAGCAGCGCCGCGGCCAGCGCCTTCGCATTGGCGACGACCGCGTGGGCGTACGAGACGAAGGACGGCTGCGCCGCCTCGTGCAGCGCCACCGCGATACCGGCCGTCGTCTGGTTGTGCGGGCCGCCCTGGAGCCCCGGGAAGACCGCCTTGTCGATCGCCTTCGCGTGCTCCTCCCGGCACATCAGCATCGCGCCCCGCGGCCCGCGCAGCGTCTTGTGCGTCGTGGTGGAGATGACGTCCACGTGCCCCGCCGGGGACGGGTGCGCACCGCCCGCGATCAGCCCCGCGATGTGCGCCACGTCCGCGACCAGGATCGAGCCCGCCTCCCGCGCGATCTCCGCGAAGGCGGCGAAGTCGATGGTCCGCGGCAGGGCGGTGCCGCCGCAGAAGATCAGCTTGGGCCGCTCGGCGAGGGCCAGCTCGCGCACCGCGTCGTAGTCGATCAGCCCCGTCTCGGCGCGGACGCCGTACTGCACGCCGCGGAACCACGAGCCCGTCGCCGAGACGCCCCAGCCGTGCGTCAGGTGCCCGCCCATCGGCAGGGCCATGCCCATCACCGTGTCGCCCGGCTTCGCGAAGGCCAGGTACACGGCCAGGTTCGCCGGGGACCCGGAGTACGGCTGGACGTTCGCGTGGTCGACGCCGAACAGGCCCTTCGCCCGCTCGACCGCCAGGGCCTCGACCCGGTCGATGTTCTGCTGGCCCTCGTAGTAGCGGCGGCCGGGGTAGCCCTCGCTGTACTTGTTCTGCAGCACGGTGCCGGAGGCTTCGAGCACGGCCGCGGACACGTAGTTCTCGCTGGGGATCAGGCGCAGGGTCTGTGCCTGGAGTACTTCTTCCGCCGCGACGAAGGACGCCAGTTCGGGGTCGGTCGCGGAAAGGGCGGGATGGCGGCTCGCGGACATGGCGGCTCCTCCGGGGTCGATGTGATCGGTACCCCGCGAGGCCCAGGCGAGCGGCCCTGTATGCGGTCGAGCGCGCACGACTCCCCCGGAGTCGGTTCTCCGTACGCCAGTCGCCGTGCGTACCGTTCACCTTAGCGGGCGCGCCGTGGGGAAGGTTTCTGCGTCCGGGATACGAGCGACGATAAGAAGGTGACGCCACCCTCGTCACCGTTTCACCCGGCAAGACGGACGATCGGAGACCCCGTGTCGACAACTGCTGATGCCATCCGCTCCGCAGAGGCGCACAGCGCGCACAACTACCACCCGCTGCCCGTGGTCGTCGCATCCGCCGAAGGCGCGTGGATGACCGACGTGGAGGGTCGCAGGTATCTCGACATGCTCGCCGGGTACTCGGCCCTCAACTTCGGGCACGGCAACCGCCGCCTGATCGACGCCGCCCGCGCCCAGCTGGAGCGCGTCACGCTCACCTCGCGCGCCTTCCACCACGACCGTTTCGCCGACTTCTGCGCCGAGCTCGCCGCGCTCTGCGGCAAGGAGATGGTGCTGCCCATGAACACGGGCGCGGAGGCCGTGGAGACGGCGGTGAAGACCGCCCGCAAGTGGGGCTACGAGGTCAAGGGCGTCCCGGACGGGCACGCCAAGATCGTGGTCGCCGCCGACAACTTCCACGGGCGGACCACGACCATCGTCTCCTTCTCGACGGACCACGAGGCCCGCGACCACTTCGGTCCGTACACGCCGGGCTTCGAGATCGTTCCGTACGGGGACCTCACCGCGCTCGGCCACGCCGTCACCGAGAACACCGTGGCCGTGCTGCTGGAGCCGATCCAGGGCGAGGCGGGGGTGCTGGTGCCGCCCGCCGGGTACCTGAGCGGCGTACGGAAACTGACCCGCGAGCGCAACGTCCTCTTCATGGCGGACGAGATCCAGTCGGGTCTGGGCCGGACCGGCAGGACCTTCGCGTGCGAGCACGAGGGCGTCGTCCCGGACGTCTACGTCCTCGGCAAGGCGCTCGGCGGCGGTGTCGTCCCGGTCTCGGCGGTGGTCGCCGACCGTGACGTGCTCGGGGTGTTCGGCCCCGGCGAGCACGGTTCCACCTTCGGCGGCAACCCGCTGGCCTGCGCGGTGGCCCTGGAGGTCATCGCGATGCTGCGCACGGGCGAGTACCAGCAGCGCGCCACGGAGCTCGGCGACCACCTGCACCGGGAGCTGAACCTCCTGGTCGGCGGTGGCGCGGTGACCGCCGTACGGGGGCGGGGGCTCTGGGCGGGCGTGGACATCGACCCGGCCCGCGGGACGGGCCGGGAGATCTCCGAGAAGCTGATGGAGCTCGGTGTGCTGGTGAAGGACACCCACGGTTCGACGATCCGCATCGCGCCGCCGCTGGTGATCAGCAAGGAGGACCTGGACTGGGGGCTGGAGCAGCTCCGGTCGGTGCTGGCCGCGTAGCCCGCGTAGCCCGCGCAGATCTCGTAGCCCGCGCGGTCACGTGGTTCGCACGGTCACGCGGTTCGCACGGTCACGCGGTTCGCACGGTCACGCGGTTCGCACGGCTACAGGATGACGTGGGGCAGGAAACGGGCGTACTCGTCCGTGACCGGCCCCGCCGATTCGCGGATGCCGAGCCCCGCCGCCTCGTCCTCGACGACCCACGCGCCGAGCACCACCCGGTTGCCGTCGAAGTCGGGCAGCGGGGCCAGGCCCTGGAAGCAGTACCGCTCCCCCGCCTCCGGTACGAACGGCTCGCCGCCCTCGCCCGTCGCGTGCAGGGTGACGCCCGCGCCCTCGCGGCCGAGCAGGGGCTTGGCCACGTAGCCGGCGGAACCGGGCTCCGCCAGTTCGCGCGGGCCGTCGAGGTAGGCGGGCAGCAGGTTCGGGTGCTCCGGGAAGAGCTCCCACAGGATCGCGAGCAGCGCCTTGTTGGAGAGCAGCATCTTCCACAGCGGCTCGATCCAGCAGGTGGTGCCGGAGCCGCCGCCGTGGTCGTACGTGCCGAGGACCTGCGGGGCGAACTCGTCCGTGGCCAGCCACTCCCACGGGTAGAGCTTGAAGCAGCTGCGGATGAAGCGGAGCTTCTCGTCCACGAACCGGCCGGACAGGCTGTCCCAGCCGATCTGCTCGACGGAGAGGGCCTGGGTGTCCAGGCCGGCCTGTTCGGCGGTCTCCTGGAGGTAGGCGACCGTCATCAGGTCCTCGCCGAGCTCGTCGGTCTCGGAGTGTGCGAAGTGCAGCGGGCCGGGCGGCAGCAGCTCGGCCTGGCGGCGCCAGGCGTCGACGAGGCGCTCGTGGAGGGAGTTCCACTGGTCGGCGCCGGGGAACCGTTCCTCCATCCAGAACCACTGCGGGCTGGCCGCCTCCACGAGGGAGGTGGGGGTGTCGGCGTTGTACTCCAGCATCTTGGCCGGGCTGCCGGTGCCGTCGTAGCGCAGGTCGAAACGGCCGTAGAGGGAGGGCTGTTCGGCGCGGCGGCGCCAGGACTCGGCGATCAGCGCGGCGAGCTTGGGGTCGGTGATGCCGAGGTCGGCGAAGCGGTCCTGCTCGACGATGTGCGCGGCCGCGGCCAGGCACATGGCGTGCAGCTCCTCGACGACGTTCTCCAGCGCCTCGACCTCGGGGAGGGAGAAGGAGTAGTACGCGCTCTCGTCCCAGTAGGGGCGCAGGGAGCCGTCGGGGTAGCGGGTGAGGGGGTAGATCAGGCCCTGTTCCTCGACGGTCTTCTGCCAGCCGGGGCGGGGCTCGATGGTGTGCCGCTTCATGGGTGCGCTCAGCCGCCGCTGGAGCCGGAGCTGGTGTGGCCGCCGATGCCGCCGCGGGTGACGGCGGACTTGTCGAAACTGCCGCCGGTGACCTTGCCGTTCTTGACGGCGCCGCCGTAGTAGTAGGCGCCGGTGCCGCCGGTCTTGCACTCCTTGCTGTTCAGGTGGTCCAGCGTGGAGCGGGACGCGCAACGCCGGTCCGGCTCGTCGCTGCTGCCGCAGGCCACGAGGGTGGCCGCCAGCAGGCCCATGCCGCCGAGGGCGACGGCTCCGGAGCGCATGCGGCGCTGATTGGTGCTGCTGCTGTCCATGTCTGCTGCTCCCCCTGGGGCCTGGCGTGCTCCCGACAGACTAGAGGTGTGTCCACGGCCGATGGAATCCGGCCGCCGTGAGATCCGTGACCTGGAGTCAGTTCGCACGCCTTCGGGCGATTTGTTCAGGGCCTCGGCTGCCGCGCCGGGTCATGCGGGAAGAGCCGCCGACAGGGCCGCGAGGGTCGGGGTCCACGCGCTGTCCGACGGGGTGCCGTAGCCGACGACCAGCGCGTCCCGCGGTGGCAGTTCGGCCTCCGGGTGGCGGAAGCCGGTCAGGCCGTGCAGGGCCAGTTCCTGCCAGGCCGCGGACTGGAGCACCGCGCGCTCCGTCCCCGCCGGGAGGTCCAGCACCGCGTGCAGGCCCGCCGCGATCCCCGAGACGGCCACCCGGTCGCTCACGGCCGCGACGAGTTCGTCCCGCCGCCGCCGGTACCGCAGCCGCATCCCGCGCACGTGCCGGTCGTACGCCCCGGAGGTGATGAACTCCGCCAGCGTGAGCTGCTCCAGCGTGCTGGAGGCCCAGTCCGTGGGGCCCTTGACGGCCAGGACGTCCCCCAGCAGATCCGGCGGGACCACCATCCAGCCCAGCCGCAGCCCCGGCGCCAGGGACTTGCTGGCCGTGCCGAGGTACACCACCCGGTCGGGGTCCAGACCCTGCAGCGCCCCCACCGGCTGGCGGTCGTAGCGGAACTCGCCGTCGTAGTCGTCCTCGAGGATCAACCCGCCGGTGGTCCGCGCCCAGTCGACCGCCGCCGTCCGGCGGGCCGGGGTCAGGACGACGCCCGTCGGGAACTGGTGAGCGGGGGTCAGGAGCACCGCGCCCGACGCCGCGGTCAGCTGCCCCGTACGGGCCCCCTGCCCGTCCACCCCCAGCGGCCGCGTCCGCAGCCCGGCCCGCACCAGCAGGTCCCGGTGGACGTCCAGGCCGTACCCCTCCACCGCCACCTCCCGCACCCGTCTCGCCCGCAGCACCCCCGCCAGCAGCGTCAGCCCGTGCAGGAAGCCGGCGCACAGCACGATCCGCTCCGGGTCCGCGTACACCCCGCGCGCCCGTGCCAGGTAGCCGGCCAGCGCCTGCCGCAGCTCGACGCGGCCGTGCCCGTCCCTCCCGTACCCGAAGGCCTCGTTGGGCGCGGCGGTCAGCGCCCGCCGGGCCGCCGACAGCCAGGCCGCGCGCGGGAAGCCGCCGAGGTCCGGGGAGCCGGGCACCAGGCTGTACGAGGGCCCCTGGCGCGCGGGACGCCGTACGGGGGCGGCCGCCGCGGCCCGGCGCGGGCGCGCCCGTTCGGCGACGCGGGTGCCGGAGCCCTGGCGGGCGGTCAGCCAGCCCTCGGCGACGAGTTCGGCGTACGCCTCCGCGACCGTGTTCCGCGCGATGCCCAGGTCGGCGGCGAGGCTGCGGGAGGACGGCAGCCGGGTCCCGGCCGGCAGCCGCCCGCTGCGCGCGGCCTCGCGCAGCGCCTCGGTGAGCCCGGCCCGAAGACCGCGCCCGGCGGACAGGTCCAGATGCAGGTCGACGCCGAAAGTGGCCCATGATTCCGTCATGGATGTGGACCATATCGCTGGGCCGCTTGCCTCCTAGGGTGGATCACATGACGACGACGAACGAAACGCGGGCACTCGCCCCCGAACAGCCCTCCCGCATGCAGTGGCACCAGCTGGCCCCCGAGGTCTACAAGGCCATGGTCAGCCTGGAGATCGCGGCCCGGAAGGGCCTCGACCCGGTGCTGGTCGAGCTGGTCAAGATCCGCGCCTCGCAGATCAACCGCTGTGCCTTCTGCCTGGACATGCACACCAAGGACGCGCTCGCGGCGGGCGAGAGCGTCGAGCGGATCGTGCAGCTGGGCGCCTGGGAGGAGTCGCGGCACTTCTACACGGAGAGGGAGCTGGCGGCGATCGAACTGACCGAGGCCGTCACCGTCCTGACGGACGGTTTCGTGTCCGACGAGGTCTACGAGCGGGCCGCCGAGCACTTCGAGCCGGCCGAACTGGCCCAGCTGATCGCCGTGATCTCGACGATCAACGCGTGGAACCGGTTCGGCGTCACCACCCGCGCCGTACCGGGGCACTACACGCCGGGCATGTTCAAGCACTGAACCGCCAAGCACTGAACCGCCAAGCGCTGAGCCGCCGGACACGCCCTAGCTTCCGGGGCGGAATTCCCGGAGGGCGGCGGCCAGGTTCTTCTCGGTGCTGGGCCATTCGGCTGCCGGGCCGGCCACCAGGACGGCCCACTTGTTGCCGTCCTGGGCGTACAGGACCCGCTCGACGCCGCGTCGGCGGCCCTTCGACTCGGCGCTGTCGTACTCGTAGACCAGCTCGCAGGCTCCGGAGCCACCGGGTACCGCGCCGACGCGGATCTCGGTGTAGTTGGTGGTGCGCGCCCGCAGGTCCTTGGAGGCGCCCTGTACCGCGTCGAGAGGGCTGAGCTCCGGCTCGACGACCTTGAAGACCTGGAGCAGCGCGGTGCGGTCCGGGGATCGGTAGAACACGCCGGCGCCGGTCTGCTCCCGGTCCCAGCCCTCGGGAACGGCGATCGTGAAGCCCTCGGGGTCGGTGACGGTCTCGTGGCCGCCGGACGCGCTCGGGCTCGGGCTCGCGCTGGGGCTGCCGCTGCGGTTGCGGCTCGGTGATGGCGAGGCGGACTCGGAGTCCGTCGGCGACGCCGATGACGTGGGGCCGGGGGGCGGTACCGGACCGGCCCGGTCGTCGTCCCGCTGTACGAACCACACCGCCGCCGCGCCCAGGGCGACGGCCGCCACCGCCACCCCTGCCGTCAGCGGGGTCAGCCGGTGCCGCCCCGGCGGACCCGGCGGCCCGGGCGGCACCGGCGGCGGCCCGGGCGGCATAGGCGGGACCGGTGCCGGCCCGGGAGCCGGCACCGGTTGCGGGCCCGGCTCCGCCGCCGGGGCCTGCGGGTCCCACTCCCAGCGCTGCGACCGCGGGTCCCAGCGGGGTGCGCCGGACGGAGCCACGGGTCAGCCTCCCAGCGAGGTGAGGATGCCGCCGAGGGCGGTCGCCGCGCTCACCGACTCGACCAGCGGAGCCCACCGCTCCAGCGCGTCGCGCAGCCGGGTGAGCATGCCCGGCCGGATCGCTTCCGCCTCCTCCAGGTCGCCCGCGACCTCGTCCAGCTCGGCGTCGAGCGCCGAGCGGTCGGCGCCGCGGGGCAGCCGTACGAGGGCCGCGCGGAGCTCTCGTACGGCCTCCAGCAGTTCCTCGGGGCCGGGCGTGTCCGGCGCGCCGTCGGCGCCGTGGCTGACGGTGTTGGTGTTGTTGCTGCCGCCGATGCTGAAGGCGCTGCCGTGGACGTCGCCCAGCCGTACCGAGGGCTCCTCGCCGTTACTTCCCACCGCTGCTCCCCTTGTTGGCCGTGCCGCCCTTGACGGTGTTGTGGTGGCCGGTGCCGCCGACGCTGAAGGCGCTGTCGTGGACCGACTGGATGAATACGCCGCCCTCGGCGACGGTGATCGCACGCTGCGCGAACTCCTCGGTGTGCCAGCCGGCGTCGTGCAGGGCGACCGTAACCCCGCCGACGACCCGGTCCTGAATGGTTTTCAGGTACCGGTCCAGGTCCATGAGGTGGAAGAGCGAGCCGTTGTCCTGCGAGGCGAGCTCGCGCACCGACAGGCCGGGGCCTTCGGGGCGTGCCCCGCCGTGCCCGCCGGTGGCGATCCGCCACCAGCTGGCCAGGCCCCGGGCCAGGGTGGCGATGGACGCGGCGAACGATCCGGGGGTGTGCCGCAGGGCCCAGACCGCCTTCCCGAAGCGGTTGTTGTTCAGGTAGCGCTGGGCGGCGGCGTCCGCGTTGTAGAAGAGGACGTGGACGGGCAGCAGGACGTGCGGCGCCACCTCCAGCATCATCATCCGGCCCTGGGTGTGGACGCGTACGAAGAGGGTGACGACGAGGTTCTCGTCCCAGCCGCCGACCCGGATGCGCAGGAAGTGCCGGCGGCGCTCGCCGCCCTCCTCGATGGCGTCCGCCCGGTGCTCGGCGAACTGCTGCGCGGCGAGCGGCGCCGCGTCGCGGTGCGGCAGCCCGCCGGCGGGCAGGAAGACGCATTCGTCGACGACGAGTTCGCGCAGCCGGTCGAGTACGGCGGCCTGGGCTCGCGACGAGCCGTGCGGGGAGGGCACGCGCAGGGCGTGGAGGAGCGGGGTGATCCGTTCCACGATGTGGGCGTTGGTGACGGGCGTCGGCTTGCGGTCGGGGCCGAGGTCCTCGCGGGGACGCAGTTCGACCGACAGGTGCCAGGGCCGGTAGGGCTCTCCCGCCCCGCTGAACGGGTCGTTGATGTTGTACATGATCAGCGGTGCGTGCTGTTCGTCGCGGATGCGCCGGCGGACCCGCGCGAACCGGGCTCCCTGCGCCGTTTCGGCAGGGTCGGCGGCGGGGTCGGCGTACCGGTTCGGGGAGAGGTCGTGGGCGATGACGCGCGCGACATGGCCGCGCTGCAGCCCGACGACCGTCACCAGAGCGGTGAAGACGGCGGCCGTGCCCCAGAGGGCCACCGCTCCCACCACTGCGCCCGAGGAGCCGAAGGCGAGACCCACGCCGAGCTCGGCCAGCTCACCGAGCTCGCCCACGAGGGCCAGTCCGACCCCGACCGTCAAGATGACGATGAAGACGAGCATCCACCAGGCGTAGATGCGCAGCACCACGCCCAGGAAGCGCAGGAGCCCGAGGTCACGGGCCCTGAGCCAGTCGGCGAGGCTGAGGAGGAGGAAGGGGGCCAGCAGGCCGGCCAGGGCGCCGCTGGTGAGCAGGGTTCCGACGAACCAGGTGCCGATGACGGCGGCCGCCCAGCCGAGTTCGACGCGGCGCGCGCGGAGGGCGTGGGCGAGTACGCGGGAGGCGTCGAAGCCGTAGGAGGGGGCGACGATGCGCTCCTCGTGCACGTACAACTCGTCGATCACCCGATCGCGGTACCCGGCGTCGAGGTAGGTGCCCGCGCACAGGAGGCGGCCGGCCTCGCTGACGGAGGGGTGCACCGGGGGTCGGCCGCCGAGCAGGTCGTCGCGGTGGGGATCGCCCCGGCCGCCGGTGGGCTGGTGGGGAATCGGGGTGTCGGTCACCGGCCGACCTTATTTTCCCCCTACATCCACCGACAGGAGTTTTCACGCCAAAGCGCCCCGGCCAGGTTTGGCCGGGGCGCATCGGTGACGCAAGGGTGTTCGGGGATCAGATCAGGCCGAGCCCGCGGACCGCGTCGCGCTCCTCGACCAGCTCCTGGACGGAGGCGTCGATGCGGGTGCGGGAGAACTCGTTGATGTCCAGGCCCTGGACGATCTCGTACTTGCCGTCCTTGCAGGTGACGGGGAAGGAGGAGATCAGACCGGCCGGGACCCCGTAGGAACCGTCCGACGGGATGCCCATCGAGGTCCAGTCGCCCTCTGCGGTGCCGTTGACCCACGTGTGCACGTGGTCGATGGCGGCGTTGGCGGCGGAAGCGGCCGAGGACGCGCCACGGGCCTCGATGATCGCGGCGCCGCGCTTGGCGACGGTCGGGATGAAGGTCTCGGCCAGCCACAGCTCGTCGTTGACGACCTCGGCGGCGTTCTTGCCGGCGATCTCCGCGTGGAAGATGTCCGGGTACTGGGTGGCCGAGTGGTTGCCCCAGATCGTCAGGCGCTTGATGTCGGAGACGGCGGCACCGGTCTTGGCGGCCAGCTGCGAGATCGCGCGGTTGTGGTCCAGGCGGGTCATCGCGGTGAACCGCTCGGCCGGTACGTCCGGGGCGGCGGCCTGCGCGATGAGCGCGTTGGTGTTGGCCGGGTTGCCCACGACGAGGACCTTGATGTCGTCCGCGGCGTGGTCGTTGATGGCCTTGCCCTGCGGCTTGAAGATGCCGCCGTTGGCCTGGAGCAGGTCGCCGCGCTCCATGCCCTTGGTGCGCGGGCGGGCGCCCACGAGCAGCGCGACGTTCGCACCCTCGAAGCCCTGGTTCGGGTCGTCGAAGATGTCGATGCCGGCGAGCAGCGGGAACGCGCAGTCGTCGAGCTCCATGGCGGTGCCCTCAGCGGCCTTCATGCCCTGGGGGATCTCCAGAAGCCGGAGCTTGACCGGCACGTCCGCGCCGAGCAGGTGACCGGACGCGATGCGGAAGAGCAGCGCGTAGCCGATCTGGCCGGCGGCGCCGGTGACGGTGACATTCACGGGAGTGCGGGTCATGGCCTTCTCCGTTAGACAGCTGGCGGTGGGGCGTCCCTGCCCCATGTGCTGGAGGACGCCGCTCCCCAGTAAATCTTGACGTGAAGAGACATCCGCGGTCAGGCTATCCGACCCCGGAGCGGCCTGACCCCCGGGTCCCTGTGGTGCGTCGCACACGGACCCCGCCGTTCGAAGGCGGGGCCGGTTCGCGGACCGTCGTTCGGGCGGGGAGGCGCGCCCCGTGTCCGGTGGCTCCCGATCCCCCGGCGGCACTCACCTCACGGTGAAGCGGACCGCGCTCTCCAGGAACGGGATCTCCAGCCAGGGCTTGGGCATGACCAGCGCGAGCAGCGTGATCGCCACGCCCAGCACCCCGTACGTGATCATGTCCGTGAAGCGGGAGCGCACCGCGAGCATCCCCACGGAGGGCAGCACGCGCCGCAGCACCGAAGCCGCGATCAGGGCCACGCCGATCACCAGGCAGCCGGCGCGCGGGTGCCCCAGCGCCGTGGCCAGCAGCCCGGCCGCGGTCGCGGTGAGCACGCTGAGCATCGGCCACTGACGGGCGGGCGCGGACACCGCCCCGGGGACGGCGCGGCCGCTGCCCTCGGGGCGGGCGGTGTCCCGGGTGACGGACGGGAAGCGGCGGGACCTGGGCGCTTCGGCCCCGGCCGTCACGGGCGTGCCCGGCGTGACGGGCGTGTCCGGCGTCACGGGCGTGCCCGGCGTCACGGGCGTGCCTGCCGCGGCGGACGTGCCCGCCGCGACGGGCGTGCCGTTCGCCCTGGTCGCGCCGCTGCCGGCCGCGTGCGCGGCATCCCGTTCAGCCTGCACTGGTGGTCCGTTCCGCCGCCTCGACGACATTGACGAGCAGCTGGGCCCGGGTCATCGGGCCGACCCCGCCCGGGTTCGGGGAGATCCAGGCGGCCACCTGGGCGACACCGGGGTGCACATCGCCGACGATCTTCCCGGCCTCGTCGCGGCTGACGCCCACGTCGAGCACGGCCGCGCCCGGCTTCACGTCCTCCGGCTTGACCAGGTGCGGGACACCGGCCGCCGCGACGATGATGTCCGCCTGGCGCAGCAGCCCGGAGAGGTCGCGCGTACCGGTGTGGCAGAGCGTCACGGTGGCGTTCTCGGACTTCCGGGTCAGCAGCAGGCCGATGGAGCGCCCGACGGTGATCCCGCGGCCGAGGACGACGACGTGCGCGCCGTTGATCCCGACGCCGTGGTGGCGCAGCAGCTCGACGATCCCGTACGGGGTGCAGGGCAGCGGACCGGGCTCGTTCAGCACCAGCCGGCCGAGGGACATGGGGTGCAGGCCGTCGGCGTCCTTGAGCGGATCCATCAGCTCGAGGACCCGGTTGGTGTCGATGCCCTTGGGGAGTGGGAGTTGGACGATGTAGCCCGTGCACTGCGGGTCGGCGTTGAGTTCCCGTACGACCGCCTCGATGTCCTCCTGGGAGGCCGTCGCGGGCAGTTCGCGCTGGATGGAGGCGATGCCGACCTCGGCGCAGTCCTTGTGCTTGCCGTTGACGTACCAGCGGCTGCCCGGATCGTCACCGACCAGGAGGGTGCCGAGGCCGGGGGTGGTACCCCGGGCCTTCAGGGCCGCCACGCGGGCGGTCAGTTCGGACTTGATCGCGGCCGCGGTGGCCTTGCCATCGAGAATCTGGGCGGTCATGACCCCATCCTCCCGGATGAGGTGGTCCCGGTTCCAGTCAAGGCGCGCAGCGGAATACAGCGTTCATTGCACTTGCACAACAAGTCACCGGCCGCACGGCAACCAACTGGACAAGCCCTTGCCGGTCGGACGACGATGAAAGGACCGAGTGCCGCGGGCAGTGCCGGGGGGCGGACCGCACCGAGCAGATTTCCTCCGCGCGTATGCCGTGCGTCCCCGCACTTCCACGGAGGAACACCCCAAGATGAGCTTCGGCGACCCGCACAATCCGTACGGACAGCAGCCGCCCCAGTCCCCGCAGGGCCAGCCCGGCTACGGCTACCCGCAGCAGGCACCGCAGGGTGTGCCGCCGCAGGGCGGCTACGCCTACCCGCAGCAGGCGCAGGGCTACCCGGGCGGTCCGGCTGGGTACCCGGGGGCGCCGGCCGGATACCCGGGACCCGCCATGGAGATGCCCGGCGGTGCGAAGGCCGCCCGCGTCATCCTCTTCATCCTGGGCAGCCTGACGGCCCTGGCCGGCCTGTTCGTCATCATCGGCGGCGCGGTCTTCGCCTCCGTCTTCTCGGACTCGTCCAGCTCGTCGGCGAGCGAGGCGGGTGCCATCGCCGGCGGCGCGTTCGTCTTCGCCGGCATCTTCATCATCGGCCTGTCCCTGTGGCCCATCCTGACGGCCGCCAAGCTGAGCAAGGGGCGCACGGGAGTCCGTGTCTCCGGCATCATCTACGGGTCGCTGCAGGCCCTCTTCGCCGGCTTCAGCCTGCTCGGCAATCTGGTCATTCTCGCCGCAGACGAGCAGACCCCGGTCGGCGGCGCCATCCTCTCCATGCTTCTGGCCGCGGTCTCCCTCGCCCTCGGCATCATGGTCATCGTGGGCCTCGCCAAGGCCGGCGACTACTTCCGGCGCCCGAGCTACTGAGCCCGTACGCCCGCCCGTAGTACGGCGAAGGCCGCGACCCGCAGCGCTGCGCGGGTCGCGGCCTTCGCCGTGTGCCTGGGGGCGTCCGGCGGGCTCAGTGGAGGAAGTGCCGGGTCCCGGTGAAGTACATGGTCACACCGGCCTTCTTCGCGGCCTCGACGACCTGCTCGTCACGGACCGAACCACCCGGCTGGACCACGGCCTTGATGCCCGCGGCCGTCAGGATCTCCAGCCCGTCAGGGAAGGGGAAGAAGGCGTCGGACGCGGCGTACGAGCCCTGCGCGCGCTCGGCGCCCGCCCGCTCGACGGCGAGCTTCGCCGAGTCGACGCGGTTGACCTGGCCCATGCCGACGCCGACCGAGGCGCCGTCCTTGGCGAGCAGGATCGCGTTGGACTTGACGGCCCGGCAGGCCTTCCACGCGAAGGCCAGCTCGGCGAGCTCCGCCTCGGACAGGGCGTCGCCGGTGGCGAGGGTCCAGTGGGCCGGGTCGTCGCCCTCGGCCTGGAAGAGATCACTCTGCTGGAGCAGCGCGCCGCCGGAGATCGGCTTGAGGTCACCCGGCTGGTGCGGGGTGCCGTCCACCTTCAGGACGCGGATGTTCTTCTTCTTGGCCAGGACCTCGATCGCGCCGTCCTCGTAGGCGGGGGCGGCGATGACCTCGGTGAAGATCTCCGCGACCTGCTCGGCGAGCTCGACGGTCACCGGGCGGTTGACGGCGATGACACCGCCGAAGGCCGACAGCGGGTCGCAGGCGTGCGCCTTGCGGTGGGCGGCGGCGACGTCCGCGCCGACCGCGATGCCGCACGGGTTGGCGTGCTTGATGATCGCGACGCAGGGCTCTTCGTGGTCGTAGGCGGCGCGGCGCGCGGCCTCGGTGTCCACGTAGTTGTTGAAGGACATCTCCTTGCCGTGCAGCTGCTCGGCGTTGGCGAGCCCACCCGGCTGACCGTCCGTGTAGAGGGCGGCGGCCTGGTGCGGGTTCTCGCCGTAGCGCAGGGTGGACTTGCGCTCCCAGGCGCCGGCCAGGAACTCGGGCAGCACCGCCTGCGGCTCCGGGGCGTACGCGTTCGTGAACCAGGAGGCCACGGCCACGTCGTAGGCGGCGGTGTGCTGGAAGGCCTCGGCCGCCAGCCGCTTGCGCGCGGTGAGGTCGAAGCCGCCGCTCCGGGCGGCCGCGAGCACGTCGGCGTAGCGCTCGGGGCTGGTCACGACCGCGACCGAGGGGTGGTTCTTGGCGGCGGCACGGACCATGGAGGGGCCGCCGATGTCGATCTGCTCCACGCACTCGTCCGGGGTGGCACCCGACTGGACGGTCGCGAGGAAGGGGTAGAGGTTGACGACCACGAGGTCGAAGGGCTCGACGCCCAGCTCGGCCAGCTGGTCGCGGTGGTCCTCCAGGCGCAGGTCGGCGAGGATGCCGGCGTGCACGCGCGGGTGCAGGGTCTTGACCCGGCCGTCCAGGCACTCGGGGAAGCCGGTCAGCTCCTCGACCTTGGTGACGGGGACCCCGGCCGCGGCGATCTTCGAGGCGGTGGAGCCGGTGGAGACGAGCGCGACGCCCGCCTCGTGCAGCCCGCGGGCCAGCTCTTCCAGTCCCGTCTTGTCGTAGACACTGACGAGCGCACGCCGGATCGGCCGCTGAGTCGTGGTCGGTTCGTTGCTCTCTACGGTCTCTGCGGCGGTCACTGGATTGTTACCTTTCGTCCCTCAATGCGGTAGCCGTGCCGGGCCAGGCGCCCCACGACGTCGACGAGCAGCTGGCGCTCGACTTCCTTGATGCGCTCATGGAGAGCGGCTTCGTCGTCCTCGTCCCGGACCTCGACCACACCCTGGGCGATGATCGGACCGGTGTCCACGCCGGAGTCCACGAAGTGGACCGTGCAGCCGGTGACCTTCGAGCCGTAGGCGAGCGCGTCGCGTACGCCGTGCGCGCCGGGGAAGGCGGGGAGGAGGGCGGGATGGGTGTTGATGAACCGGCCGCCGAAGCGGTCGATGAACGCCTTGCCCACGATCTTCATGAATCCGGCGGACACGACGAGGTCCGGCGCGTGGGCGTCGGTCGCCTCGGTGAGGGCGACGTCCCACTCCGCACGGCTCCCGTAGTCCTTGACCGGGCAGACGAAGGTGGGGATCCCGGCCTTCTCCGCCCGCTCCAGGCCGGCGATGTTCTCGCGGTCGGCCCCCACGGCGACGACTTCGGCGCCGTAGCCCTCGGCTCCGCCGGGGTGGGCGTCGATGGCGTCGAGCAGGGCCTGGAGGTTGGTGCCGGAACCGGAGACCAGCACGACCAGGCGGGAGGCGGCCATGGGAGGCCCTTTCTCGCGGGAATTGCGGTGTTCGTCTTGTGTGGTCATACGAAACTTCGGGGTACCGATATACGGGGAACCATACGAAGCCACCGACCGCCTGCAACGATACCGGCACACCGGACGGCCCCCGAGGGACGGGGGGACGGCCGGGCGGTAGCGTCTGGCGTACAAGCCCACACAGGCCTCACCTCGCCACGACGTTCTCGCGACGTCCATGACACAGGGGAAGAAACACACCCGATGCCGGACCGCCGTCAGCCCGACTCCCCCACCGACGACAACCCCTTCGCGGCTCCGCCGGAAGACCGGCCTGACCAGCCGTGGCAGCCGCGCAGCGGTGGTGACGGAGGCAACGGGGACAGCCCGAAGGATCCGGAGGGGCAGCGGGGTCCGGCGCGCTGGGACCCGACGGACCCGATCCAGCGCCGCGCCCGCTACGCGCTGCTGGCCGGCATGTGGGGCTTCTTCTTCGGCATCTTCGGGATCCCGTCGGTCGGCCTGCTGCTGGGCGCGCTCGCCCTGTACTGGGGCATCAGCGCCCTGCGCGGAAAGCCGGCCACGTCGACCGCGTCGACCACGTCGCCCGCTCCGGCCGGCCTGGACGCCCTGGGCCCCGCGGCCCGCCCGCAGCGCACCGCGGCGGTGAGCGGCCTGGTCACGGCCTCGCTGGCGATCCTGCTGGCCATGAGCTCGTACGCACTGCAGCTCACCTACAAGGACTTCTACGTCTGCCGCGACGACGCCCTCACGAAGTCGGCGGAACTCCAGTGCAACACCCTCCTCCCGGACAACATCGTGGGCGACGTCCTGAAGGTCCGCCAGTAATCCCACCGGGCAAATCCAGCCCCGCGGGGCACCATTCAGCCCCGCCGGCGTTTGAGGCGCGGGGTCCGGGGCGGAGCCCCGTTCTTTCAGCCCCGCCGGCGTTTGAGGCGCGGGGGTCCGGGGGCAGCGCCCCCGGCAACGGCGCCGCACCCGCCCCCCGGCGGAGCTAGCCCGGCGGCTTCCGTCGAGCCAACACCCGCGCCCCAACCACCGGCGGAGCCAACGGCGGAGCCGGCGACGGCTCGCCCGACCCACCCGCCCTCAGGATCGGCGTCAGATCCATCCCGAGCCCCGACACGACCGTCACCGCCCGATGCCCCCGCTCGGCAGACGCCACCGGACCCGCCGGAGCCACAGGACCCGCCGGGGCCACAGGAGCCACCGCCTCGGGCACCGAAATGTCAGGGACCAGCACCCCCGCCACCCGCCTCATCTCCGCCCACCGAATCTCCCGTACGCCACTGTCGTGCCACCGGTCATCCACCGGCTCGTCCACATCCAGCCCGGCCAGCCCCTTGGCCGGGCGGTTCCGCCACGCGTGCACCGCCACCGCCACCGGCACCGCCAGCAGCAGCGTCCAGCCGAAGGCCGCCGCACCGGTGGCCCACCACACCGGCCCCACATCGGCCAGCCGCCGCGAGCCCAGCGGCCCCGCCGAGGCCGCCGCCAGCCCGGCCATCGCCAGCCCGCACACCAGCGCGCCCAGCGCCGCCGTGAGCGCGGTCTCCCCGTACGAGACCTCGCGCGCCCGGCGTACCGCGAACCAGCCCACCGCCAGCCCGGCGACCACCGGCACCCCGGCGACCGCCCAGGTCAGCGGCGTACCGGGCCCCTCGGGCGGAAGCGCCGCCAGCAGCGGGAACCGGGGCAGCCCAGGCGCCCCCGCGAAGCCGAGCGGGGTGGCGGTCGCGTCGACGCCGAGGGCGAAGCCGGGCCCGAGGGCGTAGGCCGCTCCCCAGACCAGGGCGTTCGGGATCAGCGTGAGCGCGAGCAGCAGGACCGCGAACCGGCCCGACCACACCCCGGTCAGCGACAGGAACGAGGCCTGCACCTCCGCCCCGTGCCACGCGAGCGAGACGCCGACGAGCAGCGCGCCGCCGCCCAGGAGCACCAGGGCGCCGCCCGCCCCCGCCCGGAGCGCGAGCGCGTAACGGGGGCGCGCGACAGCCCTCCGTACGCCTCCTGGCAGCCACGACGGCAACGGCCCGAGCGGACGCCCCTTGGCCCCCCACACCCCGCCCGCGGCGGCGAACAGGGCCACCAGCGGAATGTGCCAGGCCGCGCTGATCGGGTCGGCCGGCATGGGGCCGCCGGCCGCGTACACCGTGGCGAGGGCCCCGACGGCGAGGTATCCGCACAGCACGGCCGAGAACACGGCGCCGGCGGGAAGCACCTCCTCCCCGTCCTCCTCGGACGCGCTCCCCAGCCGGGCGGCCCGCCGCATGAGCAGCACGGGCAGCGCGACGAGGAGCAGGGGTGTCAGGCCGACGGGCGCGGGAACGCCGGAGAGGGTCTCGTACCGCACCAGCTCCGTCCCGTGGGCGAGCAGCCACAGCCCGGCGGCGAGGTGCAGGGCCCCGCCGGGGCCGCTGTCGGGATAGGGGGAACTGATCCACAGCACGATGACGAGCACGGCGAGGAAGCCGAGCCCGAGCCCGGCGGCCACGGCGCCGCCCACCACGCATGCGGCGGCGGCCGGCGAACGGCGCCGCACGCCGGTTCGCGGGGCCGCTGACAACGGGGTCCCGTGTTCGGTCACTTGGGTCACCCCGCCATGGTGCCAACGACACGCGCTATGGGCGGGTAACAGGCGAATGTCCGTGGTGTCGCCCAATATACGTTTATGTACTTTTTCGCCCAGGGCTGTCGGGTCGCGGGGAGTGTGGCATGACACGAAGCGTCGAGACGGCCTCCTCATCGGCCTCGGAGCTGAGCCTGCCCGCCCCCAAGGAGCGCCGCAGACTGCGCGAAGCGGCGGATCTGACACATCAGCAGGTCGCGGCTGCGGTGGGCGTCGCCGTGAAGACGATCCGCTCCTGGGAAGCGGGCCGTACGCGCCCCCGCGGCCGCAAGCGCGAGGCGTACGCGGCATTCCTGGCCACCCTCGCGGCCCCGCCGCAGGCCGCCGCCCCGGAAGCGGAGGAGGCGCCCCCGCCAGCCGGACACGACACCGCGGCCGACGGCCCCCCGGAGGCGGCAGAGGGCGCGGACCAGGCGCACCAGGCGCACCAGGCGCACCAGGCGGAGAAGACCGAGCAGGCGGAGGAGACGGACGAGACAGCAGAGGCGAGGGAGGCAGAAGCGGAGGCACTCCCCGAGCCCGGCCAACCGGCTGAGCCCGCCGCAGAGCAGCCCGCCGAGCCCCCCACAGAGCAGCCCGCCGAACAGTCGGCCGAAGAGCCGGCCGAGCAGTCCGCCGAAGAGCCGGCCGAGCAGCCCGCCCAGCCCCCCGCAGGAACCCCCGCGTCGGCCAGAACGCCGGCCGGGGCCTTCGACGCCCTCTACGCCGACGCCGCCCCCGCCCTCGCCCGGCAGACCTACCTGCTCACCGGCCACCGGGCCCTCGCCCTGCAGGCCGTGGAGCGTGCGTTCATCCTGGCCTGGGACCGGTGGCCCGAGGTGGCCACCGACCCGGACCCGGTGGGCTGGGTGCGCGCGGCCGCGTACGAGTACGCCCTCTCCCCCTGGCACCGGTTCCGCAGCGCCCGCCGCCCTCCCGGCAAGCCGCCCGCCGAGCCCGCCGACCGGATCCTGCTCGACGCCCTGCTCGCGCTGCCCCCCGTCCACCGCCGTACCGTCCTGCTCTACGACGGCGTCGGCCTCGACCTCCCCGACACCGCCGCCGAGACCGAGGCCACCACCCCCACCACGGGCAACCGCCTCCTGCACGCGCACGCCGACCTCGCCGACCGGATCCCCCAACTGGCCGACGTACCGCCCGAGGAACGGTCCGCGCTGCTGCACGACCAGCTCACCGCGCTGCGACCGGCCGTCGTGCTCCACCCGCGCCCGGCGGCGGCCGTACGCGGCGGCGGCGAGCGGCGCGTACGGAGGTGGACCCGCGCGACCCTCGGGCTGACCGCGGTGATCGCCGCCGCCACCGCCTACACGGTCACGACCGCGCCCACCCGCTACGAACCCCCGATGGCGCCCGGTGAGATCGTTTCCGGCGTGCCCCCGCTCAGCGGCCCCCAGCAGCTCACGGAGCAGAGCAGAGAGCTCCACGACAAGCTGCTCGCCGACCCGGAAGCCGGGCCGGCCAGGATCGCCCCGAAGGGCGAATGAGAACGGGCGTGGGGGGGGGGGGAGGGGGGGGGGGGGGGGGAGAGGGAGAGGGGGGGGGGGGGGGGGCGAGCCGGGCGGGGAGGGGGGGGGGGGGGGGGGTTGGGAGTTGTTGAGGCCCTCGTTTCGGTCTTGTT